>NZ_CAMPPN010000007.1:0-205966 GCF_946900935.1 Stenotrophomonas sp. Marseille-Q5258
TCAAGGTGATTGCCGCCAACGGCCCGGTGAGCCTGCAGTCCAACACCGGCGAGCTGGAGCTGCTGGCCGACCAGGCCATCACCGTGACCGCCACCGACGACCGCATCGACATCCTGGCCCAGCAGAAGGTGGTGCTGCAGGCTGGCAACAGCGCGATCACGCTGGAAGGCGGCAACATCACTTTCAGCTGCCCGGGCACGTTTACCGTCAAGGCCGGGCAGCATCCGTTCATGGGCGGGGAGAAGAACGAAGCCTTCCTGCCGCCGCTACCGGACGGCACACAGCAACTCACTCATTGGATAGCACTGAACTACATGGACGTAGACACGCAGCAGGCTATGGCCGGTACGCCATACGAAATTCACTTCGACAACGGCGCCACCATTACCGGCAGGCTCGACGCGGATGGCAAGGCGCACCACGGTCCCATCCCTAACAGGAAGGTCGCCAAGGTGATTTATCAGGCGCGCGAACCGAACAAGGACAACGCCTGGCCCGCGCTTGAGCTGATCGCCGCTGCCAAGGAAGGTGGTCATGGCTGACGGCGGGGTTGACCGCCCCAACCAGGCCGCACCGGTCACGCTGCAGCAGCTCCGCGAAGCCCTCGCATTCGTCACCGATCAGTACAGCGCTGTAGCTGACGGAACCAAGAACGTCTTTGTCTGGCTGTGGGAGGCCATCCAGGGCGACTTCAACGAGCAGCGCACCACCGGTCAGATTGCCTTCGACACCGCCGTCTCGATGATTCCCGGCGTGGACCAGGTCTGCGACGTACGCGACATCATCGCAAGCTGCAAACAGATCAACAAAGACAGCAGCGACACCTGGGCCTGGGTCGGGCTGGTGCTGTGCCTGATCGGGTTGATCCCTACCGTCGGCTCCCTGCTGAAGGGCGTGCTGAAGATCTTCTTCCTCTACGTCCGCCGCTTCGGCCTCAATCACGTCGCCCGCGCCGTGGACGAAGCGATGGACTGGGTCATCACCTTCCTCCGCCGTCGCGAGGTGATGAAGTACTGGAAGTCGCTCAAGTGGGATCGTCTGTTCCACGAACTGGCGAATCAGACCCGTATCGTACGTGCCCTGGTCAGCCCCAAGATCCTGCTGGACGCCTTTGATCGCGCCATCAGCCTGATGGACAACCTGCTCGGCTTCGTCAAGAACATCCCCTTCATTGGACCCGCCGCGCAGGACACCATCAAGCTGGTGAAAGACGTCAAGGCCCTGGCGACAAAGAAGATCAGCGCCCATACGGCCCCCGCGCTGAAAATCCTGGACGAGATCATTCGTCGCCTTGAGATCGAGGATCTGGTACAGCGCCGCGGCGTTCTTGACGCGGGGAATGTGCATTTCACGGGAACGCTGCCGGAAGCGCGTGCGGTTACATTGATGCGGCAAGCAAGTCCGCCGCCCCGCTGGCTAAGCACAGGAAACATCTCAAGGAATACGCCCATAGCTCCTAAAGATGTGCGTGCACAAGTCGATCAAGCATCCAATGATCATGACTATCCGAAACTCACCAACTCTCAGATTCGGAGCTTCTCCACTTTAGAAGCAGTAGAACTCAACGGCCCGCTCAAACTGTATCGAGTCGTTTCTCCAAGTAACTTTGCTGCCAGTGCCGACTGGATGTCAGAAGACGTTTTCAAGAAAATCATGCGATCTGACGACCCCAAATCAGACTGGCGCAAGTTTCATGCCGTATGGCCCGACTGGAATCCAAACGGTCAGTTCGTCATCTATGAGCTCAAACGCGGCGAAAAGTTAAAGGTTTGGCGCGGGAAATCTGCGGCTCAAGAGAAGGATGAGCTACCCGGGCATCACCTTGAAGGAGGTTACGAACAGATCAAGTTCGATAGCAGTGCTCTGTTCGACGAGGAAGGACGTTCTCTGCGAAGTTCAACTGATACCATAAAAACTGCAAAGGACAGCAGCATTTACTACGAAGCGCATCCGAGGACTGGGGCTCTCACCCCCAGCCCTATGACTTATGACGCGTGGAAGGACCTTCCGGCACATGAACAGGCCAGATACCAAAGCCTGCGCACAGAGATCAATCATCCGAAGATCGTGGGTCCGTTCGACACGAACTGGGGAACCAAGGATTTTGACTCGCAGTCGAATGACGTCAGACTTGGCCTACCCTATCTTCCCGGCCAGATAACCAGGAGTTGAACGAAATGTCCAAGAGCCAGCCTGAGCTCAACCCTTGGCACAAGCGTCAGGCGGCACTCTTGTACCACTTCGCCTCAGCAGGTTACCTGAAGGGACTCCTCCCCAAGATCGATGCGCTCATCAGCTTCGCTGACGAAATCGTTGATCAACGAAGTCCTCTCGATGTCGCGGGAGCCGCGCTTGCAGGCTGGAGTTCCGTCAGTACAGCAACTCACTTCTCCACGTTTGCCTACCCTGCACTTGTTGAGTTTCGTGAGAGTGCCATTCACGCGTTGGCAGCACGCGCCTTCCAACGCTACTTTGCCGTTGGTGATAATCAGTGCGCCCGAATGCTCGATGAGTACGCGTATCAGATGACTTGGGCAACCACCGAGCAGGAGAGCGAATTCAGAGCCCGATCTGAGGCGGCCTTCAGGCATGCGGAGAACATCAGCGACATCATCCGCCGACCATTTTCATACACCGATTTCACCTTCTGGATAACGTGGGAACAGGAGAAGGTGGCATTCCCCTCCATTCCCAGCTTCAGAGTCCACACAGATATCCAGGCCCGATCGGGCCATATGCCGCCCAGGACCGGCGTGTACATGCCGGCAGATGATCCATTTGGAGCCCTTCAGTTCGCTTGGACTGGCGGACACGGAGAGTTGGGAGACGCACGTACGCTCAACTCTTTTGGGAGATACGTATTGGATCGAGTGGGTAGGGGGGGGCTGTGGTCCAACGCTGCGCTGCTCCATCAGATCATCAACGAACGCAAGCACAAGAATCTTGTGAGCGAGATGGAACGGTCCAGCGTGTCGCTCGGGCCCTCGACTGTCGCTCGCCACTCCTTTGAAGCGCGCCCGTGTAGATGGTACTTCGTCGAGATGCTGGACGACGAATACGAAGAGATCGACGGCACCTACGCAGGCACGGCGAACGTCGCGACTTCCACTCTCCCTCACAGAGTCGAAGCGGGCCAAGTCGTCCCACAAAGCGGCTGGTGGTACACCCCGGCAAAAATGGGATCACGCCGCTACTTCAAGAAGGATGACCGCTTCCCCGAGTTGAAGGGCAGCGACTACGGCAATGTGCTTTGGATCTGGTCACCCGATCAGTCCGATCCGAAGCTATGAATGAGACTGTAAGTTCATCAAGATATTTGGAGCTCAATTCCTGGCAAAAGCGTCAAGCCACGCTGCTCTACCACTTCTCGTCACTGGCATATGTGGAAGGCCTTCTAAACAGAATTGATCTGCTCGTCTCTTTCGCTGAATCACTTTTGGAAGAACGCTCCAATCTAGATCCGGCAGGAAGAATGCTCGCGAACTGGCAGCCGATCGACACTGCTGGACACTTCTCAACGTACGCTTACCCTGCTCTGATGGAATTCAGGGAGGGTGTTATCAAGGACATCGCCGCGCGCGCGCATCAGGTTTTTGACATCGCCGGCGAGCGCCAGTGCTCACGCATGCTGGACGAGTATGCGTACCAGATGCCTTGGGCGACTCAGGACCAGGAGGAGCAGTTCAAACATCGTGCCCAGGCTGTCTTTCACTATGCGAGCAAGATCAGCGAAATGATGAGTAGGCCGAGCTTGTGGGACGATTTCGTATTCTGGTCACTATGGCAGGAGGACGGGAAAGGGTTTTCGCACATCCCGAGATTCCGTGTTCGCTCAGACCTTTGTTGCTTCAGCGGCGACACGCCCCCGCGCACGGGCGCGTATGTCCCAGCAGATGATCCTTATGGCTCCTTGCAGTTCGGCTGGACGGGTGGACATGGTGAACTTGGCAATACCTACACGCTTAACCAATTCGGCAAGCTCGCATTGGAGCGTGTTGGCAGGGAAGGACTTTGGGAAGATGTCGACGGACTTCATCGACTGATCAGTGGCCCGGAGGGCCTCCTCCTTCGAAACATCCAACAGCGCGAAAGGTCGCGCCCCCACCTGGCACCCGCAGCTGCATCCCGGGAAAGCTTTGAGGATCGACCTTGCCGTTGGTTCTTTGTTGAGCTGATCGACGATGAGTATGAGGAGATCGACGGCACCTACGCAGGCACGTCGAGCGTCGCGACCGCCACTCGCCCACACAGAGTCGAAGCGGGCCAACAGGTGCCACAGAACGGCTGGTGGTACACCCCGGCCCAAATGGGATCCCGCCGCTACTTCAAGAAGGATGACCGCTTCCCCGAGTTGAAGGGCAGCGACTACGGCAATGTGCTTTGGATCTGGTCGCCCGATCAGTCCGACCCCAAGCTCTGAGCGCGATCATGGGTTCAGGCGCAAATCTGGTGCTCAATCTGTGACACAGGCGTCAGGCCACGCTGCTCTGTCGCTTCGCCTCCCTCCCTTGCCTCAAGGGTCTGCTGGAGCAGATCAATCAGCTGATCGGGTTCGCCGGCAGCACAGCATCCTTGTAGATCGAGGCGATAGTGGACTTCAGAGGTGATTGTGACGATCTCTCCTTGCAGCCTTGAGGCTACGAGGCGCCGAGGTACTTACCACGAACTACTGCGCTGGTTGTCGGACTTGTTGGATGCAGCAGCGTGACCTCGCCCATCCGATTCCCGCGATCACGGAGGTGTTGGCCACCAATGACACGCACATCCACCACATACATATCAGCATGGGCACCGATCAGCCATGAGCCTGCTTTTTCCTTTCGTCCTCGCTGCCGCAGCACTTTCACACGGCCCCTTCGAGATGCTCCCGGAACCGACCGGCCCGATCAACTGCCCCAAGCCGCCCGCAACGATCCGTACGGTGGAGGGCCGCATCTATGAATGCCATCCGCAAGAGGGAGAAGATGCTTACCGGGATGTCACCCCACCTGACGAGCAGACGCACTGGAGGATGAGGTTCGGTTCGACACGACTGCCACCGCAGGGAACAGGCAGCTATCACCCGCCCGAAGATTGGCCGTTCCGGGCAATCGTCTCATCAAGCAATCCCGCAGCAATGGCGGCGGAGTACTTCTATGTTTTTGATCGCCGCGGCGTAGTGATCGACTCCAACGATGCGTCGGCTATTGGAGAGCAGTTGATGGAAGTGCGCATCTCCGGCATCCGCCTCTGGCCGCGTGCGAATGTGTTCTACCTCATGCCGCCACCAGACGACAAGGAAAAGCTCAAGTGGACGAGCCCAACCGATCGGATGCGGGATGTGGGCTTCTACGGATTGGTGGTCGATGGAAAGATGCTGTGTCCCGTGCTGGATGAAAGCCTGGTCAGCAGTTGGCCTGGACCAGACATCCCCAACCACCCAGCAGGCACGTACATCAATGGTCACTGCGGCGAGGCCTACCGGATCGAGTCTACCCTCCCGAACGATCCGGACGACAACTTCCGCTACTACGCCTATCCCGGCTTCCGCGCCGGCGGCGCTGCGCTGCGGTGGAGCTTCCAGCGGCATGACGAGCCGGTGCGACCGCTACTTAATCGTCTCGGTGTGTGTGTGGCCTTCTGTCCGCCGAAATAGGCGGGAACCTTTCTCCCCACCCCAACGTCCAGTACACCGATCAGCCATGAGCTTTCTCTATCCCTTCGCCCTAGCCGCCGCGTCGATTTCACCGGGTCTATTCGAGACTCTGCCGGGAGAGCAAATGGGCCCGATCAACTGCCCCAAGCCCCCCTCCACCATCCGTACGGTGGAGGGCCGCATCTATGAATGCCATCCGGAAGAGGGAGAGGATGCGTACCGAGATGTCACCCCACCTGACGAGCAGACACACTGGAGGGTGAACTTCGGTTCGACACGACTGCCGCCCCAGGGAACGGGAAGCTATCACCCGCCCGAGGATTGGCCGTTCCGGGCGATCATTTCTTCCCGCAACCCTGCCGCGATGGCCGCGCAGTACTTCTACATTTTCGATCGCCACGGCGTGGTGATCGACTCCAACGATGCGTCGGCTATCGGAGAACAGATGATGGAAGTGCGTATCTCCGGCAGTTGACCAAGAACGAGGTAACACCGAGGCGTTCGCTACGGACAACACGCATATCCACCACATCCATATCAGCATGGGCACCGACCAGCCATGAGCTTGCTTCTACCTTTCCTCTTCGCTGCCGCGGGACTCTCTCAGGCTCCCTTTGAGACTCTTCCGTCTGCAGCAATGGGGCCGATCAACTGCCCCAAGCCCCCGGCCACTATCCGCACGGTGGAAGGCCGGATCTATGAGTGCCATCCGCAAGAGGGGGAGAGTGCCTACCGGGATGTCACCCCACCTGACGAGCAGACGCACTGGAGGGTGAACTTCGGTTCGACAAGACTGCCACCCCAGGGGACAGGCAGCTACCACCCGCCCGAGGATTGGCCGTTCCGGGCGATAGTTTCATCCCGCAACCCTGCCGCGATGGCCGCACAGTACTTCTATATTTTCGATCGCCACGGCATGGTGATCGACTCCAACGATGCGTCGGCTATCGGAGAACAGATGATGGAAGTGCGCATCTCCGGCATCCGCCTCTGGCCGCGTGCGAATGTGTTCTACCGCATGCCGCCGCCGGACGACAAGGAGAAGCTCAAGTGGACGAGCCCAACCGATCGGATGCGGAGTGTAGGCTTCTACGGATTGGTGGTCGATGGAAAGATGCTGTGTCCCGTACTGGACGAAAGCCAGGTCAGCAATTGGCCCGGGCCGGACATTCCCCATCACCCAGCAGGCACGTACATCAACGGTCATTGCGGTGAGGCCTACTTGATGACGTCGTATTTAAAGGATGATCCCGATGGCAACTTTCGCAACTACACCTATCCCGGCTTCAGCGCTGGCGGCCTTGAGCTGAGGTGGAGCTTCCAGCGACATGACGAGCCGGTACGACCGCTGCTCAATCGTCTCGGTGTGTGTGTGGCCTTCTGTCCGCCCAACGTCCAGCACACCGATCAGCCATGAGCCTGCTTCCATCTTTCTTGTTCGCTGCAGCAGCACTTTCACACGGCCCCTTCGAGACGCTCCCGGAACCGACCGGCCCGATCAACTGCCCCAAGCCGCCGGCAACGATCCGTACGGTGGAAGGCCGCATCCATGAATGTCATCCGCAAGAGGGAGAGGACCTTCGACACCGCCGTCTCGATGATTCCCAGTGTGGACCACGTCTGCGACGTACGCGACATCATCGCAAGCTGCAAACAGATCAACAACGACAGCAGCGACGCCTTGGCCTGGATGGAGCTGGTGCTGTGCCTGATCGGGTTGCCCTACCGTCGGCTCCCTGCTGAAGGGCGTGCTGAAGATCTTCTTCCTCTACGTCCGCCGCTTCGGCCTCAATCACGTCGCCCGCGCCGTGGACGAAGCGATGGACTGGGTCATCACCTTCCTGCGCCGTCGCGAGGTGATGAAGTACTGGAAGTCGATCAAGTGGGATCGCCTGTTCCACGAACGATAGTCCCAATCACCGGACCGCTCCCCCACACAGACAGCGGCGACGCCCCCTCCGACCGACCGCCACTGCGGCCCTCCCTGGCCGCCCGTGATGCTCCTCAGGCCGCGCGCCCGGCGCTGAACTGCTCTTCTTCCGTCGAACCGCTCAGGGCGGTCGTCGAGGACTGGCCCTGCTGGATCGCCTGGGTGACGGCATCGAAGTAGCCGGTACCAACCTCGCGCTGGTGCTTGACCGCCGTGAAGCCGCGGTCGGCGGCGGCGAACTCGGCTTCCTGCAGTTCCACGAAGGCGCTCATCTGGCGGCGGGCGTAGCCGTGCGCCAGGTTGAACATGGAGTAGTTCAGGGCGTGGAAGCCGGCCAGGGTGATGAACTGGAACTTGTAGCCGTAGGTCGCGATCTCCTTCTGGAAGCTCGCGATGGTGGCGTCGTCCAGATTCTTCTTCCAGTTGAAGCTGGGCGAGCAGTTGTAGGCCAGCAGCTTGCCGGGGAACTTTGCGTGGATCGCCTCGGCGAAGCGGCGCGCAAATTCCAGGTCCGGTTTGCCGGTTTCGCACCAGATCAGGTCGGCGTACGGGGCGTAGGCGAGGCCGCGGCTGATCGCCTGGTCCAGGCCGTTGCGGGTCTTGTAGAAGCCTTCCACGGTGCGCTCGCCCGTGGCGAACGGCTGGTCGTTGGCGTCGATGTCGCTGGTCAGCAGGTCGGCCGCCTCGGCGTCGGTGCGCGCCACCAGCAGGGTGGGCACGCCGAGCACGTCAGCCGCCAGGCGCGCGGCGTTCAATTTCTCGATCGCCTCGCGGGTCGGCACCAGCACCTTGCCGCCCATGTGGCCGCACTTCTTCACCGAGGCCAGCTGGTCCTCGAAATGCACGCCGGCGGCGCCGGCTTCGATCATCGCCTTCATCAGTTCGAAGGCGTTGAGCACACCGCCGAAGCCGGCCTCGGCGTCGGCCACGATCGGCTGCAGGAAGTCGATCTCGTCCTTGCCTTCGGCGTGGTGCAGCTGGTCGGCGCGCAGCAGGGTGTTGTTGATGCGCTTGACCACTGCCGGCACCGAATCGGCCGGGTACAGCGACTGGTCCGGGTACATCTGGCCGGCCAGGTTGGCGTCGGCGGCCACCTGCCAGCCGGACAGGTAGATCGCGTTGAGCCCGGCCTTGACCTGCTGCATGGCCTGGTTGCCGGTCAGCGCGCCGAGCGCGTTGACGAAGTCCTTTTCATGCAGGTACTTCCACAGCTTCTCAGCGCCCAGCCGGGCCAGCGAGTGCTCCACGTGCACGGTGCCGCGCAGGCGGACCACGTCGGCGGCGCTGTAGTTGCGCTGGATGCCGGCCCAGCGCGGGTCGGTGTTCCATTCGTGCTGGATCTGTTCGGCGGTGGGCAGCTTGCTCATGTCGGTTCTCCAGGGGGCATTGGGGCAGCGGGGCAGAGCCCCGCTCTACGGGTATGTGGCGGCGGGGCAGAGCCCCGCTCTACGGGGATGGGTCAATCGATGCGGTCGTAGGCGGGCAGGGTCAGGAAGTCGGTGAGTTCGTCGCGGCGGCTGAGGTCGGCCAGCAGGGCGATGGCTTCTTCGATGCGCGACGCGCCGGGCAGCGCGCTGCGGTCGCCAAGGCGCGCGGGCAGCTGGGCCAGTGCGGCGTCGAGCAGCGCCAGGTCGATGGCGGTACCGTCGTCCAGGTGCTGTCCGCCGGTATGCAGCCACTGCCACAACTGGCTGCGGCTGATCTCGGCAGTGGCCGCGTCCTCCATAAGGTGGTGGATCGGCACGCAGCCGTTGCCATCCAGCCAGGCCGCCAGGTAGCGCACACACACGTCCACGTTGCCCTCGAAGCCGGCGCGGGTGATGGTGCCGGTCGGGGTGGCGATCAAAGCGTCGCGATCCACCTGCACATCGCGGCGCAGCACCTGGTGCTGGTTTGGCCCGGGCATGTGCGCATCGAAGATCGCCTGGGCCACCGGAATCAGCGCCGGATGCGCGACCCAGGTGCCGTCGTGGCCAGCGCTCACTTCGCGCAGCTTGTCCGCGCGCACCCGTGCCATCGCCTGCTCGTTGGCGGCCGGATCGTGATTGATCGGAATCTGCGCGGCCATGCCGCCCATCGCGTGTGCGCCACGGCGATGGCAGGTCTGGATCAGCAGTTCCGAGTACGCCTTCAGGAACGGCTGGGTCATGGTCACTTGGCCGCGCTCGGGCAGCACCTTGTCGCGATGGCGGCGGAAGGTCTTGATGTAGGAAAAGATGTAGTCCCAACGCCCGCAGTTCAGGCCGACGATGCGGTCGCGCAGCGCATGCAGGATCTCGTCCATCTCGAACACTGCCGGCAGCGTCTCAATCAGCACGGTCACCTTGATCTGGCCGTGCGGCAGGCCGAGCATGCCCTCGATGTGCGACAGCGCGGTTTCCCACAGCGCGGCCTCTTCCATGCTCTGCAGCTTGGGCAGGTAGAAGTACGGGCCGCGCTGGCGGCACATCAGGGTGCGGGCGTTGTGGTACGCGAACACGGCCGCATCGAACAGGCCACCGGCCAGCGGCTGGCCGTCGATGCGCACGTGCTTTTCGTCCAGGTGCCAGCCGCGCGGGCGCACGATCAGCACGGCCTGCTCGTTCAACGGGCGCAGCGCGTACTGCTTGCCGTTGGGCGCGGTATGGGTGAGGTCGCCTCGCACGGCGCCGATCAGCGCCTGCTGGCCCGCCAGCAGGTTGCGCCAGGCCGGGGCGGTGGAATCCTCGAAGTCGGCCATGAACACCTTGGCGCCGGAGTTCAGCGCGTTGATGACCATCTTCGGGTCGGTCGGGCCGGTGATCTCGACGCGACGGTCCTGCAGGGCATCCGGAATGGGCGCCACGGTCCAGTCGTCGGCGCGGATGGCGGCGGTATCCGTCCGGAAGTCGGGCAACCCACCGCCGTCGAAGAAGGCCTGGCGCGCCTGGCGTGCCTGCAGCCTGCGCTGGCGCTCGGGCTCGACCGCACGGTGCAGCGACACCAGCAGCGCCAGTACCCCCGCCGGCAGCAGCGCGGACTGGCCGGCGAGCTGGGTGGTGAGGGCGATGCCCGGCGTGGCCGGGGCGTCGGCAGGGGTGGGCTGGGCGGTGGCGTAAGCGACGGCGGACATGGACGACTCCTGCGGTGCGGTAGGGCTACACCGTGCGCCGACGTATCGATATTTGACAAAGCAGTTATTGCAATGCTTTACATAAGTTGTGCTTATACTCGTTACGCCATGCCCACACCGCGCCCCCCAAGCCCCCGGTTTTCCTACAAATCCGACCGGCTGAAACCGCTTCGGGCGTTCTGCCAGACCGTCCGTCTCGGCTCGGTCTCACGGGCAGCCGAGGCGCTGTTTGTGAGCCAGCCGGCCATCAGCCAGCAGTTGCAGGCGCTGGAACGGGAACTGGGGGTGGGTCTGTTCGAGCGCAGCGGGCGCCGGCTGGTGCCCAGCCGTGAAGGCCAGCTGCTGTATGAAATGGCCCAGCCGCTGGTGGAGAACCTGGATGGGCTGGAGGCCAGCTTCCGCGACAAGGTGAAGGGGCTGGACGCCGGCGAGCTCAACATCGCCGCCAACAGTTCGACCATCCTGTACCTGCTGCCGCGCATCGTGGAGCGCTTCCGCCAGCGCCATCCGGATGTGCGGCTGACCCTGCACAACGCGATCAGCGCCGACGGCACCGACCTGCTGCGCAGCGACGCGGCCGACCTGGCGGTGGGCTCGATGACCGACGTGCCGGCCGACCTGAGCTACGCCCCGGCCTACCGCTTCGAGCAGGTG
Organism: Stenotrophomonas sp. Marseille-Q5258; assembly: GCF_946900935.1. Lineage (NCBI taxonomy): Bacteria > Pseudomonadati > Pseudomonadota > Gammaproteobacteria > Lysobacterales > Lysobacteraceae > Stenotrophomonas > Stenotrophomonas sp. Marseille-Q5258. Next base: position 11,311 of record NZ_CAMPPN010000007.1, read on the forward strand.
CTGATCACCCCACCCGCGCATCCGCTGGCCACCCTGCCCGAGCTGACCCTGGCCGCGATCTCGGCCTACCCGCTGGTGCTGCCGCCGAAGCGCCAGATCACCTACCGCCTGGTGGACCAGGTGTTCCAGCGGCAGCGCGTTCCCTATACGGTGGCGCTGGAAGTGGGCGGCTGGGAGGTGATCAAGCAGTACGTGGCGATGGGCATGGGCATCTCGATCGTACCGGCGCTGTGCCTCAACGATGCCGACTGCGACCGCCTGGCCACCCGCTCAATGAGCGCCTGGTTCCCCGAGCGCAGCTACGGGGTGATCGTGCGCCGCGGGCGGTTCCTGTCGCCGCAGGCGCGCGCCTTCATCGAGCTGATCCAGCCGGACCTGTTCAGTCCGCGCAGCTATGATGAAAGCGGTCACTCCGAACGCTGACGCGCCTGCCATGTCGATCGAACTGCGCCACCTGCGCTATTTTCTGGCGGTGGCCGATACCCTTCACTTCGGCCGCGCCGCCGAGCGGCTGGGGATGTCGCAACCACCGCTCAGCCAGCAGATCCGTCAGTTGGAAACGCTGCTGGGCGCGCGCCTGTTCCTGCGCACCAACCGCCGCGTGGAACTCACCGATGCCGGGCGCGTGCTGCAGGAGCAGGCCGGCGCGGTGCTGGCGCGGATGGACAAGGCAGTCGACCTCACCCAGCGCGCGCAGCGCGGCGAAACCGGCGAACTGCGCATCGGGCTGACCCGCGCCACGCCGCTGTCCACGCAGATTCCACGGGCGATCTTCGCTTACCGCCAGCAGTTTCCGCAGGTGCAGTTGAAGCTGCGCGAGATGAATACCCTCCAGCAGATCGATGCGCTGATGGCCGGCGAGCTGGATGTCGGGCTGATCCGCAAACGTGCGCTGCCGGCACCGTTGATGTCGCGCCGGTTGTTCAGCGATCCACTGGCGCTGGTGGTGCACGACCAGCACCCGCTGGTGCGCGGTCTGCCCGCCGATGCGGCAGTGGCGTTGCGGCTGTTCGCGCATGAGCCGTTCGTGGGCTTCCTGCGCGAGGTCGGTGCCGGCATCCATGATCATGTCATCGCGCTGTGCCGCAGCGCCGGGTTCACGCCGCGCATCGTGCAGGAGGCCGGCGAGGCCTCGACGCTGATCAGCCTGGCCGCGTCGGGACTGGGCGTTACGGTGTTGCCGGCCTCGTGCAGCCACATTCAGGTGGACGGTGCGCGCTTCGTCGCGCTCAGCGATCGCGCGGCGAGTTCGGAAGTCCACGTGGCCTGCCGGCGCGGTACGGCATCACCGTTGATCGCGCACTTCACCCGGCTGCTGCAGGACGTCAGCGGCTGAGCGCGAGCACGCCGGTGGCCGGTTGCGTACGGCGTCCCAGGCGCCAGGCGACGGCAGCGCCGGCCACGGTCAGCAGGCCGACGAAGCCGCACACGCCGAGCCAGTCCCAGTGCGTGTAGAACACCCCGCCGAGTACGCCGGCCACGCTGGAGCCGAGGTAGTAGGCGAACAGGTACAGCGCCGATGCGTCGGCGCGCATCGCACCGGCGCGGCTGCCGACCCAGCTGCTGGCCACCGAGTGCCCGCCGAAGAAGCCGAAGGTCACCAGCGCGATGCCGGCGGCCATGCAGCCCAGCCACGGCAGCGCCAGCAGCGCGATGCCCAGCGCGATCAGGCCATAGCAGATGCCCAGGACGCGGCTGCGCCCGTAGCGGTTGGCCTGCTGCCCCATCCATGCCGAGCTGAAGGTGCCCACCAGGTAGACGCTGAAGATCAGGCCGACCACGGTCTGGCTGAGGCCATACGGGGGCGCCATCAGGTGGTAGCCGAGGTAGTTGTAGAGGGTGACGAACACCCCCATCAGCACGAAGGCGGTGGCGAACAGCAACGGCAGGCCGGGGTCGGCAAACAGGCTGCGCCAGCGCGCCGGCAGTTCACGCAGGCCGCTGCGGCGGCTCTGGAAATGGCGCGACGGCGGCAGTTGGACCCACAGCAGCAGCGTGCTTGCCACCGCGATCAACGAGACCACGCCGATGCCCCAGCGCCAGCCCCAGTGGTCGGCGACGATGCCGGCGATGAGGCGCCCGCTCATGCCGCCGATGGCGTTGCCGCCGATGTACAGGCCCATCGCCAGGCCGAGCGCGCGGCTGTCCATTTCTTCGGCGAGGTAGGTCATGCCCACCGCCGGTACGCCGCTCAGCGCGATGCCGAGCAGCGTGCGCAGCACCAGCAGGGTGGACCAGTCATCCACCATCGCCGTGGCAACGGACAACACGCTGGACGCCAGCAGCGCGGCAACCATCACACTGCGCCGGCCGATGCGGTCGGAGATCAACCCGGCAATCAGCATCGACACCGCCAGCAGGCCGGTGCTGAGCGACAGCGCCAGCGCGCTGCTGGCCGCCGACACGCCGAAGTGGCGGCTGAACTCGGGCAGCAGCGGCTGCACGGTGTAGAGCAGACCGAAGGTGGAGAAGCCCGCCAGGAACAGGGCGGCAGCCGTGCGCCGGAACGCCGGCGTGCCCTGCACGATGTGGGAGGTGGGCGTCAGGGCTGCGGTGTCGCCGTTCATTGCGTCAGGGCCCAGGGGGCGGGCCGGTGCGTAAGGGTCAGCGGTCAGGATAGGCAGCCGTTACAGGACGATCCATAACCTGGAATGTCTGGATTGAGACGTTTCGAATATCAATGCAGATACCGGTCGAGTCACCACCGGCGAGGGGTGACCCGCGCCGGTGCAATGTGCCGCTTACAGCGCCTGCCAGGTGAACCCGTCGCCGCGCCGCCAGTACACGTGCGAGGCCTTGCCGTACAGCGCCGAGGCCTCGACCAGGCCGAAGAAGCGGCCATCCAGGCTGTTGCCGCGGTGGTCGCCCAGCATCAGCACCTTGCCGGCCGGCACGGTCAGCCCGGCGATGTCGGGGCCGCCGCCCTGGCCAAGATCGAGCTGGGCCAGATGGGTACCGAAGTCCTCGACCTCGCCCTGGCTGGCGTCGGCCAGCGGGCGGCCGTTGATGGTCAGATGGCCATCGCGCAGGTCGACCCGGTCGCCGCCCACGGCAGCGATGCGCTTGATCAGACGGACGCCATCGCGCGGCGAATCGAACACGGCCACATCGCCGCGCTGCGGGGTGCCGGTGGCCATCAGCTCCAGTCCGGTGAAGGGCAGGCGCAGGCCATAGGCGCGCATGTCCACCACCACGCGATCGCCGGGCATCAGCGTGTGCTGCATCGAACCGCTGGGCACCTGATAGTGGTTGGCCAGGGTGTCGCGCGCAGCGGCGAGCAGGCCCAGCATCACCAGCAGCGGCAGCGCTTCCTTCTTCAGCCAATGCAGTACGCGGTTGTGTCCTGCGGCGGGGCGGGCAGCGTGGGTATCCATGTCAGCGCTCGGTGAGGGGTGGCGGTGTGACCGTGGTGGCGGCCGGCAAGTTCCCGGGCGCCCGACGGAAAGCTACGCGGTATTTACGCCGCCGCTGCGGCCGTGGCATGGCGGTTTTACGGCCTGCGGCCGCATCGTGACCCCACCGCGCCGCAGGGCGCTCCAACGAGGTGTTCCATGACCATCCTGCTGATCCGGCACACGCCGCCGAGCGCGGCGCCGGATGCCGCGCCGCTGCCTGCCCGGGTCGCCGGGCACCGCCTGGCCTGCCATGACTGCGACTCGCTGCCGGCGCTGGTGCGCTGCCTGCAGGCCGCACGACGCAGCCGCCCGGCCTGGGTGCTGATCGCAACCACCGCCGTGGCGGCTCCGCAGTGGGCCCGGTACGGCGCAGCGGTGCGCGCGGCGCTGGACGCGCTGCCGGCGCCGTACATCGAGATGGCCAGCAACGACGATGACGCGCTTGATGACCGCCTGCATCCGCAGCATGCGCCGGCTGCACGGGTGGTGTGTGGCCGCAGCCGCGAGGAAGCCTGCCGGCTGTCACTGGCGATCGCCGCACGACGCCTGCAGCCCGCCGTGGGGAGTGCCTGAGCCATGTCGATTTTCATCATCCGTGGCCCGGAAGCCAGTGGCGCGCTGATCCGCACGGCGGTGCCGCTGCCGGCGCCGGTGCTCAAATCGCTGGTGCACCGCGCGATCGACGCCGGTACCACCGTGGCGATCCGCGCCTGCGGGTCGGAACAGGAACTGCTGGACGCCCTGCGCGTGGCCGACCACAGCCGGGGCGAGGTCACACTGCTCGATCCGGGTGCGTGCGTGGGCAGCGTGCGCCTGCAGCGGCTGCTGCCGCACCTGCGCAACCCGTACGTGGAAGTCCATGACGATGACGCCCGCACGCCGGAAGCCTGCCTGCCGGCCGATGCCGGCCAGCGTATCGGCGTGGCGCACGGCTACTGCGCGCAGAGCTACGTGCACGCACTGGAGATCGCGCTGGATCACCTGGGCTGCAGCGAGCTGCGCGAAGGCGTGCACGTGGGAACGTGAGAACCGCGCAAAGCAGAACGGACTACTGAGGCGACTATTGGAGTTTCAACGCCAAGGAACCCTCTTATGTGATTCCCGCCGTGGCTACCATTCAATAGAATCTCTGTGCGATGCTGCGCTAACGAAGCGTAGTCGGGACCAACTGAACCCTTCAGCGCTACGGCTAATCTCTCGTGCTGGAGCGCCTGTGAATGATTGATGCCACACCTGGAGTTCCTCCTCACATCGCAATGCTGCTGAACGAGGAGTTTGATTTAGCCGACGGACGAAGATCTATGCGAAAGCTGAAAGGCATGCTTCGCGAACTAAAGGATCAGTCGCAATCGGCAAGTGCCTTCGCCCTGCCCAGCCAGACCAATGAGTTTGATGGATTCAAGGCAGTGCTCAGTGGAGGGCTAGATCTATTTGCTGGGCAGGGTGCGTGCCAAGCCGTCCCCTGCAGAGTGAGCTACGCGAGACAAATTTCCCGAAGTATCGCCTTGATGGCAGATCAAGTTTTCGCCAGCGACACATTCTTCAGCACGATAAATTCTTTGAAATCCAGGCCAACCATAGAGGAGGCATTCCCGCTCCTCTCCGACCTCGTGGTACTCAAGCAAGTCAAGCCATTGATCGCCGCAGGTCTATTCAAATTTTCACCGCCTTTTTCTAGACTTTGCTCTGATTGCATTACTTCATTCGACGCAAGAATTGATCAACTTACAGACCGAGCTCTTCGCGAGTTTGGGGCCTCATTAAAAGTTGAGCGAGACGCTGATGGACACTCAATTGATTTTGGCGCGATGTATAGCCCCGGCATCCATATTCACTTGAATGATGAATTTTTACACGGCAAGAGTGACACCGAAGTAATCAGATCTGTCCTCAGAGAATCAATAAAAACGATATTTCTTGATGCAAAAAGTGCCAGCTGGCAGGGTGGAAGTGTATTCTCCAATTCAAATGCAGGCATATCCGCCCTGCTCTCAGAAGATGGAAAATTACTTGATTCATGGGATTTGCGGGCATTCTCTGCAGAGAGATCCGCAAACCTTCCTTGGATTTCAGGCCTTACCATTGAGCAGACTTTAAAACTGCGAAATGAAGCCAGCTCAGCTCTTCCGGCACTTCGCGAGTTTATGGCCAGGAGGCTTACTGCAGACCAGTCGTCACCATTTAATCCTCACTGGAGGGATACGGTATCTGAGCTGCGTGAACAAGCAGCGCAGGTTAGGTCCGAGCTGGAGATTTCCATATCCAGGTCGAACACAATTCGGAGAAATGCCACAGGCATTCTGGGCCTGTGTGTTTCTGCTGTATGCCTAGGCACACAGGGGGGAGTAGCAGCACTCGGAGGGCTGTTGTCCACTCTGGGTCTGATCCACTCTCTTCCTGCCAAAGATTCGCTGCCTACAAAACAAATCAAGGCAAAGCCCGGCTATGTCTTAGTTGCGGCTGAAGACATTCTTCGCCATGCCGCAAAGTAAGCGGCGACCAGTACATCACCGGACATCGTTCGAATCGAGGAATTAGGTAGAAAAACGGCAGGGCCTCCCCTGCCGTTTCAATGTCAGCGCTTACCGGCGGTAGGCGTACTGACCAACGGTATGCCCGCCGGTGGCGGGCACCCTCCGGGCCGTCGGCAAGCGACGTTAGAAACGGCATTCGCCGTTCCTTGCGGCACCTACCGCACCCACCAACGGTGGCTGCTTACTTCAGGCCGCGGTTGACCAGCAGCGGTTCCACCGACGGGTCCTTGCCGCGGAATTCGCGGTAGAGGTCGGCCAGTTCGACGCTGTTGCCGCGCGAGAGGATCTTGTCGCGGAACACCTGGCCGTTTTCCGGGGTCAGGCCGCCATGTTCCTTGAACCACTCGAAGGTGTCATGGTCGAGCACTTCGGCCCAGAAGTAGGCGTAGTAGCCGGCCGAATAGCCGCCGCCCCAGATGTGGTCGAAGTAGGTGGTGCGGTAGCGCGGCGGCACCTGCGCCAGGTCGACCTTGTACTTCTTCAGCGCGGCCGCTTCAAACGGCGCCACGTCCTGCAGCGGCGCGTCGGCCGGCTGGGTGTGCCAGGCCAGGTCGAGCAGCGCGGCCGAGAGGTACTCGGTGGTCGCGTAGCCCTGGTTGAAGGTGCGTGCCTTGAGGATCTTGTCGACCAGGGCCTGCGGCATCGGTTCGCCGGTCTTGTAGTTCTTGGCGTAGTTGGCGAACACCTTGGGGTCCAGCGCCCAGTGCTCGTTGAACTGCGAGGGGAACTCGACGAAGTCGCGCGAGGTGCTGGTGCCGGCAATGGACGGGTACTTCACCTTCGAGAACATGCCGTGCAGCGCATGGCCGAACTCGTGGAACATCGTGGTCACGTCATCGAAGCTGAGCAGCGCGGGCTGGCCGGCGGCGGGCTTGGTGAAGTTGCACACGTTGTAGACCACCGGCTTGGCGCCGGTCAGACCGTCCTGCTCGACGAACACGTCCATCCAGGCGCCACCGGACTTGCTGTCGCGCTTGAAGTAATCGGTGTAGAACAGCGCCAGCGAGGTGCCGTCCTTGTCGAACACCTCATAGACCTTCATGTCCGGGTGATAGGTCGGGATGTCGGTGCGCGGCTTGAAGGTGATGCCGTAGAGCTGGGTGGCGGCGTAGAAGACGCCGTTCTGCAGCACGTTGTCCATTTCGAAGTACGGCTTGATCTGCGACTCGTCCAGATCGTACTGGGCCTTGCGTACCTGTTCGGCGTAGAAGTCCCAGTCCGAGGCGGCGAGTTTGAACCCGCCCTTCTGTGCGTCGATGACCTTCTGCATTTCGGCGATTTCGCCGCGTGCCTTGGCGGTGGCGGCCGGCACGGTGTCAGTCAGCAGCTTGAGCGCGGCGGCCGGGGTCTTGGCCATCTGGTCGGCCAGGCTGTAGGCGGCGTAGTTGTCAAAGCCAAGCAGCTTGGCCTTCTGCGCACGCAGCTGGGCCAGGCGCTGCACGGTCTGCCGGGTGTCGTTGGCATCGCCCTTCTCGGCGCGGGTTTCCGACGCCTTGAGCACGGCGGCGCGCTGGTCGCGGTCGCTCAGCGAGGCCAGCACCGGCTGCTGGGTGGTGTTCTGCAGCGGCAGCACGTACTTGCCGTCCAGCTTGCGGTCCTTGGCGTCGGCGGCGGCGGTGTTGATCGCATCCTCGTCCAGGCCGGCCAGCTTGGCCTTGTCATCGACGACCACGGCACCGGCGGCGGTCGCGGCGACCAGTCGGGTGTGGAACTGCGTGGCCAGCGTGGTTTCTTCCACGTTGAGCTTGCGCAGGGAGGCCTTGTCGGCATCGTTGAGCTGCGCGCCGGCGCGGACGAATTCCTGGTAATCACGCTCGACCAGGCGCTTCTGCACCGGGTCCAGGCCAAGGGCGTCGCGCTGGTCGTACACAGTCTTGATGCGGGCAAACAGCTTCGGGTCGAGGTTGATCTCGTCCTGGTGCTCGGCCAGCCTGGGCGCCACTTCTTCCTGGATCTTCTGGCGCGCGTCGTTGGTATCGGCCTGGACCAGGCCGAAGAAGATGCGCGACACGCGGTTCAGGGTTTCGCCGCTGCGCTCCAGCGCTTCGATGGTGTTGTCGAAGGTGGCCGGCTCGGGGTTGTCGGCGATCCTGCGGACCTCGGCCAGGTGCTGCTTCATGCCTTCATTGAAGGCCGGCAGGTAGTCGCTGTCCTTGATCCTGTCGAATGGCGGCGCCTGGAACGGCAGCGTGCTGGCGCTCAACAGGGGATTGGTGGAGGCCTCGGCCGGCGGCTGCGCGGCGGGGCTCTGGGTATCGGTCACGGGGGTGGACTCCTTGCCGGAACAAGCCGCCAGCGCCAGGCTGATGGCAGCGGCCAAAACTACGGTACGCGACATGAAACGGGCTCCTTGGAAGGGGGTGCGGCGGCGGACAACCACAGCCGATCACCCTACTCCGATTGCCCGTGGGCAGCATGTGCCGGACGTGGCGTCTGGCTGTGCACGCCCCGGCACCCGCGCGGGCGGGGCCGGGCGGCGCTCAGACGGTGCCGCGGTTCTTGCCCTGCCAGGGGCGGTAGTACTCACGGATGGCCGCCATGTCGGCGGCATCGTCGCCGCTGGAGTAGAACAGCGGGCCGATCCCGATGGTCTTCTCGGGGTAGTGGAAGTACGCGGCCAGCACCGGCACGTCGGCCATCCGCGCGATCTTCAGGAAGCCGGCCTTCCAGTGGGTCACCGCCTTGCGGGTGCCTTCGGGGGTGATGGCGTACCACATGCGCTCGGAGCCCTTGATCAGGCTGACGGCCTGCTCGACAGTACCCTGCGGCGAACTGCGGTCCAGCGGAATCACGCCAAGGGCACGCAGCAGCGGTGACAGCGGCCACCAGAACAGCGAGGCCTTGCCGAGCACTTTGACCTGCATGCCCAGCGCGATCTTGGCGGCCATGCCCCAGAACCCGTCCCAGTTGGAGGAATGCGGGGCCACGATGAAGACCAGCTTGGGCAGGTCCGGGAAGGTGCCGACCACTTTCCAGCCGCCCAGGCGCAGCGTGCAGCGGGCCAGCCAGCGCAGGAAGCGGTTGGGTTTGACCTGCGGCATGTTGGGCGGAACGGCCGGCAACAGCGGACTTCGGTTGTTCAAGCGATCACTCCCAATTGCGTGTGGTGCGCCCGCGCTTGATCTGCGCGCGGCCCTTTTTTTCATCCAGGCGACGCAGCTTCGCGCCGTACGAGGGCTTGGTGGCCACCCGTGGCTTGGGCACGCTGAGGCTGGCCTGGATGAAGGCGGCCAGGCGCTCGCGCGCGTCCTCGCGGTTGCGGTCCTGGGTGCGGAAACGCTGGGCGTCGATGACCAGCACGCCCTCGCCGGTCATGCGCCGGTCACGCCGGGCCAGCAGGCGCGTGCGCAGCGGTTCGGGCAGGGACGGCGAGTTGGCCACGTCGAAGCGCAGTTCCACCGCGGTGGAGACCTTGTTGACGTTCTGCCCACCGGCCCCGCTGGCGCGCACGAAACGCTCGACGATCTCCGTATCCGGAATCGACAAGTGCGCGCTGACGGTGATCGGCCCGGTTCCCATGCGCCGCATTGTAAGGGGGGCACCGCCTGCGGGGCGACTGCAACATCTCCGATGAGGCCGATAACGTCCTCAAACTACCGCCTGATGACGGCCTGGGAGGTATGCTCCGGGTTCCATGCACTGCAGGATGCCCCGCACATGCTTTCGATCCATCCGCCGGCCCGTCGTGGCCTGACCCGTTTCGCCCTGGCCGTGGTGCTGGGGCTGGCTGCGATTGGCCCGGCCATCGCCGCGCCCCCGTCGGACGCCGACATCAACCGCCTGCTGGCCGCCTCGCGCGCGCAGAGCATGCTCGACACCATGTTGCCGCAGATCGAGGCGATGCAGCGCCAGCAGTTCGTCCAGGTGGCCTCGCAGCGCCAGCTCGACGAAGCGCAGCAGGCGCAGCTGCGGCGGATCGAACAGCGCACCAACCAGACCATCCGCCAGGCGCTGTCGTGGCAGCAGCTGCGGCCGATGTACGTGGACCTGTACAAGAAGACCTTCAGCAAGGAAGACGTGCTGGCGATGGCCGAGTTCTACGAGAGCTCGGCCGGGCAGAGCCTGCTCGACAAGACGCCGGCGCTGATGCAGAACGTGATGGTCGCCGTCCAGGACAAGATGCAGCCGCTGTTCGTGGACCTGCAGAAGGACCTGGAAGCGATCGTCAACGAAGAGACGGCCGCACCGAAGTCGCGGTAACGCGGTGGTGGGGCAGCCGGGCAGAGCCCGGCTCTACGGGGCGGTGTGCCAGCCGAACAGGTCCATTGCCTTGCGGAATTCGCCATCGACCGGGGCGCTGACGTCCATCGCGGTGCCATCCAGATGCGGGAAGCGCAGGCGCTCGGCGTGCAGCAGCATCCGGTGGATGCCCTGCATGCGGAAGCTGCGGTTGTGGCGACCATCCCCGTGGCTGGTGTCGCCGATCAGGTGATGCGACAGGTGCTTGAGATGCCGGCGGATCTGGCGGAAGCGCCCGGTCTGCGGCTGGCAGCGCAGCAGCGCATAGCGTGAGGTCTCGAACTCGCCGACCGGCACCGCGATCTCGCCCACGGCCACACGCTGGAAATGGGTGATGGCCTGCTTTTTGACCGGTTTGCCCGGGCCGCCGTCCAGGTCGTGGTCGACCGTGAAGGCATCCTCGGCCGGCCAGCCGCGGCAGATCGCCAGGTAGTCCTTGTCCACGTCGCCGCCCATCAGCGACTTGCCGAGCGCACTGGCGCTCTCGCGGTCGAAGGCGAGCAGCAGGCAGCCGCTGGTGGCACGGTCGAGGCGGTGCACGAGGAAGATCGGCTTGCCGAGCTGCTCACGCAGGCGGTCGGCGAGAAAATCGTCTTCGCCGCGGGCCAGCTTGCTGTCGTGGACCATGAGCCCGGCAGGCTTGTTGACAACCGCAAGGCGGTCGTCCAGATGCAGCAGCTGCAGGGGGGCGGTATCGAGGGCGGTATCGGTGTCGTTCACCGACCGATTATCCCCGTCGCGCGCCTGAATCGCCATCAACGGCGATTCAGGCGGTGCGCTGCGCGCCGGTCAGCGCCGCCACCAGGCACTGGCCAGCGAGAACAGGCCCGCCGCGCCGCTCACCCAGCTCCATACCGGTGCATCGCCGAAATACCAGCCACCAGGCTGCATGCCATACAGCACGGCAGCGACGATCAGCAGGCCGACGCCGGCAATCGCAGCCACCGCACGCTTCTGCAGCTTCTGCAGGTTGCTGTTCAAGGCCACCAGGTCCTGCGAACGCATCGACAGTTCGTGCCCGCCTTCGACCTGCTGCTTCAGCCAGGCATGCACCAGACGCGGCATGTCCGGGGTGTGGGTCATGATTTCCGGCAGGCGCTTGCGCAGTTCCTTCATCACCCGGCGCGGGCTGTAGCGCTCGCGCAGGATGCGTTCGAGCACGGGTCGCGCCACTGCCCAGATGTCCAGCTGCGGGTCGAGCTGGCGGCCCACGCCTTCGATGTTGAGCAGGGTTTTCTGCAGCAGGATCAGCTGCGGCTGCAGGGTGAGCTGGTAGCGCTGGGCGACGCGGAACAGCTTCATCAGCACTTCGGCCAGCGAGATCTGCGACAGCGGGCGGGTGAAGTACGGCTCGCATACCGAGCGCGCGGCCGCTTCCAGCTCGTCGATGCGCACGTTGTTGGGCATCCAGCCGGCTTCGACGTGAAGCTCGGCCATGCGCCGGTAGTCCTTGTTGAAGATGGCCATGAAGTTCTCGGCCAGGTAGTACTGATCTTCCTGCGAGAGCTGTCCCATGATGCCGAAGTCCAGCGCGATGAAGCGCGGGTTGTCGCGGCGTGCCGGATCCAGGTCGACCCAGATGTTGCCGGCATGCGCATCGGCGTGGAAGAAGTTGTCGCGGAACACCTGGGTGTAGAACACCCGCACGCCCTTGGCGGCCAGCGCCCTGCGGTCGATGCCGGCCTTGTCCAGCGCAGCGATGTCGTCGGACGGAATGCCCCAGACGCGCTCCAGGGTCAGCGCGCGCTCGGCGGTGTGGCTCCAGATGACCTCGGGCACGTACAGGTCGTCCGAGTCGATCCAGTTGCGGCGCAGGACGCTGGCGTTGGCGCCTTCGCGCTGCAGGTCCAGCTCGGCGGCCAGGGTGTTCTCCACCTCGGCCACCACTTCGCGCGGGCGGATCCTGTCGGCGCGCGGGTGGGTGCGCTCGACCAGCGCGGCGGCCGATTTCAGCAGCGCGATGTCGGCGTCGATCTGCTTTTCGATGTCCGGGCGCAGCACCTTGACCACCACCTGGCGGCCATCGGCCAGCGTGGCTGCGTGCACCTGCGCGATCGAGGCCGAGGCCAGCGGCTGCAGATCGAAGCTGGCGAACGCCTCGCTGACCGGACGGCCAAGCGCCGCCTCCACGATGCGCTGGGCGGTATCGCCGTCGAAGGGTTTGACCCGGTCCTGCAGCAGGGTCAGTTCGTTGGCCACGTCGGCCGGGATCAGGTCGCGGCGGGTGGACAGGATCTGCCCGAACTTGACGAAGATCGGCCCCAGGTCCTGCAGCGCCAGGCGCAGCCGCGCACCGCGCGACTGTGCGGCGATGTCGGCCGAGGCGCGCGGCACGAACGGCTTGGCCAGGCGCAGCCAGCGCTCGGCCGGGGTGCCGTCGAGCAGGTCGTCGAGGCGGTAGCGCAGCAGCACCCGGCCGATCCGGCTGGCGCGGAACATCGCCTTCATGCGCGCACCTGGCGCTGGCGTACGCGCTGCACGCGCACGGTCAAACGTTCCACATCGTCGCGCAGCACATCCACGTCGTCGTGGAAGGCCTCCAGCTCAGCACGCGCTACCACGTCGCGGGACTCCTCGGTGACAAATTCAGCGGCGCTGTGCGCCAGGTCGGACGCGCCACGGCGCGCATGCTGCAGGGCCGAGCGCAGCGCCAGGGCGATCTGCACGCCGAGTACCTCGCCAAACACCCGCACGAACGGCAGCTGCCAGTCCGGGTCGTAACGGCTGGCAAGCTGCTGCAGGCGGCGCGCCAGTTCGGCATCGCCGGCCACCTTGACCCGCCCTGCCGGGGCATCGCCGCCGCGCCGCGCGTTGGCCAGGAACGGCAACTGCGCCAGCACCCCGCCCAGCGAACTGCGTACCGCCAGATCCGGTTCCTGGGTCGGATCCACCGGCCCCACCGTCAGGCGCTGCCCGGCCACGCCGATGCGCATCGCCAGCGCAGGCGCCTCCAGGGTCAGGGCGATGTGGCGGCCGTCGAGCGCGCCCAGCGCGCTGCCCGTGTCCGGGTCCAGTGCCACGGCGCGGTTGAGTGCCACTTCCAGCGCGTGGCCGGCCAGGGGCTTGAGGGAAGAGAGCAGGGAACGGGCCATCGCCGCATTCTACCGCGCCCCCTTGAACGGCGGGCGTCCGCACGGCGGGTGCACCTGCCTTTTTGCCAAGCACCGTGCGCGGGTCCATGCTTGCTTTTTTCAGCACGCCAGGAGCGGTACTACGATGGGCAAGACCCGGGTCGGGATCATTTTCGGCGGGCGCTCGGCCGAGCACGAAGTCTCGCTGCAGTCGGCGAAGAACATCGTCGATGCGCTGGACAAGGAACGCTTCGACGTGACCCTGATCGGCATCGACAAGCAGGGCCGGTGGCACGTCAGCGACCCGCAGCAGTTCCTGCTGAACGCCGATGACCCGTCGTGCATCGCGCTGCACGCCTCCGGCCACGCCGTGGCGGTGCTGCCCGGCCAGTCGCAGCGGCAACTGGTGCCGACCACGGCGACGGCCGTGCTGGAGCAGATCGACGTGGTATTCCCGATCGTGCACGGCACGCTGGGCGAGGACGGGTCGCTGCAGGGCCTGCTGCGCATGGCCAACCTGCCCTTCGTCGGCTCCGGCGTCCTGGGCTCGGCCGTGGCGATGGACAAGGACGTGGCCAAGCGCCTGCTCCGCGATGCCGGCCTGGCAGTGGCACCGTTCGCCTGCATCACCCGCGCCGGCGCGGCCGCCGCCGACTACGCCGCGCTGGTGGCGACACTGGGCCTGCCGTTGTTCGTGAAGCCGGCCAATCAGGGCTCGTCGGTGGGGGTGAGCAAGGTGCGCAGCGAGAGCGAATTCCATGCCGCGCTGGCACTGGCGTTGTCGTTCGACCACAAGGTGCTGGTGGAATCGGCCGTGAGCGGCCGGGAGATCGAGTGCGCGGTGCTGGGCAACGAAGTACCCGAGGCAAGCGTGTGCGGAGAGGTGGTGGTGCACGATGATTTCTACTCGTACGACACCAAGTACATCAGCGAGACCGGCGCGGACATCGTGGTGCCCGCCGACATCGACGCGGATACGCAGGCGCGCATCCAGGACATCGCCGTGCGCGCCTACCAGGCGCTGGACTGCGCCGGTCTGGCGCGGGTGGATGTGTTCCTCACTGCCGGGGGCGAGGTGGTGATCAACGAAATCAACACCCTGCCCGGCTTCACCCGCATCAGCATGTATCCCAAGCTGTGGGCGGCCAGTGGGCTGGGCTACACCGCGTTGATTACCCGCCTGCTGGAGCTGGCAATGGCCCGGCATGCCGCCGAGCGCGGGCTGCAGCACGCCGTTGCGACGACGGCCTGAATCCTTCGCAGGATCCAGGCCGTCGCGGTCACGCGCGGCAACGCGCGTTGCCCGGGTACCGCGCCGGAGAGAAGGCGCGGGCCGGGGGGCGCACTATCCGCGCTTGCGGAACATCGACACCACGGCCAGGATCAGGAACACGACGAACAGTACCCAGGCGATGCTGCTGGCGGTGCCGGCGATGCCGGAGAAGCCCAGCACTGCAGCGATGATGGCGATGACGAAAAAGATTACGGCGTAGTGCAGCATGTCTATCCTCGCGTGATGCGTGCCGGATTGGCGTGCTGCCATCGTTACCGACCGGCGGTGTTCAGCAAGTGACGGGAAGTTCGCCGCGCGATGAAGCCTTCAGCCTCGTGAGCCCTTCGTCAATGCTTACGACAGGCACGTAACCGAAGTCGCGCCGCGCCGGTTCCATGCTGTACCAGTGCGGCGTGCACAGCTGTTCGGCGAGGAAGCGCGTCATCGGCGGCTCGCCGCGCAGCCGCAGCAGCGGCCACAGCCGCTCGGCCACCGCACCGATGCGGTAGGCGGTCTTGAAGCTGATCGACTTCTCCACGGCCGGTGCACCGACTGCCGCCAGCAGCTTGTTGAGCAGCTCACGCATCGGCAGCGGCTCGCCGTTGGAAATGAAGTACGCCTTGCCGGCACACGCCGCGCCAGGCGCCAACGCGTCGAAGGCGAGGAAGTGGGCGAGCGCGGCGTTGTCGATGTAGGTGGTATCGACCTTGTTGAGGCCATCGCCGACGTAACGCAGGCGGCCGGCGCGCGCGCGTTCGGCCAGGCGCGGTACCAGCTGCTGGTCGCCCGGCCCCCAGATCAGGCGCGGTCGCAGCGCCACGGTGGCCAGGGAGGCATCGTTGGCGGCGAGCACGCGCTGTTCGGCGATGGTTTTGGTGGCCGCGTACGGCGCCTGGAAGTCTTCGCCGTACGGCACCTCGTCCGCGCCGAGCCCTTCCACCGGATGCGTGGCGCGGTGGGTCACGCTGGGCGTGGACGTGTAGACCAGGCGGCCGATGCTGTGCGCACGGCACGCCGCGATCACGTTGTCGGTGCCCACCACGTTGGCCTGGAAATAGCTGTCGTAGCTGCCCCACGCACCGGCTTTGGCGCCGTTGTGGAACACCGCATCGACGCCGGCCACGGCGTGCCGCACGGCATCAGGGTCGGCGAGGTCGCCGCGGATCTGGCCGACCCCCAGCGCCTGCAGCGCCGGGTAGTGGCTGCGGTTGAAGGCGAGTACCTGGTGGCCGCGCTCGACCAGGCCGC
The DNA here is from genome assembly GCF_946900935.1 of Stenotrophomonas sp. Marseille-Q5258. Lineage (NCBI taxonomy): Bacteria > Pseudomonadati > Pseudomonadota > Gammaproteobacteria > Lysobacterales > Lysobacteraceae > Stenotrophomonas > Stenotrophomonas sp. Marseille-Q5258. The sequence goes on from NZ_CAMPPN010000007.1 coordinate 27,071, forward strand.
GGCACAAGGCCTGGCCGAGGAAACCACCGCCGCCGGTGACGAGGATCTTCATGCGTGCTGTTCCATTCGGGTGGCGGCCCAGATCGCCAGCTTTTCGCGGCCGATCTTGGCGTTGTGGCGGATATCGACCGGGAAGGCCGGATGCGGCAGGAACACCTCGATGCGTGCGGTATGCGCGTGCGCGGCCGCTTCGACCCGCAGCTGCTCGCGCAGCGCAGGCGAATCGGCGACGCCGGGCTGCAGTTCATAGCACAGCACCGGGCGTTGCCGTCCGGCCGCACCGACACCCACCAGCGCGGTGCGCGCGATACCCGGCAGCGCATTGAACACCGGCTCCACCTGCTCGGTGTAGAGCGGCCCCTGCACGGTCTCCACGCGCTGGGTCTTGCGCCCGCAGAACCACAACCGGCCCTGCGCATCGAAGTAGCCGACATCGCCCATGCGGTGCACCACGCGCGTGCCACCCCCGGGCAGGGGTTCGACGATCTTGGCCGCGGCGGTGGCCTGCGGCCGGTTGAAGTAGCTGTCGGTCGCGGTGGGGCCAGCCACCGTGATCTCGCCGACGCTGCCCGCGGGCAGCACGCGCGCCTGCGACCACGCGGCCAGCGGGGCGTCGTCAATGGCGATGATGCGCACCTCGTTGGGCGCCACCACTGCACCCACGCAGGTACCTGCGCCGGTCTCGGTGGCCGCGCGCGTGCTTTCCAGCTCGCGGCCCTCGATCACCGCCACGGGCAGGCACTCGGTGGCTCCGTAGGGCGTCCAGAACTGCGCCTCGGGCGGCAGCAGGCGCCGGATCCGCGCCACCACGTCCGGCGGCACCGGCGCGCCGGCCGAGGTCACCCGGCGCACGGTGGGCAGCGGCTGGCCGTGGTCGGCCAGTACCCGCATCAGCGCCGGCGAGCCGAACAACTGGGTGACGCCGAACCGGGCGATCGCGTCATGCAGCTTGCGCGGATCAGCCTTGGCCGGACGCGTGGGGTCCATGTCCGGAATCACCGAGGTCAACCCCAGCGCCGGATCGAACAGCGCGAACGGCGGGAAGGTGGGCAGGTCCACGCCGCCAGGCTCCATGCCGAACGCGGCGCGCAGCAGGTCGACCTGGCCGACGAAATGGCGGTGGCGGTAGACCACGCCCTTGGGAACGCCGGTGGAGCCGGAGGTGAACAGGATCGCGGCCACGTCCTCGCCGTCGGTGTCGGCCATCGGCTGCGGCGCGCGCGCGCCGGCCGCCTCCAGGCGTGCCAGGGTGGTGCCGCCCCAGCCCCAGCGCCGGCCAACAGTGACCTGGATCGTCGCCGAGGGGCACCAGCGCAGCACCTTGCGCGCCACGTGGGCCAGGCCGATGCCGATGAAGGCCTGCGGCTGCGCTTCGTCCAGGCACTGGCGCAGCGCGCGCCTGTCGATGCCCGGGTCGACCAGCACCGGCACCGCGCCGTTCCTGAACAGCGCGAACATCAGCAGGAAGAACTCGGGCGACGGCCGCACCATGACCACCGCGCGCACGCCGCGGCCAATGCCGTAGGCGGCCAGCCCGGCAGCCATCGCATGGCTGCGGGCATCCAGGGTGCGGTAATCCAGGGTCACGTCGTAACGGGCCATGCCGCCGGGGCCGGGCTTTCCCGGGCAGCGGATGGCGATCTGGTCGGGGCGCTCGCGGGCCAGCTCGGGCAGGCGGGCGGCGATGTTGGTGGCGCTGTTCATCCGTTCATTGTCGCCGCTGCAGAAAATTCTTGCGCGCCGGGCGGCAGCGTGGAAAATTCGCGCCCTTCCCTCCTGCTTCCTGCCGCCCAAGGCCGGCGCCCCATGCCCCATCCCTGCCTGACCTGCGGCGCCTGCTGCACCCAGTACCGCGTGGCCTTCCACTGGATGGAGTCCGACGAGGTCACCCCCGGCGGCGTTCCCCACGCGCTGACCCAGGTCCTGGACCCGCACCGGCTGTGCATGCGCGGCACCCTGTCCAAGCCGGTCTACTGCGTCGCGCTGGACGCGGAGATCGGGGTGTACTCGCGCTGCAGCATCCATCCCAACCGGCCCAGCGTGTGCCGCGAGGTGGATGCGTCATGGGAATACGGCAAGGCCAGCCCACAGTGCGACAAGGCGCGCATCGCGCACGGCATGCCGGCACTGACGCTGGCGGACTGGCGGTGGCGCGATGACGCGGGCAACGACGACGACCACCCGGACGACAACGGCAATTCGCCGGCACCCCAGGCACCGATCGCGGCGTGAAGCGGGGCGCTGGGGGCGCCGGCCCGCGGCCGGCACTGCCTGGCGTGCCTTACAGCGGGTTGGCGTCCAGGAACGCGCGGATCTCCGGCACCAGCACCTCGTGCTTGTCTTCCAGCACGTAGTGCCCGGCATCCTCGAAGGCATGCACCTGCGCCTGCGGCAGCGCGGCCTGGAACCCGGCCAGGAAATGGTGGTCGAACACGAAATCGCGCAGGCCCCAGCCGATGAACGCCGGGCGGTCGGCGAACGACGGCAGCGCCTTGCCGGCACGCTCGAGCAGCGACCAGGCCTTGTCGGCCGGGCCCAGCGGAATGTCCTGCATGAAGCGGATGGTGCTGATCCGGTTGGCGTAGCTGTTGTACGGCGACACGTACGCACGACGCACATCGGCCGGCATCTTCCGCTCCACGCCGAACCACGACGCGCCGGCGGAGAACGCGTTGAAGGTGCGGATGATCCACTCGCCGATCGACCAGTGCCGGCCCAGCGCGATCTGCCAAGGCATCTGCTTGGCGGCGGGCATCGGGAAGGCGGCGGTGTTGAGCACCACCAGGCGCTTGACCTGGTCGTGGTGCGACAGCGCCCAGCCGAAGCCGATCATGCCGCCCCAGTCGTGCACGGCCAGGGTCACCGGGCCGGTGATGCCCAGGTGGCGGAGCAGCGCGTCCAGATCGTCCACCCGCGACTGCAGCGTGTAGTCGTAGTGCGCGTCATCGGGCTTGTCCGACAGGCCCATGCCGATGTGGTCCGGCACGATGCAGCGGTACCGGTCCGACAGCCCGGCCACCAGCGTGCGCCAGTAGTAGCTCCACGACGGATTGCCGTGGACCATCACCACCACCTCGCCGTCGCGCGGGCCTTCGTCGAGATAGTTCATCGACAGGCCGGGGCGCACCTCGACGCGATGCGGATGGGCGGGGTAACCGGGAAGCTTGGACATCGGGTCGCACCTGTAAAAAGGGCCGGAAGTACCGGCCCTTGGAGTCAACGCAGGGGTCTGTTTACCAGACCACTTCGGCCATCGAGCAGTTCAGGCCCGAGCCGATGCCGAGCAGGGCGATGCGGTCGCCCTTCTTCAGCTTGCCGAGCTGCTTGAGCTTGCTCAGCACGATCGGGACCGAGGCCGGGCCGATGTTGCCGTGCTCGCCGAAGATGGTCATGACCTTCTTCGGGTCGATGCCGAAGTTCTTGATGAACGCGGCGGTGTGCGGCTGGCTGACCTGGTGGATGACGAACTGGTCCAGCTCGTCCACCGCCCAGCCCAGCGCTTCGCGCGCGGCGCCAAAGGTCTTCTGCGCCAGCTTGATGCCTTCGATCAGCAGCATGCGGGTGTCGGTGACCATGCGGTCCAGGTTGCCGCGGCACAGCTGGTTCCACTCGGTGGCCGAACGCGTCACGCCACCGCGGTAACGCGGCGCATCGGGCACCAGTTCGGTGCGTGCCATCACCATCGCGGCGGCACCGCAGCCCAGGGTCAGGGCGGCCATCTCGTTGCGGAAGTCATCGGCGGTGACGCCCGGCAGGGCCATGCGCTCGAGGGTCTTCTCGTACACCAGGTTGGCGGTTTCGCCATCGACGATCAGCGCGTAGTCGATCTCGCCGCGCTCGAGCATGCGCGCCGCGATGTCCATGCCGTTGATGAAGGCCAGGCAGGCGTTGGCGACGTCGAAGGTCATGCACTCATCGCCGACGCCCAGGTTGCCCGAGACGATGCTGGCGGTGGACGGCTCCAGGTAGTCGCGGCTGACCGAGGTGTTGACCAGCAGGCCGATCTTGTCGGCACCGATCCCGGCATCTTCCAGCGCCTTGCGCGCCGCCAGGGTGGCCGCGTCGGAGGCCAGCATGTCCGCGTCCCACAGGCGACGGGCATGGATGCCGGCGATGTCGCCGAGCACGTCGGTACGGATACCCAGACGATCCAGCGTCGGCTGCAGACGTTCGTTGATTTCCTTGGACGTCAGCGTGTGCGGCGCGTCGATGTGCGCCAGGCCGGCGATAGAGACATTCTTGAAGAGCATCAGTTAGCGCCAAGGCTCAGGCAAAGGGGGCGCTATTGTAAGCCGGCGCCGCCTTCACCGCACCTTTACGAATTCACGCCCGGGCGTATGGTCCGCCCCGGGTGTGAAGGGTTCAGCGTGGCGGGCACTGGAAGGCCAGGAAACGCTGGCTGCCATCGGCCGGCAGGCCGGCCGCCTGAACGGCATTGGCCCCGGCACTGGGGGCCTCGTTGCGGGCCAGGGTTTCCAGCTCGTCCTGCACGCGCAGGGGGTTGCGGTTGTAGAAGCCGACCTTGCTCTTGACCGTCACCACCACCTCGCCCTTGCTCTGGCAGCCACTGGGCACTGCCCCGGCCGGGAGGACGCGGACGGTCTTGCCGACCGGTTCGATCGGCACCCAGGTGCAGGCGGTGACGCTGAGGATCAGGGCGGACAGGAGCAGATGGCGCATGCGGGAAGCCTTGCAGGACGACGAAGGGGATTGTGCGGGAAACGGCTGAATCGGCTGTGATCACCGCCCTGTCGCCAGGGCGGTGATCCTCCAGGCCGGCTTAGCGGGCCTTGGGCGTGGCCACCGGAGCGGCCGGCGCGGAGGCCTTCACGGGCTTGCCGTCGGCGTCGATCACGGTGACCTCGCCCAGGTTCAGCGCGCGGACCGGTGCCTCGGTCTGCTTCAGGTCACCGACCACGATCCAGGTCAGGGTCTTGGGATCGAGCGTGGCCGCGGCCTGCTGCACCTGCGCCGGGGTCATCGCCTCGATCTCGGCCTTGCGCTTGAACACGTAGTCGTCCGGGCGCTTGTAGCTGACGATGCCGCTGATGGTGCCCAGCACCGCGCTGGCGGTTTCATAGGCGCCCGGCAGGCTCAGGGTCTGGATGTTGCGGATGCGCTCGACCTCGGCCGCAGTGGCCGGCTTGGCCGCGCTGGCGAACTCGGCGATTTCCTTCTGCATCTCGGCGATCGACGGGGCGGTCTTGTCGATCTGGACCGGGGCACGCGCCGTCCACGGGCGCTGGCCCAGGGTGTTGCTGGCGTTGCTGCCGGCACCATAGGACCAATGCTTCTGCTCGCGCAGGTTCATGTTCAGGCGCGAGGTGAAGTCGCCGCCGAGCACGCCGTTGGCGATGTCGAAGCGGGTGGTGCCGGCGTCCATCGAGGACGGCACCACCTGGGCGGCGAACAGGTTGGCCTGCACGGCGCCCGGCTGGTCGATGAGGAACACGCGGGTTTGTGCCGGACGTGCCACATCCACCGGGGCCTTGATCTGCGGCGCCGCGCCGTCGGCCTTCCAGTCACCGAACTGGCGTTCCAGCAGCGGCACGATTTCCTTCAGCGTGGTGTCACCCACAACAATCAGGGTGCCCTGTTCCGGACGCAGCCACTGGGCGTGGAAGTCCACCAGCTCGGCGCGGGTCAGGGCCTGGATGTCGGCCTCGTTGCCGCTGCCGGTGAAGGGAATGGCATACGGATGGCCGGCGCCGTACAGCAGCGTCGGCAGCACGCGCATCGCCGAGGCGCTCGGGTTGACCTTCTCCTGGCGGATGCCGGCGATCCAGCTGGCCTTGATGCGGTCGATCTCGGTCTGGTCGAAACGCGGCTGGCGCAGCATGTCGGCATAGAGCGCCAGCGACGGCGCCAGGTTTTCCTTCAGGGCCGACAGGTACACGCTGGTGTTGTCCAGCGAGGCCGACGCGTCCAGCTTGGCGCCCAGCGCATCGGCGGCATCGGCGAACGGCAGTGCGCCGCGCTCGCCGGCACCTTCGGTCAGCATGCCCATCGTGAAGTTGGCGGTGCCGGACTTGCGGCCCTGGTCGGCGGTGAAGCCACCGGGGAACTCATAGCTGAACTGCACCACCGGGATGTCGTGGCGCTCGGCCAGGATCACCTTGGTGCCGTTCTTCAGCGTGGCGCGGTGCAGCTGCGGGAACTTCAGTTCCGGGAAGGTCTTGGTCTGCGGCACGCCGGTGCTGCGGTCGACGCCCTTGGGCAGGGTGGTGTACCTGGCGTCCACGGCCGGCACGGTGAACGGCTGCGGCGTTGCCGACGGCAGTTCCGGCAGGGCCACGCGCGCGCCCGGCTCGACCACGATGGTGTGGTCGCCGGTGCCCAGCCACTTGGCGCCCACGGCGCGCACGTCGGCGGCGGTGGCCGCGTCGATGTTGGCCAGCGACTTGCGGAAGCAGCCCGGGTCGCCTTCGAACACGGTGCATTCGGCCAGCGCGTCGGCCTTGCCGCCGAAGCCACCGATGCGCTCAATGCCGCGGATGAAGCCGGCGCGGAAGGCCGTCTTGCCCCGGCTCAGTTCTTCGGCCGTCGGACCGTCCTTGAGCAGGCGCTTGATTTCCTCATCGATGATGGCCTCGACCTTGGCCGGGTCCACGCCCTGCTTGACGCTGGCGACGATCATGAAATTGGAGCCCAGCTGCGAGCTGTAGGCGCCGGCGCTGATGTTGTCCACCAGCTGGTCCTGGTGCACCAGGCGCTGGTCCAGACGCGAGGACTTGGCGCCGCCGAGCACCTGCGCCAGCAGCTGCAGCTGGTCGATGTCGGTGGTGCCGACCTGGGCCACGTTCCAGGCGCGGTAGATGCGCGCCTGCGGCACCTTGTCGGTCATCACTTCGCGGGTGGAAGCCGGGCGCTTGGCCACGTCCACCTTCGGCTGGGCCATGCTCGGACCCGCCGGGATGTCGCCGAAGTAACGGGCAACCTTTTCCTTGGCCGTGGCCACGTCGATGTCGCCGGCCAGCACCAGCACCGCGTTGTTCGGGCCGTACCAGGTACGGAACCAGGTCTTGACGTCATCCAGCGAGGCGGCGTTGAGATCGTTCATCGAGCCGATCACGCTGTGGTGATACGGGTGCCCTTCCGGATACAGCGCGCGGTTGAGCTTTTCCCACACCTGGCCATAGGGCTGGTTCTCGCCCTGGCGCTTTTCGTTCTGCACCACGCCGCGCTGTTCGTCGAGCGCGGCCTGGTCGATCGCGCCAAGCAGATGGCCCATGCGATCCGACTCCATCCACAGCGCCATGTCCAGCGCGGTGGTGGGCACGTTCTCGAAGTAATTGGTGCGATCGGTGTTGGTGGTGCCGTTCTGGCCGGTCACGCCGACCTGCTTGAAGGGCTCGAAGTACTCGCCGGCGTGGTTCTCGCTGCCCTGGAACATCAGGTGTTCAAACAGGTGCGCGAAGCCGGTGCGGCCGGCCGGTTCGTCCTTGCTGCCGACGTGGTACCAGATGTTGACCGCGACGATCGGCGCCTTGCGGTCGGTGTGCACCACCACCCGCAGCCCGTTGGGCAGGGTGAACTCTTCGAACGGAATGTCGACCTTGGCCACCGCAGCCGGCTTGGCCAGCACCGGTGCCGGGGCAAGCGCGCCCAGCGCGGTGGAAAGGGCTACGGCCAGCAGCGCAGCGCGCGGGCGGAGTTGGACGGTCATTCCTGTTCCTTGGTCATGAAAGTGAAGGCCGATGCTAGCGCGAGCGCCCGTCGAAAGGCATCCGCCAACAGTCATTGCCGGTGTCCAGGGCTGCGATGCGGTGTCCGCGCCGGATGACGCGGACAGAACGGCGCGGCAACGGACAGGTGTCCGGACAGCGGACACTCACCGCGACCCAAAAATCCCTTTCAAATCAATACGTAAAAGTTGGCACGAAGCCTGCTTTGTCCTAAGTGCCCCTTGGGGAACCCAGCCTAAAGCTGACTGATGGCTGAACAAACAAAGAAAAATGCAGATTGTTCTTGCAAGCCCAGATTCGGTGTACTACCTTACTACCACACCACTGCTCACCAACACTAAACAGGACCCGCCATGAACACCAAGACCCTCGCCATTGCCATCGCCATCGCCGCCAGCACCGCCTTTGCCGGCAACCTGCAGGCCGCCTCGGCCATCACCACCCTGGACACCGTGCAGGTGCGCCCCTCCGCCGACCAGATCGCCCAGGCCAACGTCGAGCGCAACAGCACCATCCCCACCCTGGCCGTGGTCGAAGTCCGCCCGACCGCCGGCATGATCGCCGAGTACCGCGCCGAGCTGACCGCCAACCGCCGCGTCACCACCCTGGCCACCGTCGACGTCCGTCCGACCGCCGAGCAGTACCAGGCCCTGGCTGCCGAAGAAGCCGGCAACCGCGACTACGTGGCCGCCCTGACCGCTGCCGCCACTGCCGTTGCCCGCGACGTGATCGTCAACCTGCCGACCCTGCACGTGCGCCCGAGCCCGTCGGACCTGCAGGCCCTGGCCCTGGAAACCGCCGCCTCGGTGCTGGTCCGCTGATTTCCGGCTGCGAACTTTCGCAGCCGCGGCGTACACTGCGCCGATGACTGCCTCGCCTACGTTCCACGTCGTCCTGTTCCAACCCGAAATTCCGCCGAACACCGGCAATGTGATCCGCCTCTGCGCCAACACCGGCGCGCGGCTGCACCTGATCGAGCCGCTCGGTTTCGACCTGAGCGACAAGCAGCTCAAGCGCGCCGGCCTGGACTATCACGAATACGCTCGACTGCAGGTACATCCCGACCTGGATGCCGCCCTGCAGGCCATTGCCCCCAAGCGCCTGTTCGCCCTGAGCACCCGCGGCAGCGTGCGTTATGACACCCAGCCGTTTGAAGACGGCGATGCCTTCCTGTTCGGCCCGGAAACCCGCGGCCTGCCCCAGGACCTGCTCGATTCGCTGCCGCACGGCCGCCGGCTGCGCCTGCCGATGCAGCCGGGCAACCGCAGCCTCAATCTATCCAACACCGTCGCGGTGGTGATGTACGAAGCCTGGCGCCAGAGCGGATTCGCCGGCGGCCAGTAGGCCTGTGCCAACCAACCGTCGGCCCGGTGGCCTTCAGAACGCGTTGATGCCGGTCAGCTCGCGCCCGATCACCAGCTGGTGCACGGTCTCGGTGCCCTCGTAGGTGATCACCGATTCCAGGTTCAGCGCATGCCGGATCGCCACGTGCTCGGTGGTGATGCCGGCGCCGCCGAGCAGGTCGCGGCATTCACGCGCGATGTCGATCGCCATCCGGCAGTTGTTCCACTTGGCCAGGCTGACCTGCTGCGGCTGCAGCTGCCCGGCATCCTTCAGGCGTCCCAGCTGCAGCGACAACAGCTGCGCGGTGGTGATCCGCCGCGCCATGTCGGCCAGCTTGATCTGTGCGCTCTGCGTGGCGGCCACCGGGCGGCCGAACAGCACGCGCTGCTTGGTGTAGTTCAGCGCTTCGTCCAGGCACGCCACCGCCGCACCGATCGGCCCCCAGCTGATGCCGTAACGCGCCTGGTTGAGGCAGCCCAGCGGACCCTTCAAGCCCTGCACATTGGGCAGGCGGTTGCGCTCGGGGACACGCACATTGTCGAAGAACAGCGCGCCGGTGAGCGACGCACGCAGGCTCATCTTGTGCTTGATTTCCTGGGTGCTGAAACCGGGCATGCCCTTTTCCAGCACGAACCCCTGGATGCCGTCCTCGGTGTGCGCCCAGACGATGGCGATATCGGCCACCGGCCCACTGGTGATCCACATCTTGCTGCCGTTCACCACCCAGTCGCCGCCATCGCGCACGGCCCGGGTCTTCATTGCCGCCGGGTCCGACCCGCCGTGCGCCTCGGTCAGCCCGAAGCAGCCGATCACCTTGCCGGCGGCCATGTCGGGCAGCCAGCGCAGGCGCTGTTCCTCGCTGCCGTAGGCGAAGATCGGGTACATGCACAGCGAGCTCTGCACCGACACGAAACTGCGCAGCCCGGAGTCGCCACGTTCCAGTTCCTGGCAGATCAGCCCGTAGCTGACCGCATTGAGGCCACCACCGCCGTACTGTTCGGGCAGGCTGGAGCCGAGCAGGCCCAACGCCGCGATCTCGGGGATCAGTTCGTCGGGGAAGCGCCCCTGGTCGAACGCGTCGCCGATGATCGGCAGGACCCGTTCATCGGTGAAGCGCGCCACCGTGGCCTGTACGGCACGTTCCTCCTCGGTGAGCAGGGAGCGGACATCAAACAGGTCGTACGGATTCAGTGACATGGCTACCCGGGGCATCGTGGCGGTGGAACACGGCGCCCATTGTGGTCCCTGCGCAGGGGCAGGCCAAGGCATGCCGCAGCACGGCCTACAATGCCCATGTCACAGCAGAGGAGCCGGACATGCAGATCCGCGCGGAACGCCCCGACGACATCGACGCCATCCATGCCCTCACCCGCGAGGCCTTCCAGGACGCGCCCCACAGCAGCCACACCGAGTCGTTCATCGTCGATGCGCTGCGCCGGTCCGGTGCGCTGTCGGTTTCGCTGGTTGCCGAAGAGGGCGCGGCGCTGCTGGGCCACGTCGCGCTGTCGCCGGTCGAACTGAGCGACGGCAGCACCGACTGGTATGGGCTCGGCCCGATCTCGGTGCTGCCCGCGCAGCAGGGCCGTGGCATCGGCAGCGCCCTGATGCAGGCCGCCATCGATGCGCTGCAGGCCCGCGGCGCTGCGGGCTGCGTGCTGCTCGGCGATCCGGCGTATTACGCGCGCTTCGGCTTCGAGGCCGATCCGCGCCTGCGGCTGCCCGGCATTCCCGCCGCGTACTTCCAGTCGCGGCGGCTGCGCGGTGACAGTCCCGATGCCGACGTGCGCTACCACGCCGGTTTCGATGCGACCGGCTGAGCCGCGCAGCGCCATACGCTGCCACCACCCGTTGAATTGATGCGGCGCACCATCCGACGTTGCGAGCTGCGGGGCCCACCGCGCGACCGGTGGCGACCTAGGCGGAATCGTCGCGTGCCGGTACCCTGACAGCTTGATCCAGCAGTTGCGCGGTGCAGCCTCGCGCGATTCCCAGGCAACCGCCGCCGGCCTTGGCCGGGTCGGCACTACCCAAGAGTTACGCACCCCGATGAGCGAAGAAACCACCGCCCTGCCCCCGCGTGAAGCCATGGAATTCGACGTGGTGATCGTCGGCGCCGGCCCCGCTGGCCTGGCCACCGCGATCCGGCTGCGCCAGCGTGCCATCGAGGCCGGGCGCGAGCTGTCCGTATGCGTGCTGGAGAAGGGCTCCGAACCCGGCGCGCACATTCTGTCCGGTGCGATCATGGATACCCGCGCGCTGACCGAGCTGTTCCCCGACTGGGCCGAGCGCGGCGCACCGCTGAAGCAGAAGGTCACCCGCGACGAATTCCTGTTCCTCAGCCCGGACGGCGCGCGCAGCACGCCCAACGCGCTGCTGCCGGAGTGCTTCCACAACGAAGGCAACTACATCATCAGCCTGGGTGAAGTGACCCGTTGGCTGGCCCAGCAGGCCGAGGCGCTGGACGTGGCGATCTTCCCCGGCTTCGCCGCCGCCGAGGTGCTGTACGACGAGACCGGTGCGGTGATGGGCGTGGCCACCGGCGACATGGGCATCCGCAAGGATGGTACGCACGGTCCCAACTTCGAGCGTGGCATGGAACTGCATGCCCGCTACACGATCTTCGCCGAAGGCTCGCGCGGCCACCTTGGCCGCCAGCTGATCGCGCGCTACCAGCTCGATGCCGGCAAGGATCCGCAGGCCTACGGCATCGGCATCAAGGAACTGTGGCAGATCGACCCGGCCAAGCACGAACCGGGCCTGGTCGTGCACACCGCCGGCTGGCCGCTGGACAGCGACACCTACGGTGGCTCGTTCCTGTACCACGCCGACGGCGGCAAGGTCGCGGTCGGTTTTGTGGTCGGCCTGGACTACCGCAATCCCTGGATGAGCCCGTTCGAGGAGTTCCAGCGCTTCAAGACCCATCCGGCGATCCGCAAACACCTGGAGGGTGGCAAGCGCATCGCCTACGGCGCGCGTGCGATCACCGCCGGCGGCCTGCTGTCGCTGCCCAAGTCGGTCTTCCCCGGCGGCGCGCTGGTCGGCTGCGAAGCGGGTTACCTCAACGCCAGCCGCATCAAGGGCAGCCATGCGGCGATCAAGACCGGCATGCTGGCCGCTGATGCCGCGTTCGATGCGCTGACCGACGGCCGCCAGCGCGACGAACTCAGCGCCTACCCCGCCGCGTTCGAGAGCAGCTGGCTGCATGACGAACTCAAGCAGTCCAAGAACTTCAAGCAGTGGTTCAAGAAGGGCCGCACCGTGGCCACGCTGATGACCGGCATCGAGCAATGGCTGCTGCCCAAGCTGGGCATCCGCAACCCGCCGTGGACGCTGCGCCACAGCAAGGCCGACCACGAGTGCCTGGAACCGGCGTCGCAGCACACCCGGATCGTGTATCCCAAGCCGGACAACGTGCTCACCTTCGACCGCCTCAGTTCGGTGTTCCTGAGCAGCACCAATCACGAGGAAGACCAGCCCAGCCACCTGACGCTGAAAGACGCCAGCGTGCCGGTGCGGGTCAACCTCGCCGAGTACGCCGGGCCGGAAGCGCGCTACTGCCCGGCCGGCGTGTACGAGTTCGTCGGCGCCGAGGGCCAGGAGCAGCTGCAGATCAACGCGCAGAACTGCGTGCACTGCAAAACCTGCGACATCAAGGACCCCACCCAGAACATCGTGTGGGTGACCCCGCAAGGTGGCGGCGGCCCCAACTACCCGGCGATGTGATCCGGACGTGTACCGGAAGCGTCTTTCCTGCGTGATCGTGGCCAGCCTGTGGCTGGCCGCCTGCGCGCGCGCGCCGCAGACGCCCGAACAGGTGCACCAGCAGGCACTGCAGCGCGCGTTCGCGATCTGCGCCGGTTGCCACACTGTCAACGCCGGAGGCGTGCATCGCTTCGGGCCGAACCTGCACGGCGTGATCGGCCGCCGCGCCGGCAGTGTCGCCGGCTACCCGTATTCGCCGGCGATGCAGCAGGCCGGGCTGACCTGGAACGAGCAGACCCTGGATACGTTCCTGCGCTCGCCCACGCACGTGGTGCCCGGTACACGCATGGTCAACGCCACCGCCGATCCACAGCGGCGCCGCCAGGTGATCGAGTACCTGCAGCAGCAACGCTGAGACCCGCGCCTCACTGTGCCTGCAGCGCCTGCAGGTAGTCACGGAGCTGGCGTTCGAAGGCCGCCAGCGATGCCTCCACGGCCGGCGTTCCGACCTCTTTCACCTGCGCCATCAGGGCCTGCGCCTGCACTGCCAGGGCATCGGCGCCGAGCGTCCCCAGCCCACCGGCAATGCGATGCAGCACGTCGGTCAGCACCGCCGCATCCTGCGCCTGTACCGCCGAACGGCCGCGCAGCAGATCGGCCTCGGTCGCCTCGCGCATACTGTCGATCAATACCTGCGCCACGTGGCCGGAACCGAACCGGGCCTCGATGGCGGCGCGACCGGGCAGAGCACCCGGCAGCGCGGCCGGCACCGGTGCCGCCGCATCCACGATGCCGTCGCGGCCGTCGCTGCCGCCTGGCAACCAGCGCAGCAGAATCTGCCGCAGCGTGGCCAGCGCCACCGGTTTGGCCAGCACATCGTCCATGCCGGCCTCACGGCAGCGTTGCACATCCGCGTCCAGGGTACTGGCCGTCAAGGCGATCACGGGCACCCGGGTGGCGCCGCTGTCGCGTTCGCGTTCGCGCAGGCGGCGGGTCATCTGGTACCCGTCCATCACCGGCATGCGGCAGTCAGTGATCACCAGGTGGTATCCGGTGGACGCCAGCTTCGCCAGCGCCTGTTCACCGTCCTCGGCCAGCTCGTGGGCCATGCCGAGCTGCTGCAGCCGCCACTGCATCAGCACCTGGTTGGTGGGGTGGTCCTCCACCACCAGGATGCGGCGCTCCGCCAGCGCCGCCGGCAGCGGTTCGACCTCCGGTACCGGCATCCGCCCGATGTCGGCGTGGCCCTCGCCGGGCAGGCGCGGCAGCGTCAGCTCCACCGTCACCCGCGTACCCTCGCCGGGCACGCTGTGCATCTCCAACTGGCCATGCATGAGCGCCACCAGCCGCTGGCAGATGCTCAGCCCGAGACCGGTGCCGCCGTACTTGCGGCTGGTGCCCACCTCGGCCTGTGCGAACGGTTTGAACAGCCGCTCGCGCTGTTCGGCGGAGATGCCGATACCGGTGTCGGTCACGACCAGGCGCAACCGCTGTGCGTCGTCCAGGTTCTCCACACAGTCCAGCGTGATGGCGACCTGTCCCTGCTCGGTGAACTTGATGGCATTGCTGAGCAGGTTGAACGCGATCTGGCGCAGGCGCACGCCGTCGGCCAGGTGCAGCGCGGCCACCGCGTCGTCCACCCGGAGCGACAACTGCAGCCCCTTGGCCGAGGCCTGTGGCGCCAGCAGCTGCTGCACATTGTCCAGCAGCGATGGCAGCGCCACCGGACGCGGCTCCAGCGGCAGCGCGCCTGCCTCGATGCGCGAGTACACCAGAATGTCATCGAGGATCTGCCGCAGCATCTGCGCCGAGTCCTCGATCACCTCGATCACCTTGCGCTGCTCGGCATCCAGCTGCGTGTGCGAGAGCATCTCCAGCATGCCCAGCACGCCGCTCATCGGCGTGCGTATCTCGTGGCTCATCGTTGCCAGGAAGTCCGCCTTGGCCGCCGTGGCGCGCTCGGCAGCGGCCTTGGCGTCGGCCAAAGCGTCGGCCTGCGCACGGGCTTCGGTGACATCCACCCAGTACCCGCTCCACAGCACCGCGCCATCCTCGGCGGCATACGGCAGCGCGCGGGCGCGGATCCAGTGCAGCACGCCGCGCGGGTAGGTGCGGAACTCCATATCCAGCCCGGTGAAGTCGAGCGCGGCGCGCTCCAGCACCTGCAGTACGCGCGGGCGGTCCTGCGCGTCGAGCTGGGCCATCACCCGGCTCTCGTCGGCCATCGCCTCGGCCGCGCTCAGGCCGAACATCGCTTCCATGTCACCCACGATGTAGGGCAGCGACAGGCGTCCGTCGGCACCGCGGCGGGCCTGGTAGACAATGGCGGGCAGGTTGTCGGTCACCTCGGCGAGCCGCTGCTCCACACGCCGGCGCGTGGCCACTTCGCGGCGCAGGCGCAGGTAGCCCCAGCCATGCACCAGCAGCGCGGTGAGCAGGATCAGCGCGATCGGCACCGCCCAGCGCACCGCGTCGCGCCAGTCGATGCCGCTGCGGTACTCGGCCGACAGCCAGTCGTTGCGGATGGCCTCGTGTTCGCGCGGGGTCATGTTCACCAGCACGCGGTCGAACGTGGTGGCCAGCGGGGCGTACTGGCGTTTGACCGCGAGCGAGAACTGATCGTTGAAGCCGGCGGGCGCGGCCACATGCAGCTGGGCGGGGTAGCGCTCGCGCACGATGCGGTCGACCAGCGCCAGGTTGCCGACGTAGGCATCGGCATCGCCATTGGCCAGCCGCGCCAGGGCCTGCTCGGCGCTGCGCGCCGGCACAATGCGGGCGTTGGGCGCGTGCTGCAGGATATAGCCGCGCAGCCGGTCCGGATCGGACAGCAGAATGCTGAGCCGGTCCAGGTCGGCCACGTCCAGCACCGACGCGCTGCCGGTGGCGGTCACGATCACGTTGGGCACCGTGATGAAGGGCTGGCTGAACACCCAGTCCGGCCCCAGGTAGGCCGAGTCGTTGGGCATCCCGAGCACCACATCGACATCGCCGCGGCGCGCCTGCTCACGGACCTCGAACCAGTCGTGCGCGGGCACCCGGATCAGGTGGGCGCCGACCATGCGCAGCTGCTTGAGGTAGTCGCCGGCCACGCCGCTGGCATGCCCGTTGGCATCGATGAATCCCAGCGGTGTCGCATTCGGCGCGAACCCCATCCGAAGCGGTGTCGCCAGCACGCGCCGTTCGGCGTTGCCCAGGATCAGCCGCGACTGGGTGGACCATTGCGGGGTACGCAGCCAGCGCCGCGCGATCGTGTCGCGTTCGGCCTGGCCGAGGCTGGCCAGTGCGGTGTCCAGCGCCTCGGCCAACGGCTGCTTGGCATGCGGCACGCCGAAGTGAAGGCGCTCCGGCGGCAGATCGCTGGGGCGCAGCACGCTGATGTCGGTCAGGTGTTCCTGCTCGATCACCGCCGCAGCGACATAGGCGTTTCCTATGTACACATCCGCCTCGCCCCGGGTCACCATCGTCAGCGCCCCGGCGGTGTTGGCCGCGCTCACCTGGCGGGCGGCCGGGAAGCGGGCACGCACCTGGTCGCTGGTCACGAAGGCCTCTTCGGTCACCACGCGCAGGCCGCGCAGGTCCGGGTCGGTGGAGGTGCGGGTGTCATCCGGGCGCGCCACCAGCGCCAGCGGTGCATCCAGGTAGGCCCGGGTGTAGACCATGCAGCGGGTGCGGTCGGCCGTCAGCGCGACGTTCATCACCACGTCGACCTCGCCCCGGCATGCCGCATCCAGCACCTCGGTCCAATTGCGATACAGGCGGACCTGCACCGTCACGCCCAGGCGCTCGGCCACCGCCTGCAGGTAGTCGTAGCCCAGGCCGACCGGCTTGCCCTCCTCGATGGCCTCAAAGGGCGGCCAGCCGCTGTCGTACAGGCCAAGGATGATGGTAGGGTGCCGCTCAAGCCACTCGCTCTGGCGCGGCGGTACCGTCGGCGCCAGGGCCGGGTTGCCTGCAGCGGAGAGCGGCGCCGGCACGCCCAGCACGACGGCCAGCATCAGCACCCAGCGGGCGATCCGGGTACGCATGCGGCCTGATCTCCCTAGAATGAAGTTTCCACCCCAGCACGACCCCACGGGCGGCTGCCTTTGAGGCAATACTAGTCCATGACCCTGCGCATAATCATCGCCGACGACCACCCCGTCGTCCGGATCGGCACCAAGGCCGTGATCGAGACCAGCGGCGTCGGTCGCGTCGTTGCCGAGGCCAGTACCGTCGAAGAGCTGATGCGGGCATTGTCGTCTTTCCCCTGCGATGTGCTGGTCACCGACTACTCGATGCCCGGCGGGCAGCAGGCCGACGGCTTCGCCATGATCGGGATGATCCGCCGCCGCTTTCCGGACCTGCCGGTGCTGATGCTCAGCGTATCCAACAACCTGGCGATCCTGCGGATGGTGAAGTCCACCGGCGTGCTCGGCCTGGTCGACAAGGCGTCCTCGATGGAAGAGCTGCCGCTGGCGATCCAGACCGTGCAGCGCGGCACACCGTACGTCAGCCGCACGCTGAAGGAGCGCATTGACGCGATCGGCACGCAGAGCGTCGATGACGAGGGCCACAAAGAGCTTTCACCCCGCGAAGTGGAGGTACTGCGCCTGCTCGGCACCGGCCTCACCGTCAAGGAGATCGCTCTGCAGCTGCACAAGAGCGTGAGCACCATCAGCCGCCAGAAGGGCGATGCGATGCTGAAGCTTGGCCTGAAGGGCGACGCCGAACTGTTCGACTACCTGCGCGACGGCCACCTCTGAGCGACAGCGCCCCTGATCCGCGCTGCGCGCTTCTGCAATGCCGGACACCGTGCCGGCGTCGCCTGCCACCCCTGGTTACAATCAGCCTCCCCGCCGGGCGCTGCAGGGGCGATCACGGCAGGACATCCACCAGGACGCAACAGGACAGGGAATGAAGATGCGCTTCATGTCGGTATCACTGATGGTCGCCGTGCTGGCGGCCTGCGGGCAGACGCCGGAAACAGCTGATGCGACCGCACCTGCATCGGCACCTGCGGCAGAAGCAACGCCAGTGGCGTCCACGCTGGCCGAGGACGACAACGACATCGAGAAGGGCGTTGATCCGTCGGTATGGGACAACGAAGGCGAGCCGGCAGACGTCACCCCCGGCGACGACATCACGTGCGCCGACGCGCCGTTGGCGACCTACTTCTTCACTCTGGTCGGCGGCAACACGGTGGACGACTGCGGCCGCACAGACCCCAGGGTGCTGGCTGCATTCGATGCGCTGATGAAGGACGCCGCGCCCGCCGAATCCACCGATCCGGCGGTGCCGCCGCTGCGCGAGCGTCTGCTCAGTGGGCCCAGCGCACCGGGCAGGCCACTGCAGGTGCAGGACCAGACCTGGTGGTACTACTCGGCCTGCCAGGCGCATCAGTGCAGCACCACCGCGCTGGACATGCTGTACGCGCCGACGCAGGCGAAGCTGGTGGGCCGCCTGGTAACCGACTGCAAGGTGCGGTGGCTGGGCGATCCAAGCGGGGCGCAGCGTGCGCTGATCGAGACGACCCACCCGCTGGACGAGGCCTCGCTGCAGGGCGAAGACGGGTCCTGCAGCTGATACGGCTGCGTCCCGCAACGGTGTACGGAAAGGCCGGGCGGATGCGCGGCCTTTTCTGCTTTCTGCGGGCGCTAAAAAGCGGATCACTCAAGTTCCCTGAATGGCTCGTACATTTATGTACTGGTCAGTTTAATATTCAGGGCCGATTGGGGTGGCTAACGGATAATTCACACCTGTCGCCAGCAGCGCAGCTTCTCCCCTCCCCCGCGCTGCTGGCGATCAAACCAAAATAAAAAAGGTGTCCCGATGATGAAGTCTTCTCTGCTTGCCCTGGGTCTGCTCGCTGCACTGCCGTTCGCTGCTTCGGCAACCGACGGCCTGTCGTACAACTACGTTGAAGGCGGCTACGTGAACACCGATGCCAAGGGCGGCGACGCCGATGGCTGGGCTGCCAAGGGCTCGGTCGCGATCGCGCCGAACTTCCATGTCTTCGGCGATTACAACTCGCAGGAAACCAAGCGCGGCAGCGCCGACGTCGACCAGTGGCGCGTGGGTGTCGGCTACAACTACGGCATCGCGCCGACCACCGACCTGGTGGCCCGCGTCGCGTACCAGAAGTTCGATCCGAAGCACGGCCTGGACTTCAACGGCTACGCCACCGAAGTGGGCGTGCGCACCGCGTTCACCCCGATGATCGAAGGCTACGCGATGGCCGGCTACGAAGACTTCAGCAAGAAGCACGGCATCAACCCGGACGGCGAGTTCTACGGTCGCGTTGGCGCCCAGGCCAAGTTCAACCAGAACTGGGGCCTGAGCGGCGAAGTGAAGCTGGCCAAGGGCGGCGACAAGGAATGGTTCGTCGGCCCGCGTTTCACCTGGTAATCGGCGTCACGCAGCACCCTGTTGGATGGCGCGGTCTCTCTCCCCTGCGCCACGAAGCCCGGCTCCACGCCGGGCTTCACTTTTTCTGGCCACGCCCACGTCGGTATGCCACGCCAAACCCAGCGCACGCTGGGTTTCTGCGTTCTGGCCATTGCGGTCCAGCACGTGATCCATCTCCGGCCGCGCGTGGTCCAAAAAAAAACCCCGGCAATGCCGGGGTTTTTCACAATCACTTGAACAGCGTGTCCGGGTATTCCGGTTTCTGTTCGCGTGCCAGCAGCGCACGCAACCCTTCTTCGGGCGTTTGTTCGCCATGCAGCACGGCGCGCACACGTTCGGAGATCGGCAGGTCGATGCCGTGGCGGCGTGCCTGGCGCATGACTTCGTCGGCGGTCTGCACCGACTCCACCACCTGACCGATCTCGCGGATCGCGTCGGGCAGGGATTGCCCACGTCCCAGGGCCAGGCCCAGGCGACGGTTGCGCGAGAGATCGCCGGTGCAGGTCAGCACCAGGTCGCCCAGTCCGGCCAGCCCCATCAGGGTCTCCGGCTTGGCGCCGATGGCCGCAGCCAGCCGCAGCATTTCGTTGAGCCCACGGGTAATCAGGCCGGCACGCGCGTTCAGGCCCAGCTGCATGCCATCGGCAACGCCGGTGGCCACGGCCAGCACGTTCTTCATCGCGCCCCCCAGCTCGGCGCCGACCATGTCATCGCCGGTGTAAGCGCGGAAGGCCGGGCCGTGCATCGCTTCGGCCACCTGCTGGGCAAAGTCCACGTCGTCACCGTGCACGGTGATGGCGGTGGGCAGGCCCTGGGTGACTTCCTTGGCGAACGACGGACCGGTCACCACGGCCAGCGGCACGTCCGGCCCGAGGACCTCGCGCGCCACTTCGTGCAGGAAGCGTCCCGAACCGGGCTCGAAGCCCTTGGTGGCCCACGCCACGCCTGCTGCGGCGGGCCGCAGCGGTGCCAGCGCGCGCACGGTCTCACCGAACGCGTGCGAGGGCACCACGACCAGGATCCAGGCGGCTCCCGCGACGGCGGCGGCCAGATCGGTGGTCGCGCGCAGCGACGCGGGCAGCGGAATGCCCGGCAGGTAACGGGTGTTCTCGTGGCGCTGGTCGATGGCCTCGACCATGCCGGCGTCGCGGCCCCAGAGCACGGTCGGATGACCGTGCCGGGCCAGCAGGCTCGCCAGCGCGGTGCCCCAGGAACCGGCACCGAGAACGGCGATCTTGTCTGCGTGGCTGCTCATCGGAACGAACGCAGCGCCGATCAGGCGTTGCCGGCCGGCTCGGAATCGGCCAGCGAGGTTTCGCCCTGTTCCTGACGCTGACGCAGGGTTTCGGCGTACAGGCCTTCGAAGTTGATCGGCTGCAGGAAGAACGGCGGGAAGCCGCCGGCCTGGATCAGCTCGCTGACCAGCGAACGCACGTAAGGGAACAGGATGTTCGGGCACTGGGTGCCGAGCAGCACGTCGATCGCCTGCGGCTCCAGGCCGATCAGGCCGAACACGCCGGCCTGCTGCACTTCGGCCACATAGGCGGTCTTGTCGCCGGCCTTGCAGGTCAGGGTGACGGCCAGCACGACTTCAAACGCGTTCTCGCCCAGGCGCTGCACGCGCTGGTTCAGGTTGAGCTGCAGTTCCGGCTGCACGGCTTCGTTGAAGACGGCGGGGGCATTCGGCGATTCGAACGAAACGTCCTTGACGTAGATCTTCTCGACGGTGAACGCGGGGCCGGTGGCGGCGTCGGCCGGCGCGATCGCGCCGTTGGTGTTCTGATCGGACATTTCCTGTAGCTCCAGAATGAATGCTGTAAAAATGGATTGTTGCATCCCCAGCGATGGGGGCGTGTGGCGTCGCGCACAAGGCGCGCAACGCCATCAACGTGAAATCAGTTGCGGCCCTTGACCAGCGGCAGGTCGGCCTGCTGCCACGACGGGATGCCGCCTTCAAGCACGTTGACCTGCTCGAAGCCGGCCTTCTTCAGCGCCTTGGCGGCGGTTTCCGAGGCATTGCCGGTGCGGCACACCAGCACCACCGGGCGCTGTTTGGCATTGGCCACCAGCTTGTGCTCGGGACCGAACTGGCTCGGCTGCGCATTGCGGCTGCCGGCGATGTGGCCCTTTTCGAAGTCGCTGCTGGACGACAGGTCCACCACCAGCGCGTTCCCGGCATTCATCAGCTGGGTCAGTTCGGCCGGCTTGAGCGACGTGTAGCCGCGGAACAGGCGCCGTACTTCGGTCACGATGATGGCCACGGTCAGGCCGACCAGGGCCATCGACAACATCGGGTTTCGGCCGGCAAAGGCCAGCAACTCTTCGTAATTCACTCAGATCACGGGTCGATAAGCGGGCGCCGATTGTCGCACATGCGGGCGAAGCGGCGTCCAGCGGCCACGGGGGCCGGGATTATTGGCCTTGCCAGAGGTCCGGCAGGCCGCCGGCCTGCCACCAGCGCTTGGCCTGCGGGTCCCAGCGCCAGACTTCCTTGACCACCACGGTGCGCTCGGCCTGGGTGTTGACGTTGATGACCCCGATTTCGACCCGGCGCTCCACGGTCCCATCGGGAAGCGCGGCGGTGCTGCGTTCGCGATAGGAGGAAACACGGATCTGCTCGTAGCGGCGCAGCTGCAGGTCGGTCAGCGGGTGGGCCTTGCGGTAGTCCGGGTCCAGGTAGCCCAGCGCATCCTCGGCGTTGCCCCAGCGGATGGTGGAGCCGTACTGGTTCTGGACCTCCTCCAGCGCGGTACGTTGCTTGCGGCTGAGATCGGCCGCAGCCAGCGTCCCCACGCCGGTCAGCAGAAACGATGTCAGGAGCAGGATCTGGACCAGGCGGCGCATGCGAATTCCCCAATAGGCAAGGCGCCCATCCTACCCTCTCGCGAAGGCCACGAAGCGGCCGGTGAGTTCGGCGGCCGGCTTGCCGGCGCTGCCCGGCTGGCGCGCGGTGAGGCCGATCCGTGCCTTGCCGCGCTGCGCGAACGTGGCCAGGAAGCCGTCCCAGTCCGATTCCGCGTCCGCCTGGGCGTCGGCCTGCAGGTCGCCGTACACCGGCGCGAGGTAGCGCACGTGGCTGTCGGCCACGTACACATCGGCATCGAAACCGGCCAGGCGCAGCCGCAGCGTGACCAGCGCCCAGCCGGACAGGGTCAGGGCCGAGGCCAGACTGCCGCCGAAGGCATTGCCCTTGTCGTTGACGTTGGCCGCCAGCGGCGCCTGCAGGCGCAACACGCCGTCACGGTAGTCGTGGACACGGATCTGCATCGCCGCCACCGGCGGCATGCGGTCCAGCACGTGTTGCAGCGCAGCCAGCTGCGCGGGCAGGGAATCGGAAACGGACATCGGAGGGCAACGGCATCGAAGGGCTCGCATAATGCCCGCAATGGACACCGAAGCAAATCCGACGCACTGGACCCTGTTGTCGCTGCGCCCGCGCGGCCAGCACGCCCCGATGCGCCGCGCCGCCCACACGCTGGGCGCCACGACCATCGCGCTCTCACCGTGGGCGCTGCGCGCGCGCGGCGACGCGGCCACGCGTGCCGCGCTGGATGCGGCGCTGGGCGCCGACCGGGTGATCTTCAGCAGCCCCTCCGCCGTGGTGGCCGCATCGCGCCTGGCCCGGCTCGATGCGCCGCACCCGGGCCAATGGCTGGCGGTCGGCAGCGGCACCGCAGCGGCCCTGCAGCGTGCCGGCGCGCGCGATATCCAGGCCCCGGCGCGGATGGACAGCGAGGGACTGCTGGCACTGCCGGCCCTGGCCACCCTGGACGGCCTGCGCGCCGGCCTGGTGACCGCGCCGGGCGGGCGCGGCATCATCGCCGCCACGCTGCAGGCACGGGGCGCGCAGCTGCTGCGCGCCGACGTCTATCTGCGGCAGCCGCTGCCGCTGTCACCACGCACGCTGCAGCGCCTGCGCCATGCGGCGACGCCCTGGGCGCTGGCGGTGAGCAGCGCCGACGCACTGGCCCGGTTGCTGGCGCAGCTGCCCGGGGATCTGCAGGCTCCACTGCGGCAGGCCTGGGTGGTGGCGGCCAGCGAGCGCCTGGCCACGCAGGCCGAGGCCGCCGGCTTTGTCCACGTGGTGCAGGCCGACGGCCCGCTTCCCGCGCAGCTGGTACAGGCGGCGCACAGGGCGATCACACGACGCGCAACTTGCTGAACCCGCGTTTTCACCGGTCTTGCAGGCAGCGCGGGCGGCGGGTGATGCTGTGCACCACGTCGCTCGCCAGCCAGCGGACTGCCCGGCGCGCGCGACAAGGATGCCTGTATGAATGAAGCCGATTCGCCCCCTTCCACCCGTCGTCCCCTGCGCTGGATCGTTCCGGTGCTGGGCCTGCTTGTGGCCGGCGGCGGTGCCGCGTGGGGGTGGACGCAGTGGCAGGCGCAGCAGGCCCAGGCCCGGCAGCGCGACGAAAACGCGAGCCTGCAGCTGCAGGGGCTGCTCGACAGCGTCGAGGCCCTGCGCCGCGACCAGCGCTCCACCTCGCAGCGGGTGCAGGACGCGGCGGCCACCAACCGCGTGCTGCGCGACGAGATGCTCGGCCTGAGCCAGCGCAACGCCCTGCTCGAAGACAATATGGCCAAGCTCGCCGACAGCACCCGGCATGGCGCGCAGGCGCTGCAGCTGGAAGAGGCCGAACTGCTGCTGAGCCAGGCCGGCCAGCGGCTGGCCTTCGCCGACGACGTGGAGGGCGCCAAGCGCCTGTATGCGCTGGCCGCCGCTGCGCTGGGCGACATCCAGGGCGGCGACTACCTCAACCTGCGCCAGGCGCTGATGCAGGAGCGCAACGCGCTGGATGCACAGGGTCCCGGCGCACGGGCCCAGGCCAGCGCCGCGCTGGCCGCGTTCGCCCAGGCACTGACCGCCCTGCCGGACGCGGTGGCCGACGACGCACGGACCGCCGCCACACCGTGGTGGCACCAGGTGCTGGCCCCGTTCGTGACCATTACCCCGACCCGCACCCAGGGCCCGCTGACCGATGCCGAGCGCGTCGCGGCGTGGGATTCCCTGCAGCTGGAACTGACCCTGGCCCGCGCGGCGATCGAACGCGGCGACCAGGCCGGTTATGAACAGGCACTGGACCGCGTGGCACTGTGGCTGCCGCGTCTGTGGCCGGATTCACCCGCCCTGCGCGAGCGGCGTGGTGAACTGCAGCATCTGCGCACCCGCACGCTGCGCCCCACCCTGCCCGAACTGGGCAGCACCCTGCAGCAACTGCGCGCCATGCGCGATGGGAGATGATCGATGAAGCCATTCCAGTCCCTTGTGGTTCTTCTGTTGGCCGTTGCGCTCGGCGTGATTGCCGCGCAATGGCTCGGCGCCGACTCGCTGCGCCAGTTCGGCGAAGTGATCTACCGCTACGCCGGCAATGACTACCGCTCTACGGTGCCCCAGGTTGCGCTCGCGGCGCTGGTGGCACTGCTGTTGCTGTGGCTGCTGTGGAGCCTGGTGGCCGCGCCGTTCCGGGCGTGGGGCCGCTACCGCCGCAAGCAGGGCCGTGCGCGCCTGACCGAAGGCCTGCAGGCGCATGAGTACGGCCACTGGCAGCGCGCAGAGAAGCTGCTCGGCGCTGCGGCCGAGGACAAAGAGGTGAGCGCGGTGGCGCTGGCCACGGCCGTGCGCAGTGCGCAGGCACGCGGCGACGAGGCTGCCGCCAACCAGTACCTGCAGCGTCTGGCCGGCGAAGACGCCACCAGCCACGCGCTGCTGCTGGCCGAACGTCTGCTTGGCCAGGAACGCCCGGTGGATGCGATCAATGCGCTCGACGTGGCGGCGATCCAGCCGCTGCCGCCGCGCGGTCTGTGGCTGCGCACCGAGGCGCTGGCGCGTGCCGAACGCGCGCACGAGGCGTATGGCCAGCTTGGCGCGCTGCGCAAGCAGAAGGTGCTGCCCGATGATGCCGTGGCTGAACTGGAAGCCCGCCTGGCCGCGCAGTCGCTGCTGGAAGCCGGCGACGTCAATGCGCTGGCCGCGCAGTGGGAAGCCACGCCGAAGGCGCTGCGCAGCGATCCGGAGGTGGTGGCCGGCTACGCCCTGCGCGCGGTGGCGCTGGACTGGGACGAACCGGCCCTGCTGACCCTGGAACAGGCCCTGGACACGCGCTGGGACGAATCGCTGGTGACGCTCTACGGGCAGATGCCGGTGGACAAGCTGGCCACGCGCCAGGCCAACCTGCAGCGTTGGCTGACCAGCCACCCGGCCAGCCCGGCGCTGCTGCTGGCGCTGGGCCGCATCGCCGTGCGTCAGCGTCAGCACGCGGCGGCGGAGGATTACCTGCACCGCGCGATCGCCGCCGGTGCCGGCCCGGCGGCCTGGGAGGCGTTGGGCGAGGTGTTCCACGAGCGGGGTGATGCCCCGCTGGCCGCGCAGTGCTTCGCCAACGCGCTGCGCCAGCAGCGCGGCGAGGACAGCGTCGCGCTCGCCCGCTCCACCGAAGCGGCCGCCGCAGTGACCGAGCGTGCCACGGTGGAGGAGCAGTCGTTGATGGCGCAGCCGTTGCCGGCCGATCCCATCGACCCGGTCGGGGGGCTGCGCGACGAGCGCGACGACTACGGCAATCCCCGCCTGCCGTAGTACCGGGCGCTGCCCGGCAACAGTGCCCCTGCGTGTTGGGGGCACCAACGAAAAAGGCCGCCCTTGGGCGGCCTTTCTCATTCGCACATCGGCCGCGTCAGCGTTCGACGATCGCCACCACGCCCATGCCGCCGGCGGTGCAGATCGACACCAGCGCGCGGCCACCGCCGCGTTCGGCCAGCTGCTTGGCGGCCGTAGCGATCACGCGCGCGCCGGTGGCGGCGAACGGGTGGCCGGTGGCCAGCGACGAGCCCAGCGGGTTGATCCTGGCCGGATCGATCCTGCCCAGCGGTGCGTCCAGGCCCAGACGGTTGCGGCAGTAGTCTTCGCTTTCCCACGCACGCAGCGTGCACAGCACCTGCGCGGCGAACGCTTCGTGGATTTCGTAGATGTCGAAATCCTGCAGAGTCAGGCCGTTGCGCTTGAGCATCTCCGGGACGGCGATGGTGGGCGCCATCAGCAGGCCCTCGCCGTGCACGAAGTCGACCGCCGCCACCTGCGAATCACGCAGGTAAGCCAGCGGTTCGTGGCCGTGCGCGCGCGCCCATTCCTCGCTGGCCAGCAGCACCGCCGAGGCACCGTCGGTGAGCGGGGTGGAATTGGCCGCAGTCAGCGTGCCGCGACCGGATACCTTGTCGAAGGCCGGCTTGAGCGTGGCCAGCTTTTCCAGCGAGGTGTCCGCACGCAGGATGTTGTCGCGCTCGACACCGCGGAACGGGGCGATCAGGTCGTTGAAGAAGCCGCGCTCATACGCCGCAGCCAGCTTCTTGTGCGAGGACACCGCCCATTCGTCCTGCGAGTCGCGGGAGATGTTCCACTCCTTGGCCATGTCCTCGCAGTGGTCGCCCATGCTCTTGCCGGTGCGCGGTTCGGCCACGCCGGGAAACTCGGGCTTGAGCTCGCTGAGCTTGAAGCCACGGGTGAGGGCCTTGAACTTGTCGCCAGTGGTCTTGGCGCGATTGGCCGCCAGCAGGCGCGCGCGCAGCTTCTTGCCGTACACGATCGGCACGTCGGAGGTGGTGTCCGACCCACCGCCGATGCCCGATTCGATCTGGCCCAGCGCGATCTTGTTGGCCACCGCGATGATGGTGTCCAGCGAGGTGCCGCAGGCGCGCTGCATGGTGATGCCCGGCGTCAGCGGCGACAGCCCCGAGGACAGCGTGGCTTCGCGGCCCAGGTTCCAGTCGCTGGAGTGCTTGATCACCGCGCCCATCGCCACTTCGCCGAGCTGCTGGCCGTGCAGGCCGAAGCGCTCCACCAGCGCCCCGAGCGTGCGCACCGACATGCCGAGGTTCCCGACGTCCGAGTAGGCCGTGTTCTGGCGGCAGAACGGGATGCGGACGCCACCGAGAATGGCGACGGGACGGGCGTTGGGCATGGAGATACCTGGCATGGGAGGGGTGTCTGCAACATGGCCTGCACGAAGGAGCAGGCATAATGGGGGCAAGTGTAGCTGCCGCCCTGTGATGGGCCAACCGTGAAACCATGAGCAAACCCGACCACGGCATGAATGCCCTTGGCGTACTGGCATTGGAACTGGCCGGCGGCGACGCGCCGCGCCATGCCGCGCTGTCGTCCGAACAGGCCGGTGAACTGGCCGACCGCATCGGCCGCGACCTGGCCAAACTGGTGCCCGGCGTGAGTACGCTGGACTTCGTCTTCGCCGGCGCCCATTTCGACCCGGCCGAGGTGCTGCGTCCGGGCTGGCCGATCCACCGCCGTCTGGAAGAGCTGCAGATGCGCGCACCGGGCCGCAGCCAGGGCCCGCGCCTGCTGGCCTTCGGTGCCGGCGCCGACGGCGATGTACCGTTGCCGTTCCAGGCCGATGCCAGCCTCACCGGCGGTGGACTGCGGGTAGTGCCGTTCCTGCTAACGGGGACCGACGTGGCGCAGACCGCCGCTGTGGCCGAGGCGCTGGAGGACGTGCTGCTGGCCCAGGGCATGGCCCAGCCGGATACCGCCCTGCTGGCGCAGAACGCATTTGGCGCGCAGATCGAGCACGCCCGCTTCTTCACCGTGAACGACCTCGCGGCGATGATGTCGATGCAGTACGACAATCAGGGCCTGGCGGTGCTGTGGCCGTTGATCGAGACCGCGTTGATGGCGCCGCAGGCCGAGGAATGGGTGGACGCCGCGCCCGAGCCGCTGCTTCGATACGCCGAGGGCGAAGTGCGTATGGCGCTGTTCGATCCCGCCGGCTGGTGCGCACATTACAACCACGGCAGCGGCGACTGCGATCGCCTGCAGGGCATCTACGACCAGTACCTGATCCGTCAGCGGCAGATGGCTGCGGTGCTGGAAGCCCACGGGCTGCCGGTGCTGTTCGTGCACTGCGAAGCCGGGCAGGACGCCCGCCGGTTGATGGCGGGCTGACAGCGCCGGCCTCCGCTGATGCCCACCCAGAAAAACGCCGGCATTCGCCGGCGTTTTTCGTTCTGCGTCGTGTCGGTTACGGCGCGGCCTTGATCACCGCGCAGGCCAGGCGGGCGCCGGCGTTGCCGGTCGGCTGGGTCTTGTAGTCGTCGGCGTCGGCATGGACGATCAGGCCACGCCCGATGATGTCGAAACCATCGCCCTTGCCGATGTTGACGTTGGTCGACACATCGGCGTCGACCACCGCATTGCCTTGGGCGTCGGCCTTGATGTTGGGCATGTCGCCGCCGTGGTGCGGGGTGGCGGCCACGCTGCCGTGATCTTCCTTGCCCGGATTGAAGTGGCCGCCGGCGCTGGCGCCGTCCGGCGCGCTGCAGTCGCCCGTCTCATGGATGTGGAAACCGTGTTCGCTGTTGGGCTTGAGGCCGCTGACCTCGCCCTTCACGTGGACCTTGCCGTCGATGACGCTGAAGGTGACGTTGCCCTTGACGGCATTGCCCTGGGTCGGCGCCAGATCGGCGACGGCACTGTGGTTGGCATGGGCATCGCTGCTCATCATCGCCGGCGGCGCGTCCGGGGTGGCGTCGGCGGTCGGCTGGGCGGCGGCGGATTCAGCGGCGGGCGTGGCATCGGGCGTGGTGTCGGCCGGCTTGTTGCAGGCGCTCAGGCCGAGCGTGGCAATGGCGGCGAACAACGCGGTATGGATCGGACGCATGTGGATCTCCTTGCAGGTGGCAGTGAATGAACGGTCGTCAGCAGGTCGTGCGCTCAGCGCGTGACGCGGATGACGCCGCAGGCGATTCGGGCGCCGGCGTTGCCGGCGGGCTGGGTGCGGTAATCGTCGGCATTGGCATGCACGACCAGGGCACGTCCGGCGATATCGGTGGCTGCGCCGCCGCCAAGGGTGACGGCTGGCAGACGCACGTCCACGTTGACCCGGCCCTGCGCGTCGGCACGCAGGTTGTCCATGTCGCCGGCATGATGCGCGCCGGCGCCGTTGCGCCCGTGTGCCTGACCGGTGGGATTGAAATGGGGGCCGGCACTGCTGGCATCCACCGCGCTGCAGTCGCCGCGCTCATGCACGTGGAAGGCAGCGGTCTGCAGCGGCTGCAGACCACCGATGACGCCGGTGATGTGTACCCCGCGGGCGTCGGGGACCAGTGCCAGCCGGCCGCTGACCAGACTGGCCGAGGCCGGTGCCAGGTTGGCTTCGGCCTGCTGGGCCGTGCTGACCAACGGCGCGGCCGGCGCGGCAGGGCGCGGTGGCGGGGTGGTGCCGCACGCGCTGAGCACCAGCGCGGTGGACGCGAGCAGAACAAGACGGGAACTGCGCATGGGAAAACTCCTTGGAGCCAAGCTAGCCGTGGCGTCGTCCACGGGCCATGAAAGAGGGGACACGCGCCGCACACATCGCCGCGACGCGTGGTTCATGCGCCACGGCGGCGGCCGGCGCCGAGCTTGCGGGTAAGGGTATTGCGGCCCATGCCCAACCGCGCGGCGGCTTCGGCACGGCGGCCGTGGGTGATCTGCAGGGCGGCCTCCAGCAGCGCCTGGTCGACCCGCTCGCGCACCTGCGCGTGCAGCCCTTCGGCGCCCTCGGCCAGCCGTTGCCGTGCCCAGGCCGACAGCAGCGTTTCCCATTGCCCGGGATCGCCGGAGGGCCGCGTGCGCGGGTTGCCACCGCGATGCAGCGCGCTGTCGACATCGGCCACGCCGATGGTGTCCGACGCCGCCAGCGCTGCCATGCGCCAGCACACATTCTCCAGCTCGCGCACATTGCCGGGCCACTCGTGTTCGCGCAGCGCCTGCACCGCGGCGGCGGTGAGCCGTTTGGGCGGGGTATCGAGCTTGCGCGCGGCGGCGGCGAGGAAGGTGTCGGCAAGCTGGGCAATGTCGTCGCGGCGTTCGCGCAGCGCCGGCAGGCGCAGGCGCACCACGTCCAGACGATGCAGCAGGTCGGCGCGGAAGCGGCCCTGCGCGACCAGCGATTCGAGGTCCTGGTGGGTGGCGGCGATCACGCGCACATCGACCCGGATCAGCTCGCGTCCGCCAACGCGGAAGAACTCACCCTCGGCCAGCACGCGCAGCAGGCGGGTCTGCAGCGGCAGCGGCATGTCGCCGATTTCATCCAGGAACAGCGTGCCGCCGTGGGCCTGCTCGAAGCGCCCCACGTGGCGGCGCTGGGCGCCGGTGAACGCGCCGGCCTCATGGCCGAACAGTTCGCTCTCCAGCAGTTCGGCGGGAATCGCGGCGGTGTTGAGCGCCACGAACGGGCCGGCCGCGCGCGGCGATTCGTGGTGCAGCGCGTGCGCCACCAGCTCCTTGCCGGTGCCGGTTTCGCCATTGATCAGCACCGACAGCGGCGCCTGCGCCAGCCGCCCGATCGCACGGAACAGCGCGCGCATCGCCGGGGTATCGCCCACCAGTTGTGGGCGCTGGTCCGGTGCGGGGGGCGCGGCGGGCTCGCTGGGCGCGGCGAGCGCCGCATCGGGCGCCGGCAGCACGCGCTGCGCCAGTGCCACCGCGTCGTCCAGGTCGAACGGCTTGGACAGGAACTCCTGCGCCCCGCCACGGAACGCCCCGGCGGTGCTGGCGACATCGGTGTAGGCCGACATCACGATGACCGGCAACTGCGGATGGGCGGCCTTGAGCTTGTCGAGCAATACCAGGCCGTCATCACCGGGCATGCGCACGTCGGTGAACAGCAGGTCCGGAACGGTCTGCGCGTCCAGTGCCGACAGCGCCGCCGCCGCCCCGTCGAAACCATCGACCTGGTAGCCGGCATCGCGCAGTGCGGTACACAGCACGAAGCGCACCGCGCGGTCATCGTCGACCACCCAGACGCGCTGGCCGGTGGACGGTACTGGATCAGCCATGTGTGGCCGCCTCTTCGTCAGGCGTGCCGCCGCCGATCGGCAGCAGCACGGTGAACACGGTGTGCCCCGGACGCGAGCGGTAGGTCAGGCTGCCGCGGTGTTCGCGCGCGACCTGCTGGGCGAGCGCCAGACCCAGGCCGGTACCCTCGGCGCGGCCGCTGACCAGGGGCAGGAACAGGTGCTCGGCCAGTTCTTCGGGAACGCCGCGGCCGTCATCGGCGATCTCCAGCCGCAGCGCCAGCGGGTGCAGGTGGTCGGTGATGCGCACGCCATGTTCCACGCGCGTGCGCAGGGTGACGGTACCGGCGCCGGCCTGGATCGCATTGCGCACCAGGTTCCACACCGCTTGGGTCAGACGATCGGCGTCGCCATCGAATTCGGGAATGCTCGGGTCGTAATCGCGTTGCACGCGCACCGCCCAGCCGCCCTCGCTCTCGGCCAGGCGCAGCACGCGCTCCAGCGAGGCGTGGATGTTCAACGGCGCGTGCGGTGCGGCCGGTGCGGGAGAGAGCAGTTGTTCGAGCAGGCCGTTGAGGCGCTCGATTTCCGAGCTGATCAGGTCGATCAGCTCGCGCTCGTCGGGGTCGCGCTGTGCGTTGCGCCGTGCCAGCAACTGGGCCGCGCCCTTCAGGCCGGCCAGCGGATTGCGCAGCTCGTGCGCCAGGCCCTTGAGGGCGGCGCTGAGCGCGCTGGGCAGCGCCTGGGTCGGGTCCAGCCCGGGAAACTCGTCGACCGGATGGGCCTCCAGCAGCCACCCGCCTGCATCCCATCGGCTGAGCCAGCCCTCGGCAAAACGCGGCGCGTCGCCGGGCAACGCCAGCGCCAGACGGTGCAGGCGCAGGACATCGCGCTCGTCGCGCGCCAGGAAGTGCGCCAGGGCTTCGCCCTGCACTTCCAGCGAGGCCAGCGGTTGGCCCACCAGGCGGCGCCCACTGACGCCCAGCCAGCGCGAGAACGCGGGATTGCAGCCGGCCACGCGGCCGTCAGCGTCGGCCCAGGCGACCGGCGTGCCGAGGGCGTCGAGGGCGGGGGGAACGAGTGCGGCGGTCATTGCACCAATGTAGTGCAAAACGGGGGTGTTGCGCCTGATCGGCACCGCGCCGGCGCTGGACGAATTGGCAACGTCTGTGCTGTCTGCACCCTCTGTGGTGGATTCGCTGAACGCACGCTATGCCCCACCTGCCGTACATCTGCACCGCTTGTCGGGTGAATCCCCGAATGCAGAACGTCGGCCGGCCAGACCGGGGGAACCTGCCGGCCGGGGAGGCGGCGGCGGCTTGTGGGGAGGGCACCGATCGTTGCCGCGGCGATCCGGTTCGGCCGGTGCGTCCGCTGAGGCTCGTCCTTCGAGGGACCAATTGCGCTCCCCCCTGGTGCCTACGGCATACTCTGCCCACCTGAAGGATCTGCTGCGCACAGGGAAGCGCCCGCATCAGATACAGCATTGATTGGCCAAGCCGTTTATCGGGACTTTCGCCCCAGCTCAGTCGCGGCTCTGAACGACGCCTCTCCCCCAGCTTGCCCTTCAGGTGCTCGGATGCATCTTCAAGGGCGGCGCGCGTCCAGTCCGAAGATCGACCCAACCAGCACCAGCGCGCCGGCCAGGATCAACAGCGGTACCCCACCCCGTCCCGCTGACTGCCCCGGGCGTCGCGCGCGGCGCGATGGCCGGTGATGCGCGCTCACACGTGCTGAAGGAGGTTGACCAGCCGCCCCAGCGGATCGCGGACGTGGAACCGCCGCACGCCCCAGGGTTCATTGGCCGGGCCGTATGCCAGCGGGATGCCGGCCTGGAGCACCCTGCGCAGCGCTTCGTCCAGGTCATCCACTTCGATGGAGAGATCGGGCACTGCAGTGCCCGAGCCCCCTTCCGAGGCGATGCTGAGCTGTACGGCCATCGTGTCGTCGCCGGCGTAGGTGCGGATCCAGCCGTGGTCCATCGCCACGTGCAGCCCGAGGATGTCGCGGTAGAACCGGTCGGCGAGCGCAGGATTGGACGCGTGCAGGTTGGCCACGATGCGGGTCACTTTCATGGTGTGCTCCGGGCCTGCATCCGGCGGGCCATGAGCACCTCCACCGAATCCACCTCGGCCAGCTGCGCGCGCACCGCGTCGGCCACTGCAGTGAACCGGCGCCGCTGGATCAGGTAGCTCACCACGAACACCGGCAGCATCAGCAGCATCGGTGCCGCGCGCGGGATCATGGCGCTGGCCAGCAGAATCGCCAGGGTGATCAACAACGCATTCCAGTTGTACAGGCCGACGACCCGCACCTCGTTGCGCCGGGTGTCCACCGCCACCAGACCACGCATCACCGGGTAGTAGCGGCGCGCAAAGGAAATAAAGAAGCTCTCGCGGAAGGCGATGCGGCCATCCGGCAAGGGACGGAAGACCAGCGGCAGCCATGTTTCGTTGGTGACGTCGCGTTCTAGGGCGTTCAGCGCAAGGCGGGAGCGCAGCGCCGCCGGCGCGGGAACGCGCGCGGTGAAGGCGACGATGCCGACGCCAAAGTACCAGGGCACCCACGCAAGCTGAAGGACGACTTCGATCAGGAGCAGTGCGATCAGGGCAAGGGCCATCGATCATCCGCGACAGTGGGCGTTGTCTGGCCAGCATACCCCGGCGCGCCGGAGGGGCGCGGCGATCAACCGCCGCCGGGGCTGGGAAGCGCCACGCCCTTGGGCCACAGCAGCCACAGGCGGCCGCTCTGCTTCATGTGCCCGGCCAGCGCGCCGGCGGCATCACCGGTGCCCCAGAACAGGTCCGCGCGCACCTCACCGGTGATGGCACCGCCGGTGTCCTGCGCGGCCACCGGCCGCACCAGCGCCGCCCCATCCGGACGCGTGGTGGACAGCCACAGGAGGCTGCCCAGCGGTACCACGCTGCGGTCCACCGCGACGCTGTAGCCGGCCGTGAGCGGCACGTTCAATGAGCCGCGCGGGCCCTCGTCGCCGTCGGCACCCTTGGCGAAGAACACGTAGCTGGGGTTGCTGGCCAGCAGCTCGGGCACCCGCGTCGGATGCGCGCTGGCCCACGCTCGGATGGCGTCCATGCTGACCGCGTCCTTGGCCAGTTCGCCCTGCTCCACCAGCCAGCGGCCGATCGGGCGGTAGGGATGGCCGTTCTGGTCGGCGTAGGCCAGGCGCAGATGCCGGCCATCGTCGAGCTGGACGCGTCCCGAGCCCTGTATCTGCAGGAACTGCAGGTCCATCGGGTCGGTGAGCCAGGCCAGGATGGGCGCGTTGACGCCGTGGGCGGCGATGCGCGCGGCATCGTCATAGGGTTTGAGCACGCGCCCCTCCACACGGCCGCGCAGGCGCTTGCCCTTGAGTTCGGGGTAGACGCTGTCCAGCTGCACGCTGACCATGTCGCCCGGCACGCCATACACCGGCACCGTGGCGCGCGCGGTGCGGGTCAGGCTGCCGGGATAGATCGGCTCGTAGTAGCCGGTGATCAGGCCCTCGGCACGGTTGCCGGCGGCACGCAGGGCGTAGACATCCAGGCTGTTCTGCAGGAACGCGCGGATGGCGGCCGGCGTGGCGTCCACGTGACCCGCCGCCACACAGAGGGGCGCCCACGCGGCATCGCCCTTCAAGCGCGGGCAGGCGCTGCGCCACGCCGCGAAACCCGCCTTCAGGTCGGTGTCGGACACCGCAGGCAACGCGTTCCAGTCGGCTTTGGCGTAGGTGCTGGCAGGTGCGGCGCCGGGGCGGGCGTTCTGGACGGCGCAGCCGGTCAGCAGAACCGACGCCAGCAGGATCGTGGCGCTACACAGGCGTGCGGCGATGCGGCGCGGGGCCTTCATGGGCGGTATTCGTGTGGCGACTGCAGGGAGGCAATTGTAGGGGCGACGGGGAGTCGGCTCTACCGCGCCTGCTGCAGCAGTGAATGCAGGATGCGGGCGTCGTCGGCATCGAGCGTGGGCGGCAGGTCGTCGCGGCCGCGGAACCTGCGATGGAAAGCGCCGGCGGCCGCATCGCGATCGTCGAGCGGGTAACCGAAGGCCTGCAGCGCCAGCCAAGGATCGAACCCGGCCGGTGCGGGGCCGTCGGCGTCGCGCGGCCAGAGGCCGAA
Source organism: Stenotrophomonas sp. Marseille-Q5258 (assembly GCF_946900935.1). NCBI lineage: Bacteria > Pseudomonadati > Pseudomonadota > Gammaproteobacteria > Lysobacterales > Lysobacteraceae > Stenotrophomonas > Stenotrophomonas sp. Marseille-Q5258. The sequence continues at coordinate 62,085 of NZ_CAMPPN010000007.1, forward strand.
ACCGGCCGCAGCCAGTTGCTGCCACGGGAAGAAGCGGCTCGGGTCCTGCTTGCGCGCGGGCGCGAGATCGGCGTGCGCGATGATCTGGCTGCGCGGGATATCCAGGCGGGTGCACAGGTCGTCGAGCAGACGGATCAGGGCCGCGATCTGGACGGGCGCGAACGGGCTGCTGCCGTCGTTGTCGATCTCGATGCCGATCGAGGTGGAGTTGAGGTCGGTGAGGCCGCCCCAGCGTCCACCGCCGGCATGCCAGGCGCGGCGGTTGTCGGCGACGAGCTGGTAGATGTGGCCATCGGCACCCACCAGATAGTGCGAACTGACCCTGCCGCCGCTGTTGGCGGTCCGCAGGGTGTGCAGGCTCTGCTGCACGTTGTCCTGGTCGGTGTGATGCAGAACGATGATGACCGGGCCGCGCGAGTTGTGGTTCGGCGATGGCACCCAGGTGGCGAGCGGGCTGCGCAGGTCGGTGGGTGTGGTAGCGCAGCCGGCGAGCAGCAGGAATGCGAGCAGCAGGAGGGGCGTGCGGAGATTGGGCATGGGGGGATTGTGGCAAAAAAATGGCCGGGGGTCCTTGCGGGACCGACCGGCCAATACAGCTTCTCTCTCTCGTTTCTTGTTTCTTCTGGTGCCGGGCAGAGCCCGGCACTACGGGTGGTTCGTTGCCGGGCAGAGCCCGGCACTACGTCATGCGTCGGCGCGGGGTCACGTGGACTGCGCGCGCGTGCGAGGCCGTCAGGCTTCGTACGCAGATTCGCCGTGCGAGGTGACGTCCAGACCGGTGCGTTCTGCTTCCTCGCTCACGCGCAGGCCGAACACCATGCGCACCACCAGCAGGATCGCCACGGTCACTACGGCGCACCAGACGATGGTGAAGCCGACGCTGACCAGCTGCACCCAGACCTGGTGGCCGATGTCGAGGTCGGCCTTGGTGCCGCCCAGCGACTGCGCGCTGAACACACCGGTGAGGATGGCGCCGACGATGCCGCCGATGCCGTGCACGCCGAACACGTCGGCAGTGTCGTCCACGCGCAGCAGACGCTTGAGGCCGGTGACGCCCCACACGCAGACCACGCCGGCGACCAGGCCGATCACGATCGCGCCGAGCGGGCCCACGGTGCCGCAGGCCGGGGTGATGCCGACCAGGCCGGCCACTGCGCCGGAGGCCGCGCCCAGGGCCGACGGCTTGCCCTTGCTCACCGCTTCCACCAGCGTCCAGCCAAGCACCGCTGCGGCCGTGGCGAGGATGGTGTTGATGAAGGCGAGCGAGGCGACGGTATCGGCAGCGGCGGCCGAGCCGGCGTTGAAGCCGAACCAGCCCACCCACAGCAGCATCGCGCCGATGTAGGTGAACGGTACGTTGTGCGGCTTCAACGCGGTCTGGCCGTAGCCGATGCGCTTGCCGACGAAGTACGCGCCGACCAGGCCCGCCACGCCGGCATTGATGTGCACCACGGTGCCGCCGGCGAAGTCGATCGCGCCCATCTCACCCAGATAGCCGCCACCCCAGACGATGTGCGCCATCGGGATGTAGCTCAGGGTGAACCACAATGCCGAGAACAGCAGCACCGCTTTGAACTTGATGCGTTCGGCGAAGGCGCCGACGATCAGGGCGGTGGTGATGCCGGCGAAGGTGGACTGGAAAGCGACGAACAGATAGTCCGGCAGGCCCTTGATCGGCGTGTTGCCCACCGAATCCGGCGCGAAGCCTTTGAGGAACGCGAACTCGGTGAACGAGCCGAAGAAGGCGTTGCCCTGGCTGAACACCGCGCTGTAGCCGTAGGCCACCCACAGCATCAGCACCAGCGAGAACACCACCAGAATCTGGCTGAGGATCGACAGGACGTTCTTGGACCGCACCAGGCCGCCGTAGAACAGGGCCAGGCCGGGCACCACCATCAGCAGCACCAGCAGCGTGGAGGTCAGCATCCAGGCCACATCGCCGTGATCGAAGGCGGGCGCGGCCGCGGCGGCCACCTCGGCGACCGGCACCGCCTGCGCGGTCGCGAGCGGCTCGACGGCGACGGTTTCCGACGGCGCCGGGGTGACCTGCGCCTGCGCATGCGCCTTGCCGGAGAACGCGCCAACGGCCAGGGCGCTGACCAGCATCATCAGGCACACGGCATGGAACCGGGCTTGCCACCCGGTGAACAGAGAAGTCTTCATTGTGGGCTCCGAAGGGGGTTAGAGCGCGTCGGCGCCGATTTCGCCGGTGCGGATGCGGACGACCTGCTCGACCGCGGTGACGAAGATCTTGCCGTCGCCGATCTTGCCGGTGCCGGCCGCGTTCTGGATCGCTTCGACCACCGCGTCCAGCCGGTCGTCGGTGACCACGGTTTCAATCTTGATCTTCGGCAGGAAATCCACGACGTACTCCGCGCCGCGATACAACTCGGTGTGGCCCTTCTGGCGACCGAAACCCTTGACCTCGGTCACGGTGATGCCCGACACGCCCGCATCGGAGAGGGCCTCGCGGACCTCGTCGAGCTTGAACGGCCGGATGATGGCGGAGATCAGTTTCATGCGCATATCCCGATGGTGGATGGAACCAGCCCGCGCGTGCAGGCCGATGTCAGGTCGACCGGCGGCCACTTGCACATGGCCGCCGGTCGTTGCGCCGAACGTTGCATGGGCCACGCCAGTGCCGACACCCACGAAGGGCGGCGCCAGCGGTGACGCGGGAGGGAGGAAGGGCCCATGCGCGTCCGGTCTCTCTTGCCCCTGGTGAAACGTGTTGCGTGCGATGTGGCTCCCCAGCCACGCCGCATTTCTGCAAAGCGGCGACGACGACGAAGGTGGGAGGGAAGTCCTTCGTCATCGTCGCCAGGTGCTCAGTTGGCGTAGTACATCTGGTATTCGAGCGGATGGGTCGCCGCGCGGAAGCGGGTCACTTCCTGCATCTTCAGCGCGATGTAGCCGTCGATGAAGTCGTCGCTCATCACGCCGCCGGCCTTGAGGAACTCGCGATCCTTGTCCAGCGCTTCCAGGGCCTGGTCCAGCGAGGAGCAGACCTGCGGGATCAGCTTCTCTTCTTCCGGCGGCAGGTCGTACAGGTCCTTGTCGCTCGGTGCGCCCGGGTCGATCTGGTTCCGGATGCCGTCCAGGCCGGCCATCATCAGCACGGTGAAGGTCAGGTAGCCGGACTGGATCGGATCGGGGAAGCGCATTTCAATGCGGCGCGCCTTCGGGTTGGACACCCACGGAATGCGGCACGAGGCCGAACGGTTGCGGGCCGAGTAGGCCAGCATCACCGGCGCTTCGAAGCCCGGGACCAGGCGCTTGTAGCTGTTGGTGCCGGCGTTGGTGAAGGCGTTGATGGCCTTGGCGTGCTTGAAGATGCCGCCGATGTACCACAGCGCCATCTGCGACAGGCCGCCGTAGCCGTCGCCGGAGAACAGGTTGACGCCGCCCTTGGACAGCGACTGGTGCACGTGCATGCCACTGCCGTTGTCGCCGACGATCGGCTTGGGCATGAAGGTGGCGGTCTTGCCGTTGCGGTGGGCGACGTTCTTGATCACGTGCTTCATGCGCAGCAGCTCATCGGCCTTCTGCACCAGGGTGCTGAACTTGGTGCCGATTTCGCACTGGCCGGCGGTGGCCACTTCGTGATGCTGCACTTCCACTTCGATGCCGACCTGTTCCAGCGTCTTGCACATTTCAGCGCGCAGGTCGTGCAGCGAGTCGGTCGGCGGGACGGGGAAGTAGCCGCCCTTCACCGCCGGACGGTAGCCGCTGTTGGCGCCGTCGTACTTGTCGCCGGTGCTCCAGGCCGCTTCTTCGGAATCGATCTTGAAGAAGGTGTGGCCCATGTCGTTGGCGAAGCGCACCGAATCGAAGATGAAGAACTCCGGCTCCGGACCGAAGAAGGCCTGCTCGGCGATGCCGGAGGACTTCAGGTAGGCCTCGGCGCGCTTGGCGATGCCGCGCGGGCAGCGGCCGTACGGCTGCATGGTGGCCGGGTCGAGGATGTCGCAGCTGATCACCAGGGTCGGGTCGGCATAGAACGGGTCGATGTAGGCGCTGGCCGGATCCGGCAGCAGGACCATGTCCGACTCATTGATGCCCTTCCAGCCGGCGATCGAGCTGCCGTCGAACATCTTGCCTTCTTCAAACAGGGCCGGCTCCACGATGCCGACCGGGAAGGTGACGTGCTGCTCGATACCGCGCATATCGACGAAACGCAGGTCGACGAACTCGATCTGGTTGTCCTTGATCAGCTTCTCAACATTTTCCACGGACATCGGTGAAACCTCGGATGGATGATTGCGTACTTGGGTAGAGCAATCGGCGTGCCAACTTTTTTCGCGAGGTAACCCCATGATTTCATTGAACACCCGCCCTGCTGGCGGCTGAACCGTGCGCACCATAACGGTGCAATGGCCGCACCACGCACACATTTGGTGCGCGGTTTGATGTTCTATGCTCTACCGCGATTTCACCCTTTCCGAGCCCCAGCCCGCCGATGTCCGACCTGCTCTCCGCCCTCCTGTTGGGCATTCTCGAAGGCCTCACCGAATTCCTGCCGATCTCCAGCACCGGCCACCTGCTGATCGCCCAGCACTGGCTCGGCGCGCGCTCGGACTTCTTCAACATCGTCATCCAGGCCGGTGCGATCCTGGCCATCACGCTGGTGTTCCGGCAGCGCCTGTGGTCGCTGGCCACCGGGCTGCACCAGCGTGACAACCGTGACTACGTGCTCAAGCTCGGCACCGCGTTCCTGGTCACCGCCGTGGTCGGCCTGCCGGTCCGCCTGGCCGGCTGGGAACTGCCCGAGACGGTCACGCCGGTGGCCTGGGCGCTGATCATCGGCGGGATCTGGATGATCCTGGTGGAAGCGCGCGCCGCGCGATTGCCCGATCGCGATACGGTCACCTGGAAAGTGGCGGTGCTGGTGGGCCTGGCCCAGGTGGTGGCCGGCGTGTTCCCGGGCACCTCGCGTTCGGCTGCGGCGATCTTCATCGCCATGCTGTTCGGGCTCAGCCGCCGCGCGGCCGCCACCGAGTTCGTGTTCCTGGTGGGCATCCCGACCATGTTCGCCGCCAGCGCCTACGCATTCCTGGAACTGGCCAAGGACGGCAAGCTCGCCACCGAGAACTGGACCGATGTGGGCGTGGCCTTCGTTGCCGCAGTCATCACCGGCTTCGTCGTAGTGAAGTGGCTGCTGGGCTACATCAAGGGCCACCGTTTCACCGCGTTCGCGCTGTACCGGATCGTGCTGGGCGCCGCGCTGTTGCTGTGGTTGCCGGCTGGCAACTGAACAGACCCGCCGCGCGACAACCCCGTTTTCCACGCCCCGGCGTTTTTCCCCTGGTTCCCAAGGAGATGTGCATGAACCGCAACCGCAACCTGATGCTGATCCTGCCGCTGGCCCTGCTGGCCGCCTGCAGCAACCCGTCCGCCACCGCACCTGCCGGTACCGGCGGCGATGACCTGGCTCCGGCCCCGACCGCCGCCGCCGATCAGAAGGCCGTTGCGGCACTGGACGCGCAGCGCCTGCAGGGCAACCACTGGCGCCTGGACAGCGCCACCGATGCCAGCGGCAAGCGCGTGGATGCGCTGTTCGCCCGCGAGGACAAGCCGGTCACGCTGGACTTCCAGGATGGCCGAATCGCAGTGAGCAACACCTGCAACCGCATGGGCGGCAGCTACACGTTGGCCGACGGCACGCTGACCGTGTCGCCGATGGCCTCGACCATGATGGCCTGCACCGACAAGGCGCTGATGGCGCTCGACCAGGCCATCGGCAGCCGCCTGGAAGGTGCGCTGAAGACCGAACTGGCTGGCGAAGGCCAGCTGACCCTGCGTACCGCCAGCGGCGACGTGCTGGTGTTCACCCCCGAGCCGACCGCCGAAACCCGCTACGGCGGCCCGGGCGAGACGGTGTTCCTGGAAGTGGCCGCGCAGACCAAGCCGTGCTCGCACCCGCTGATCCCGAACATGCAGTGCCTGCAGACCCGCGAAGTGGCCTTCGACGACAAGGGCCTCAAGCAGGGCACGCCGGGTGAGTTCGAGAACTTCTACGGCACCATCGAGGGCTACACCCACGAAGATGGCGTGCGCAACGTGGTGCGCGTGAAGCGCTACAAGATCGCCAACCCGCCGGCCGACGGTTCCTCCGTCGCGTATGTGCTGGACATGGTGGTCGAGTCGGCGAACGAGAAGAAGTAAGGCCGCCGCAGGGGAGGTGCCGGCCTGGGGCCGGCACCTGTCCGTGCTTCAGGCCAGCGCGGGATTGAGCGTGTAGGTCCCGTGCAGCGCCGCTTCGGCCAGGATGTGGCCCTGCATCGCACGGTGCACATCGGCAGCGGTGAACGGGGTGGGCAGCGCGAGCTGCGCCACGTCCAGGGCGAACACGCGGAAGAAATACCGGTGCACGCGCTCGTCGTTGAACGGCGGGTACGGGCCGTCATAGCCCAGGTACTGCCCGGCCATGTCCGGGTTGCCGGCAAACCAGCCGGTGAAGTCGTTCAGACCCTGGCGTGCGCCCGGCGGACCGGCCGGGGCCACCTTGCCCTTCACGGTGAACCCGTCGCTGCAGCTGCCTTCGGCGAGCTCACGCACGTCGGCGGGGATGTCGGCCATTGCCCAGTGGGTGAAATCGCCGCGCGGCTGGTCGCGCGGCACGGTGCAGTCGGAACGGCCGACCGTTTCGGGCACGGTCGGCACGTCCGGATCGATGCACAGCAGCGCGAACGCGCGCGTGCCGGCCGGGACATCGTCCCAGGCCAGGTGCGGGTTGCGGTTGCCGGCGAAACCGTGGGCGTCGCCGGCCGCGAAGGTCGCGGCGATCGGCTGGCCGTTGATCAGGCTGTTGCTGGTCAGATGCATGGGATCGTCCTCACTCTTCCGGGTAACCCAGACGCACCGCCACCGGGGTGAGCAGGGCGAACGCGCTGGCCATGATGTCGCGGTACTGGCGCCAGTGGCCGGGCGGCAGGCGTGCCGGGCCGAGGGTGTCGGCCGGCGGGAAGCGCACGCCGAACAGCGTTTCCAGGCGGTGTGCCATCGCGCCGGCATCGTTGCCGATGTCGTCGATGCGCAGCAGCACATGCGGGTACAGGCTCTGCTCGTGCAGCGTGGCCACCTGGGCCAGTGCGCGGGCCAGCCATTCGGCGGCTTCGTTGAGCGAGTTCACCGCGAACGGTGCCGGGGCGCCGAAGGCCATCCAGTCCAGCAGCATGTCGCGCGGATCGCGCAGTGCCACCAGCAGGCGGCCTTCCGGCAGCTGCGGACGCAGTGCCCACAGCAGGGCGTTGTCCCACCACAGCAGCCAGTCGATCACGGTGCCGTCGGCCAGGCCGCGCGCGGGCAGGGTTTCACGCCACTGCTCGACCAGACGCTCCGGGGTCAGCTTGCCGGTCGAGAGCTCCTGCAGCGTGTGGTAGCTCTGGAAGGCATCGTCGGGCGGGGTCGGGCCGAACCGGTCGCCGCGCAGCACCGGGCTGGCCGCGGCGATGCCGGCGATCACCCGCTCCACGCCGGAGCCCGGGGCGCCCCACACGAACATCGGGCGGGCGCTGACGTCGTCGCCCACTGGCGCCAGATCCGGCCAGCTCAGCGGCGCCTTGGCCTGCGGCGGCAGCGGCAGACGCTGCGGCGACTGCGCCGCGTGCACGCCCAGCCAGGTGTCGAGCGCGTCACGGTGCTGGCCGGCACGGTCCTGCACCGCGCCCAGCCACGACCGCAGGCCATCGCGGGCCTCGGCCGGGGCCTGTTCGATGAACTGCTGGACATGCACCACGGCGGCGGCCGGATCGCGCTTCAGCAGCGCTTCGACGATGCGGGTCTCGCCGCTGGCACGGCCGGGTTCGAGCGCGACGATGCGGCGGGCCACCGCCTCGGCGCCGTCCACGTCCTTGGCCATGTCGTGCAGGCGCATGCGCGTTTCCAGCGCCGGCAGATGCACCGGCATCGCCTGCAGCCAGCGTTCGGTGACCGCCACGGCCTCATCGCTGCCCACCGACTCCACCGACAGGCGCGCCAGCCACAGGTCGTGCACCTCCGGGTGCGATTCCAGCGCGGCGTCCAGATGCTCGCGGGCCTGCTGTTCGCGGCCAAGTCGCTGCCAGCACATGAGCAGCAGCTGCAGCACCTGGCGGTCCGAGGGAGCCTGCTCCAGTGCGGGCAGCAGATGCTCCAGCGCCTGCAGCGGTTGCCCGGACTGCAGCGCCAGTTCGCCGGCCAGGCGGCGCATGGCCACGCTGTCGCCGCCCGGGGCGGCCAGCATCGGGCCCATCATGGCCGCCGCGCTGTCCACGTGGCCCTGGCGCAGCGCCAGCTGCACGACCAGGCCCTGCAGCGTGGTCAGCGTGGGATTGAGCTCAAGCACGCGGCGGAACGCCTGTTCGGCGAAGGCCAGCATGTCCTTGCCCAGGTAGGCAAAACCGAGCGCGTACAACACGCGCGAGTCACCCGGCATGGCTTCGCTGGCGGCCGACAGCAGGGCCAGGGCACGGTCGCCCTCGCCACGGCGCAGCGCCACCATGCCGTTGATGGCGGCCACTTCAGGGTGGTCTTCCTCGATGCGGCTGGCCAGGCGCGCCAGGCGCTCGGCTTCGTCCACGTCGTTGCGGCCCAGCGCCAGGTGGGCCTGCATCAGGTAGGCCGACAGTTCGTTGGGGTTGAGCGCGGCAGTGCGGTCCAGCGCCGAGCCGGCGGCCTCGAACTGACGCAGCGCCATCAACAGGCCGGCCTGCATCAGGTGCAGGTCGGCATCGTCCGGGGCCAGCGCCAGCGCCTGCTGCAGGCTCTCCAGGGCCGGTTCGAGCTGATCCTGCTGCTGCAGCGCCAGGGCCAGCAGGCGATGGGCCTGCGGCTGGGTCGGTTCGGCCGCGGTCCACTCGCGGGCCAGCTGCACGGCATCGTCCACCGCGTTGCGGCGCAGGGCTTGAATGATCTTGTCTTGCATGACGGTCCAGCTTGGGGTCAAACCCCGATTGTAGGGTCGCGCCGGGGTCGCTGCCGACATTCCGGGCGATCGGCCGGCTCCGGGCTCAGCGCGGCAGCGCTTCCAGGCGCAGGCGCTGGGCGACCCAGCGCTCGGAGAAGCCATCGCCGCGCCAGTTCTCCAGGAAGCCGCAATGGCCGCCCCACGGGGCGATTTCCAGGTGGGCGTGGGCCGGCAGTCGCCAGCCGTTGAAGGTGGCGAACGGGATCACCGGGTCGTCCTGCGCCATCAGGATGTCGGCCGGCACTTCCAGCCCGGCCAAGCGGTCGCCGGCGATGGAGTAGCCGTCGAAGTACGCCTGCAGCGAGCCGAAATCGGTGTGGTGTTCGACCAGCCATGCGGTCAGCGCGCGGATGTCCAGCTTGAGCACGCGGTCATCCCAGTCGCTCAGCTCCGGGAAGAGATCGCGCTTGCGGCGCAGCGAACCGGCCCATTTGCGCCGGAAATACCAGTCGTACATCGCCGGACCGTTCTCGATGCTCTCCATCGTGATCGCCGGATCCAGCACCGGGCACACCGAGGCCACCCGCCGCAGCGGCACGCCCGCCGAGGGCGCACGCAGCGCCAGGCGCAGCACGAAGTTGCCGCCCAGCGAATAGCCCGCCGCCACCAGCGGCAGGGAGGGCCAGCGCCGCGCGATGTCGCCGGCGGCCTGCACCACTTCATCGATGCGGTTGGAGTGGAAGATGCCGGGATTGAGGTGATGGGTGTTGCCGTGGTCGCGGAAGTTCAACCGGACCACGTCGTACCCTTCCTCGAGCATGCGCGCGGCGGTCATGCGCATGTAGCTCGACTCCGCGCTGCCTTCCCACCCGTGCAGCAGCAGCGCCATGCCGACCGGCTCGCGGTCGTCGATGCGGCTGTGCCAGCCCTGCAGTCGCACGCCTTCGCCGCCATCCAGGATCAGCTCTTCAGTCACCGCCCCGGTCGCGGCCAGCAGCATCAGGCCGCGCTGCATGCGCATGCGGCTGGAACTGAGCATCGACTGCAGGTGCGGATTGCGCAGCCAACGCGGCGGACGGTAGTCGGCAGCGGTCAACATGGGCGCGAGCCTGCTCCGGCCTCCGACGCTGGCGCGTGAAGAAGCGCCATCGCCCTACTCGGCAGTCATGGCCGCCAGAATGCGCGCACGCGAGGTTTCGGCGATGCGGCGACGGCCGTCCAGATCATGGGTGTCGATGGGCGCGAGGAAATGCACCTCGGCCCGGCGTGCGGGTTCGCCCAGCAGGCGCAGGAAATTGGCGAAGAAACTCTCGCCGGGGCCGAAGGCGACAATCGTCTGCGCATCGCCGTGATGGCCGTAGCGCAGCGCCACCGGCTGCACCGGCACCTGGGTTTCGACCGCGGCCTGGAAGATGCGCGCATGGAACGGCCCGACATCGTGGCCGCCGCGGGTGCGGCCTTCGGGGAACACGCCGACGGCATGGCCCTCGCGCAGCCGGACCACCATCGCCTGCATCACCCCGCCCAGCGACTCGGTACTGCCGCGCTGGTGGAAGATGGTCTGGCCGCGTGCGGCGAGCCAGCCGACCACCGGCCAGCCGGCGATTTCGCGCTTGGCCACAAAGCCCATCATGCGCTGGCTGTGCAGCATGGAAATGTCGACCCAGCTGACGTGGTTGGCCACGAACAGCACCGCGCCCGGCAACGGCTCGCCGATGCGGCGCGTGCGGAAGCCGAAGATCCACATCAGGCCGCCGGACCAGGCGTTGACCACCGCATGTTCCAAGGGACGGCCACCCACGCGGAGGCGCCCCCACGGCGGCAGCATGCCGATCAGGGTCAGCGGCAGGAACAGCAACAGGTGGACCAGCAGCAGCGGTACGCGGTACAGGTAGCGGCACACACGCGCCACGCCGCCACGTGGGGCCGGGGTGGGGGAAGTCATCCGCGAACGATACCCGAGCGCCGCAGGCTCTGCCAGCATATAGCGGTCAGATCGATGACATGCCGGGGCCAGCCGCCGGCCCCGGTCAAGCCACTGCCCATCCACGGCACAACGCCCCCGCCGTCAGTGCGCCGGCGCACTGAGCCGACCGGCGCAACACAGCATCCGTGCGGTGCGTCGATCAGCCCGGCCGTACCGCCGGCACCACCGCCAGGGTCAGCCGCGACGTGCACACCAGGCGACCCGCGTCATCTTCGATGCGGATGTCCCACACATGCGTGCTGCGCCCGACATGCACCGCGCGCGCGGTACCGGTGACGAGGCCGCCGCGCATCGCACGGATGTGGTTGGCGTTGATCTCCAGGCCGACGCAGACCTGCTGGGTGGTGTCCACGCACAGGTTGCCGGCACTGCTGCCGAGGGTTTCGGCCAGCACCACCGAAGCGCCACCGTGCAGGATGCCGTACGGCTGGCGGGTGCGTTCGTCCACCGGCATGGTGGCGCTGACCCAGTCCTCGCCGGCCGCGGTGAACACGATGCCCAGATGCTCGATCAGGGTGTTGCGGCTCAGCGCGTTGAGTGCCTCGATGGACACTGCCTCGCGGAATACCTGGGTCATGCCGTGTCTCCGTCAGACGTAAGCGTTCAAAGAATCGGTACCAGCCCCGCGCCGAACGCGGTGAGCATGCGCACCAGCAGCCACTTCGGGCCGACGTTGACTTCGGGGAAGTCGCCCACGGCGGTGTAGCACGCGTGGAAGTTGGCGTCCTGGCGGGGCAGCGGCCGGGGGCAGTCCGGACCAGGCTGGAATTCGTAATCGGTGGCGTAGCGCCACGGCCAGAAATCCAGCACGGGCAGCGCCTCGGAGGCCTTGCCGACGCTGTAGTTCAGGCCGGACAACACCGGCGGCTTGGCGCGCGGTGCCACCGTCCAGGAGTTCTTCGGGTCGATGTCGCGCAGGATGCTCTGGGCAAGCTGCTCGGCGAACACCGGGTCGTCGATGATCACCGCGCCTTCGGTGTTGTAGTTCTCGCTGCGCGGATCGAAGTTGTGCGTGCCGATCACACCGATGCGGCGGTCCACCACCATCGACTTGGCGTGCAGCCCCATGCGCGCGCCGGTGCGGGTGACCGGCAGCGGCTTGTTGACCGCCTTGGTGCCCAGGAACGAAGGGCGCGTTTCGGCGCGCAGCACGCGGCGCTCGACCTCGCTGCCGTCGGTACCACGACGGCGGCCGCTCGGGCTGCTGTCGCGGGTGCCGTTACGACGCGCGGTGATGCTGCGTTCACTGCTGCTGCCGCTGCTGCCACCGTGTGCGTTGCTGCCGGCCGCGCTGCCACCGATCAGGCTGCTGCGCCGGCCTTCACCGGGCGTGGCTTCGCCCAGCGGTGCCGGCAACAGGTTGCGGTAGTCCACCGGCGCATCCAGCGGGAACGGCTTGTATTCGTAGATGTTGAAACCCAGCTCGCGCAGGTTGCGGCGTTTGTACTTGTAGGACAGCGCGTACACGATGGGGTTGTCGGTGGCGGCCAGGCTGTTGGTGGACACCACGATGCGCGGTGCCTGCGGCCGCTTGCGCAGCTCGCGGAACAGCGTCCGGGCCGGCTTGGACAGCACCAGGTAGGGTGTCTGCAGCAGCACTTCGGACCGGGCGCCGGCAATCAGCGCATCCAACTGCGGCTCGGTCACGTGCTGGCCGTTGGCCGGTTGGCTGGCGCGCTCGCGGCGGTGCTTGCGTGGCAGGTCGGCCACGTACTGGACCGCCGCCACCGGCAGGGCGGTATCGACGAATGTGCGCGTGATGAAGGCCGGGTCGTCGGCTTCGGCACTCACCCGCGCGACCCGCTCCGGACGCCGGAAACCGGTCGGCGGCATCGCCGGCACGCCCTGTCGCAGCAGGGTGCGGCCGACATCGTTCAGGCGCTCGGCCGGCACACTGCGTGGCGCGCGCCAGAACGCGTCGAAGTTGGCCGCCATCTCGCGCACTTCGGGGCCGGCGACCACCACGTCGCGATCGCGGAAGTTGTACTCGGCGTCCCAGTCGTAATAGTCGTCCTGGTAGTTGCGCCCGCCGACCATGCCGAGCGCGTCGTCGACCACCAGCAGCTTGTTGTGCATGCGCTGGTTGAAGCGCCGGAAGCAGCACAGCACGCTGCCGGCGTAGTCGAAGTAGTTCAGCCGCGCCTTGCCGAAGGTCGGGTTGTAGACGCGCAGTTCGAAATTCTGATGGCTGCCGGCAAGCGCGCCGAGGATCTCCAGGTCGGAGATCGCCGACAGCTGGTCGATCAGCACCCGCACCTTGACCCCGCGCCGGGCCGCGCCCAGCAGTTCGTCCAGGATCAGCCGGGCGCTGTCGTCCTTGTCGAAGATGTAGGTCTGCAGGTCGATGCTGCGCGAGGCGCTGCGGATCAGGTTCAGGCGCGCCACCAGCGAGGCCTCGCCCTCGTCGACGATGGTGGCGTAGTGGCGCGGTGCATCGGGCAGGGACTCGGCGAACGCCCGCCCGCCCAGCGCGCGCAGCGGCGAATCCAGCGCGCAGCGGTCGGGGCGGTCGCAGTCCACCGCCGTGGAGCGCGCCTGCACGGCAATGCCGGCCGCGCGGTCGCGCTCCGCGTTGGACAGCGACGCACAGCCGCCGGCCAGCAACAGGGTTGCCAGCAAACCAAGCCGCAGCAGTAGATTCACGGTTTCGGCGCCTCGCTCAGACGCGCACGCAATACAAAGGTCACTCGATCACTCAGGGCTAGCTGCCAACTGTCCATGCCATAGCGGCCACGTTGGACGTTGCCACGGCTGACCACGTCGCAATCATACCCGGCCCGGGGGCATTCGGCTTTTTCCACGCGCAGGGTCTCCGGGTGGCTGACCCCCCGCAGGATCAGCCGGCCTTCGATGGCCCCGCCCTTGTCGACCACCTCGGGCCAGTACGGCACCGAGTCGAACTCCACCACCGGGTAGCGGTCGGCGTCGAAGAACTCGTCGCCGCGCATCCAGCCGGTGTAGCGCGGCTTGCCGGGGATCTCCACGTAGCGGGTGAACATCCGCAGGTGGACCTGGTGACGACCGTCGGACAGTACCTCGATGCGCCCCTCAAACCGCGGGAACACCCCCTCGATGCGCTGCCCCAGCCGGGTCCGGATCTCGAACCCGAACCGCGACTGGGCCGTATCCAGTGCCAGCGAACGGGCCACGGGCACCGGTGCCGGCGGTTCGGCACAGGCCACCCCGGCCGCCAGCAGGGCCAGCCAGCCCAGTACGGCGCGAACTGCTGCCACCGGTTACGGCCACCAGAAGGCGGTCAAGCGGGCCACGCCCGGTTCGATGGAGGCCTCGCGGTCGAAGGCAAGCACCGCGATGCCGGCCGGCGGCATGCCGCGGTAGTCGCTGGTGCTGCCCTCGCTCATCAAGGCCACCAGGCGCTCCAGGCCGGGGTTGTGGCCGACCACGAGCAGCCGGTCGACCTCGCGGCGGTCATCGATCAACCCGGCCAAGGTGCCCGGGGTGGCGTCGTATACGGCATCTTCCAGCCGCTTTTCCACGAAGCCGGTCACGCCCAGCACCGCTTCAAGGGTCTCGCGGGTGCGGCGGGCCGGCGAGCACAGCACGCAGTCCGGCAGCAGATTGTTGTCCTTGAGCCAGCGGCCGGCGGCCTCGGCTTCGGCCAGCCCGACCGGAGACAGCGGGCGGTCCAGGTCGGCCTGGCCGGTGCTGGCGGCTTCGGCATGGGCATGGCGCAGCAGAATCAGTTCTCGCATGGGATCTCTTCCGTATCAGGCGTTCTTCAGCCACTTCAACAGCGGCTCCCAGTCACTCTGGTGCTCGCGCACCTGGGCCGAGCGGTAGTCGAACAGACTCCGCCCCAACCCGACCATCACCACATAGCTCTGGCTGTCGCGCAACTGCGCAACCACCTCGTAAGGCCATTCGGACAACATCTGGATCGCCTGCTGGGAGGTCTGCGTCCACGGCTTGGTGCGGTTGAGCACCAGCCCCACCGGCAGGCTCCGGTTGTGCACGCGGGGGACCCGCGACAGGCTGTTGAGGAAACCGACGATGGCTTCGATGTCCAGCGCGGAAGGCAGCACCGGCACCACCACCGCATCGGCCACGTCGAGGAAATGGGGCAGATCATCGGCCAGGGCACCGGCCGGGGCATCGATGATGACCTGCTCGGTACCCTCCGGGAGCAGGCGCTCCCACTGCTTCCTGCGATACACGTCGATCGGCAGCACGGCACTTTCGAGCACCGAGCGGCGCTGCGCCCAGCGGGTGCTGGAGCCCTGCGGGTCGGCATCGGCCAGGACGGTCCGTTTACCCTCCAGCGCCGAATGCGCCGCCAGGTGGGTGGCGACGGTGGTCTTGCCCACCCCGCCCTTGGAACCGGCCACCAGAATCGTCTTCATGCAAGCCTCGCTTCCGGGAAACGTCGCCGCAGCGTACACCGCCCTCCGTGACGGTGATAGTCGCGCGGCTGAACCCCGTGCAGGTCACGGCGCTTTGCTATCGTTGCCGATCCAATGGACTGCACCCCGGCATGAGCGAGTTACAGGACCTCAGCGCGCTGATCCGCGCCAACACCCCGTTGATCATCATCGAGACCCAGGACGAGGGTCGCATCGTGGAGCTGTTCCGGCAGACCCTGATGCACGTCTGGCGTGCGCTGCACCGCTGGTCGATCACCGAGGGCCTGCGCCGCATCGACATGGACCGCGAGGACGACCCGGTCGGACCGCCCGATGCCAGCGCGGCGCTGCAGATGATCCGCCAGGCCGAACAACGCGGCATCTACCTGCTGCTCGATTTCCATCCCTACCTGGGCTATGCCAGCCACCAGCGCGCGTTGCGCGACCTGATCCAGCGGCGCAACTGCCAGGCCCATGTGCTGGTGCTGATCGGGGCCAAGGTGGAGCTGCCGGCCGAGCTGGAAGCGCTGGCGACCCGCTTCAATCCGCGACTGCCCGACCTCAACGCCCTGCTGAAGATGCTGCGCGAGGAAGCCGAGGCGTATGCCCGCGAGAACGGCGGTCGCCGCGTCGAGGTGGACAACGAGGCGGTCAAGAAGATCCTGCACAACCTGCGCGGGCTGAGCATGGTCGATGCCCGGCGCATCGCCCGGCAGCTGATCTTCGCCGATGGCGCGCTCAGCCAGGACGACCTGCCGCAGCTGGCGCGGTTGAAGTTCGATCTGCTCAACCGCGCCGGACACCTGCACTACGAGTACGACACCACCCGCTTTGCCGATGTGGCCGGGGCCAACCGGCTCAAGCGCTGGGTCAACCAGCGCCGCCCGGTGTTCCTCGGCGGCACCGGCCCGGCCGGGCTGGACCCGCCCAAGGGCATGCTGCTGCTCGGCGTGCAGGGCTGCGGCAAATCGATGCTGGCCAAGGCCACGGCGGCCGGCTTCGGCGTGCCGCTGCTGCGCCTGGACGTTGGCAGCCTGTACGACAAGTACCACGGCGAAACCGAGAAGAACCTGCGCGACGCGCTGGCCTCGGCCGAGCAGCTGGCGCCCTGCGTGCTGTGGATCGACGAGATCGAGAAGGGCCTGGCCAGCGGTGGCGAGGACGGCGGCGTGTCGCGACGGGTGCTGGGCCATCTGCTGACCTGGCTGGCCGAGCGCACGGCCACGGTGTTCATCGTGGCCACCGCCAACCAGGTGCATGAACTGCCGGCCGAGCTGCTGCGCAAGGGCCGCTTCGACGAGATTTTCTTCGTCGACCTGCCAGATGCCAACACGCGGGTGGAGCTGCTGCGCCTGCACCTGGGGCGACGCCAGCTCAACGCCGACGATTTCGCGCTGCCGGCGTTGGCCGCCGCCGCCGAGGGGTTCTCCGGCGCGGAGATCGAGCAGGCGATCGTCGCCGGCCTGTATGCCGCGCACGCCGAAGAGCGCCGCCTGGACACCGACCTGCTGATGGGCGAGATCCGCGGCAGCCGCCCATTGTCGGTGCTGATGGCCGAGCAGGTCAGCGCCCTGCGCGACTGGGCCAGGGGCCGCACGGTCAACGCCGACGGGTAGTACGGCACGGGCTAGTGCAGCGCCCGCAGCACCCCTAGCCACGCCGGCAGGGTCGCCAGCGACAGCACGATGCCATAACCCACCATCGCCGCCGCCAGGCGGGGCGCCAGCCGATGCGCGATCGCCAGTGCGGCGGCGGTGATCATGGTCGGCATCGCCGATTCGAGCACGCTGACCTGCAGCGTCGCGCCCTGCAGGCCGAACGCCCAGGCGATCGGCAACGCCAGCGCAGGCATGACCACCAGCTTGAGCAGCAGGCCGATCCCCAGCGGCGCGAGTTCGGCCTGCGACAGCCGCAGCTGGATCGAGAACCCCACCGCCAGCATCACCAGCGGCAGCATCGCATCGGCCAGTTGCTTGAGGCCGGTGCCGATCCACGCCGGCGGCTGCGCCGGCATCAGCACCAGGGCGAACACCAGGGCCCACAACGGCGGGAAGCGGACGATCCGCAGCAGCACCTGCGCTGCCGTGGGCGGCCGGTCGCCGCTGTAGCGCGCGATCACGTACAGGCCGAAAGTGGAGAGCAGCACGAACGTGCCGAACTGGTCATAGACCACCGCATACGGCAGCGCGGCGTCGCCCAGCAGGGCACGCACCATCGGATAGCCGATGAAACTGGAGTTGGCCAGCGCCACGCAGATCAGCAGCACCGCGTGCACGTCGCGGGCAAAGCCGAACACCCGTGTGGCCAACGACACCAGCGCCCAGGTGGCCAGCATCAGCAGCCACGGCGTGGCCATCAGCCCCACCAGGCTGGCGTCGAGCCGCAGGCGCGGCACGTAGATCAGCACCGCAGCGGGCAGGCACACGTACAGCACGATGCGGTTGAGCACATCGGCCGTGTTGTCCGGCAACGCGCGCAGGCGCGAGAACGCCATGCCCAGGCCGAGCATGGTCAGGATCAGGGCGAATGCATCGAAAGCCATCGGCGCAGCCTAGCCGATGTACCCGCGTATTCAGCCCCGACAATGGTCGTAGGACCGGTGCGCCACGGCGCACCGGCCTCGGCTTACGGCCAGGCCGGCGGTTTGGCCGCCCACGCCTGCTGGATCTCCACCAGCACCGCACGCTCGCTGTCGCGCCAGTCAGGCAGCAGCTCGGCAAAGCGCGCGTTGCTGCTCCACAGCTGCGGCTCGGTGCGCACTGCGGCGGCGTACCACTGCACCGCCTCGTCCTTGCGACCCAGTGTCCACAGCGCCAGCGCATAGGTCGGCGGCGCCCACGACGGGTTGCCGCGCAGCCCGGCATGGGCTGCCGACCACTGTGCCAGCGCCGGTTCGACCTCGCCGAGCCGGAACAGATCCCAACCGTAGTTCCAGCGGACCGAACGCCCCGGCACCGAACTGGCGGCCGCGTTGCCCAGCGCCTCCTGGTACAGGGTGCGACCGAGATCGGTGCGGCCCTGGCCCATTGCCACGCCGGCCAGCTGCACCGTCGCCTCCAGGGCTTTGCGCCCGCGTTCGCGCTGCCGCATCAGCTGGTCGACCAGGGTGCTGCCCTGCCCTTCCACCACCACCATCGGTGCGGCCGCGCTGTCGCTGTCGAAGTAGAACTCCTGCAGTGCCGGCAACGGCTGCGCCGCTGCGTTGAATACCGAAGCCCCCACGGCCAGGCACAGCCCGGCCAGCATCTGTCTTGCAACTGCCATTCAAACTCCCCCAGGTTGTCACAACAACCTCCCATCCCGATCCTAACCTCAGCGAGCGCTCCGGCGCGAGTCCCGGGCCTGGACAGGCCCACTGTTACAATCCGCGCCTTTCCGGCCGCGCGTGCGCGGCCGTGCCAGCCGACTTCCCCGGGCCAGCCATGACCAGTACCGCCGAACTCACCTCGCCGTCCTCCGCCAACCAGCCCGGCCTGGACACTGGCTACACGCTGGACCACAAGTACACCCGTACCGATGGCCGCATCTACCTGAGCGGGGTGCAGGCGCTGGTGCGCCTGCCGTTGATGCAGCGGCTGCGCGACGAGGCGGCCGGGCTGGATACCGCCGGCTTCATCAGCGGCTACCGCGGCAGCCCGCTGGGCGGCTTCGACCTGGAACTGTGGCGCGCACGGCAGCACCTGGAGGCGGCGCGGGTGAAGTTCACCCCCGGCCTCAACGAGGACCTGGGCGCGACGATGGTCTGGGGTACCCAGCAGACCAACCTGTTCCCCGGCGCCAACGTCCAGGGCGTGTACGGCATGTGGTACGGCAAGGGCCCCGGCGTGGACCGCTGCGGCGACGTGTTCAAGCACGCCAATGCCGCCGGCACCTCGCCGTTGGGTGGCGTGCTGGCGCTGGCCGCCGATGACCATGCCTGCCGCAGCTCGACCCTGCCGCACGGCAGCGAGGACGAGTTCGTCAGCGCGATGATGCCGGTGCTGAACCCGGCCGGCGTGCAGGACATCCTCGACATGGGCCTGCTCGGCTGGGCGATGAGCCGTTACACCGGGCGCTGGATCGGCTTCAAGACCATCGCCGAAACGGTGGAATCCTCGGCCTCGGTGCAGGTTGATCCGTTCGCGCGCCGCATCGTGCTGCCGGAGGACTTCGACATGCCCGCCGGCGGCCTCAACATCCGCTGGCCCGACCCGCCGCTGGACCAGGAAATGCGCCTGCACCGGTACGCGGTGAAGGCGGCCCAGGCATTCGCACGCGCCAACGGCATCGACCGCATCGTGATGGACTCGCCGCGCGCGCGGCTGGGCATCGTCACCACCGGCAAGAGCTACCTGGACGTGCTGCAGGCGCTGGAATACCTGGGACTGGACGAACAGGCCTGCGCCGACATCGGCATCCGCGTGTACAAGGTGGGCATGACCTGGCCGCTGGAACCGGTGGGCATCGCACGCTTCGCCGAAGGGCTGGAAGACATCGTGGTGGTGGAGGAAAAGCGTGCCTTCATCGAGCGGCAGATGAAGGAACAGTTCTACAACTGGCCGGCCAGCGCGGGCCCGCGCCCGTCCATCGTCGGCAAGTACGACGAGCAGGGCGCGTGGATCCTGCCGTCCACCAACGAGCTCACGCCAGCCACCATCGCCGGAGTGATCGGCCGCCGCATCCAGCGTTTCTTCACCAATGAATCCATCGAACAGCGCCTGCGCTGGATGGATGACAAGGAAGCCGAGCTCGCGCTGCCGCGTGCCAGCTTCCCGCGCGTGCCGCACTACTGCTCCGGCTGCCCGCACAACACCTCCACCCGTGTACCGGAAGGGTCGCGTGCGCTGGGCGGGATCGGGTGCCATTACATGGTGACGTGGATGGACCGCAGCACCGACACCTTCACCCACATGGGCGGCGAAGGCGTGACGTGGGCCGGGCAGGCGGCGTTCACCGACACCGAGCATGTGTTCCAGAACCTCGGTGACGGCACCTACTTCCACAGCGGCTCGCTGGCGATCCGCCAGGCCATCGCCGCCGGCGTCAACATCACCTACAAGATCCTCTACAACGATGCGGTGGCGATGACCGGCGGCCAGCCGGTGGACGGCACCCTGAGCGTGCCGCAGATCGCCCATCAGATGCGGGCCGAAGGCGTGCAGACGATCGTGCTGGTCAGCGACGAGATCGGCAAATGGAACAAGCGCGAGCTGTTCCCCGAGGGCGTGGAGTTCCACGACCGCGCCGAGCTGGACGCGGTGCAGAAGCAGCTGCGGCAGGTGAAGGGCACCAGCATCCTGATCTACGAACAGACCTGCGCCACCGAGAAGCGCCGCCGCCGCAAGCGTGGCAAGCTGGTCGACCCGCCCAAGCGCGTGGTGGTCAATTCGCTGGTGTGCGAAGGCTGCGGCGACTGCGGCAAGAAGAGCTTCTGCGTGTCGGTGCTGCCCAAGGAAACCGAGTTCGGGCGCAAGCGCGACATCGACCAGTCCAACTGCAACAAGGACTACAGCTGCACCACCGGTTTCTGTCCGAGCTTTGTCACCGTGCACGGTGGCAGGCCGCGCAAGGGCGCGCGCAGCCAGCGCAGCGACCTGCTCGCCAACCTGCCCGCACCGACCTTCCGTACCACGCTGGAACAGCCCTGGAACATCCTGATCACCGGCGTCGGTGGCACCGGCGTGGTCACCATCGGCGCGCTGCTGGGCATGGCCGGCCACCTGGAAGGCAAGGGCGCCAGTGTGCTCGACCAGACCGGCCTGGCCCAGAAGGGCGGCGCGGTCACCACCCACATTCGTATTGCCCGCACCCCCGAGGACATCCATGCCGTGCGCATCGCCGCCGGTGAAGCCGACCTGGTGGTGGGCTGCGACATGGTGGTGGTCAACGACTACTGGGCGCTGTCCAAGGTGCGTGCCGAACGCTCGCAGGTGGTCCTCAACACCTATGAAGCGATGCCGGGCACCTTCACCACGCGGCCGGACATGCAGTTCCCCGCCGCCGACATCATCGCCGGCATCCGCGTGGCGCTCGGAGGGCGCGAGCCGCTGCTGCTCGATGCCACCCAGCTGGCCACGGCGCTGCTCGGCGATGCTATCGCCGCCAACCTGTTCATCCTTGGCTTTGCCTGGCAGCAGGGGCTGGTGCCGATCTCGTTCGAGGCGCTGATGCGCGCGGTGGAACTCAACGGCGCCGCCATCGAGATGAACACCCAGGCCTTCGCCTGGGGCCGTCTGGCGGCGGTGGACCCGCAGGCGGTGCAACAGGCCGCCGGGCTGGTGCGCAACGGCCACACCGATGCCGAGCGCACACCGGGACCGCTGCACGACCTGCCGCCGGGCGAATGGGAAGGCAACGAGTGGGGCGCCAACGCCGCGCCGCGCAACACCGGCGACGAGCGCGAGCTGCGCGGCCTGCCCGGCCACGGCGGCAGCGCCGATGTGGCGTTCCTGCCCCTGGACGACGAGCGCCTGTCGCGCTCGCTGGATGAGCTGATCGAGCGTCGCGTGCGGTTCCTGACCGACTACCAGGACAGCGCCTACGCCGCACGCTACCGCGCGCTGGTGGAGAAGGTGCGCGCGGTGGAGTGGGACAAGGCCGGCAGCACCGCCCTGACCGAGACCGTGGCGCGCTACTACTTCAAGCTGATGGCCTACAAGGACGAGTACGAAGTGGCGCGCCTGTACACCAGCGGCGAGTTCCAGCGCCGGTTGCAACAGCAGTTCGAGGGCGAGTTTGAAGTGCGCTTCCATCTGGCGCCGCCGCTGTTTGCAAAGAAGGACGACCAGGGCCGGCTGATCAAGCAGGAATACGGGCCGTGGATGCTCAAGGCGTTCGGGCTGCTGGCCAAGCTGAAGTTCCTGCGCGGGGGCACCTTCGATGTCTTCGGCCGTACCGCGGAACGCCGTGGCGAGCGTCAGCTGATCGCCGACTACGAGCAGACCGTGGCGCTGCTGCTGGATGGCCTGAGCGACGACCGTGTGGCGCTGGCGGTGGAGATCGCCAGCATCCCCGAGCACATCCGCGGCTACGGGCACATCAAGGAAGCGCACCTGCACGCGGCCAAGGCCCGCGAAGCCACGTTGCTGGCGCAGTGGCGCAACCCGCGGGCACTGCACATCGTGCAGGTGGCCTGACGGCAGATGGAGCCGACCGTTGGTCGGCTATCGCGCGCAGCGCGGGGGGTTTCGATGCCGGAACGGAAGGCAGCCGGGCAGAGCCCGGCTCTACGGGCGCAGCGCGCGGTGGGTGGCCGCCGACGTAGAGCCGACTTCTAGTCGGCTTCGCGCGCAGCGCGCGGGTTTTCGATGCCGGAACGGAAGGCAGCCGGGCAGAGCCCGGCTCTACGGGGGCCGTGCGCGGTGGGTGGCCGCCGACGTAGAGCCGACTTCTAGTCGGCTATCGCGCGCAGCGCGGAGGTTTTCAATGCCGGAACGGAAGGCAGCCGGGCAGAGCCCGGCTCTACGGGGCCGTGCGCGGTGGGTGGCCGCCGACGTAGAGCCGACTTCTAGTCGGCTTCGCGCGCAGCGCGCGGGGTTCCATGCCGGAACGGAAGGCAGCCGGGCAGAGCCCGGCTCTACGGGGGCCGTGCGCGGTGGGTGGCCGCCGACGTAGAGCCGACTTCTAGTCGGCTATCGCGCGCAGCGCGGGGGTTTTCGATGCCGGAACGGAAGGCAGCCGGGCAGAGCCCGGCTCTACGGGGGCCGTGCGCGGTGGGTGGCCGCCGGCGTAGAGCCGACTTCTAGTCGGCTTCGCGCGCAGCGCGGGGGTTTTCGATGCCGGAACGGAAGGCAGCCGGGCAGAGCCCGGCTCTACGGGCGCAGCGCGCGGTGGGTGGCCGCCGACGTAGAGCCGACTTCTAGTCGGCTATCGCGCGCAGCGCGGAGGTTTTCGATGCCGGAACGGAAGGCAGCCGGGCAGAGCCCGGCTCTACGAGGCCGTGCGCGGTGGGTGGCCGCCGGCGTAGAGCCGACTTCTAGTCGGCTATCGCGCGCAGCGCGGGGGGTTTCGATGCCGGAACGGAAGGCAGCCGGGCAGAGCCCGGCTCTACGGGCGTCGTGCGCGGTGGGTGGCCGCCGACGTAGAGCCGACTTCTAGTCGGCTTCGCGCGCAGCGCGCGGGGTTCGATGCCGGAACGGAAGGCAGCCGGGCAGAGCCCGGCTCTACGGGGCCGTGCACGGGGTTCGATGCCGGCGCGCTGCGCGCGCGGTTACGCAAAGCGGTGCCATACCCGCAGGCGGTTGTTAGCCGGCATGGCCACGTCGTCGATCAGCCGCAGGCCCTGGGCGGCGGCCAGTGCGTCCACCGCTTCGGCATCGCGGATGCCCGCCGCGGGGTCGCGCTGCTTCAGCCAGGCATCGAATATCCGGTTGCTGTCGCTGCTGTACTGGCCGCCCTGGTTGAACGGCCCGTAGATGCACAGCAGCGCGTCGTCGGCCATCACCGCCGGCAGTCCGGCGAACAACGCCTCCACGTGCGCCCAGCTCATGATATGCAGGGTGTTGGCGCTGAACACCGCATCGAAGCCCAACGGTGCTTCCGGCAGCGGTGCCAGGCCAGGCACGGGCGACAGCACGGCCTGCAACGGCCGCGGGGGCGGGGCATTGGGCAGGGCGGCCTCGGCCAGGCGCTCGGCAATGCCGGGCAGATGGTCCGGGTGGTCGCTGGCCTGCCAGTGCAGGTGCGGCAGCTGCGCGGCGAAGTGCGCCGCATGCTGGCCGGTACCGCTGCCGATCTCCAGGACGCGGTGGCGGTCCTGCAGGTACCGGCGCAGGACTGTCAGGATCGGTTCGCGGTTGCGCTCGCAGGCGTCGGACCAGCGCTGTTGGCTCATGGCAGGCTCAAGATGAATTCGGATGACCGCCATCCAACCATGACCGCAGTCACTTGTGCCACTGCCCGCCGCCATCGAAAGTCAAGAACTTGTCCACTGCGACCGGTCTGATGCCGATCGCACCGTCGGGGGATGGATCGCTGTGCAACGCCGTGAGTTTCTTGCGCTGTCTGGAATGGGCCTGGCTGGCCTGGTACTGCCGCACGGTCGGCTGATTGCCGCCGAGCAACTGCTCGAGCCCGGCGACCCGGTCCGCAACAGGGTGCTGGCCGAGGCGGCGCTGGGCGCGGCCAAACGCGCCGGCGCCACCTACTGCGACGTACGTATCGGGCGCTACCTCAACCAGGCGGTGATCACCCGCGAGCGCACCGTCCAGAACGTCACCAACAGCGAATCGGCCGGCATCGGCATCCGGGTGATCGTCAACGGCGCCTGGGGCTTTGCGGCCACCCACCAGCGCACGCCGGCGGCGGTGCTGGCCACGGTCGGGCAGGCCGCCGCCATCGCGCGCGCCAACGCCGGCATCCAGACCCGTCCGGTACAGCTGGCGCCGGTAACCGGTGTTGGCGAGGTCAGCTGGAAGACGCCGATCCGCAGGAACGCAATGGCGGTACCGATCCAGGACAAGGTCGAGATGCTGCTGGCGGTCAATGCCGCCGCCCTCGACGCCGGCGCCGATTTCATCAATTCCACATTGTTCCTGGTCAACGAGCAGAAGTACTTCGCCTCCAGCGACGGCTCGTTCATCGACCAGGACGTGCACCGGATCTGGCTGCCGTTCACCGCCACCGCCATCGACAAGGCCACCGGCAAATTCCGCACCCGCGCGGGGCTGTCCTCGCCGATGGGCATGGGCTACGAGTTTCTCGATGGCGACGCCAGCGGCAAGATCGCGCTGCCAGGCGGCGTCACCGCCTACCGCGATTCCTACGATCCGATCGAGGATGCAGTGGCCGCCGCCCGTCAGGCGCGCGAGAAGCTCAAGGCACCGTCGGTCAAGCCAGGCAAGTACGACCTGGTGCTGGACCCGTCCAACCTGTTCCTGACCATCCACGAGAATGTCGGCCACCCGCTGGAACTGGACCGCGTGCTCGGCTACGAAGCCAACTACGCCGGCACCAGCTTCGCCACGCTGGACAAGCGCGAGGCGGGCTTCCGCTGGGGCAGCGACATTGTCAACTTCCATGCCGACAAAACCGCGCCGGGCAGCCTGGGCGCGGTGGGCTACGACGATGAAGGGGTCAAGACCCGGCGCTGGGACCTGGTCAAGGACGGCATCCTGGTCAACTACCAGGCCACGCGCGATGAAGTGCACCTGCTGGGCGAAACCGCCTCGCACGGCTGCAGCTACGCCGATTCCTGGTCCAGCGTGCAGTTCCAGCGCATGGCCAACGTGTCGCTGGCGCCGGGCAGGACGCCGCTCAGCGTGGCCGACATGATCAAGGACGTGGAGAACGGCATCTACATCCACGGCCGCGGCTCGTATTCGATCGACCAGCAGCGCTACAACGCGCAGTTCGGCGGCCAGCTCTACTACCAGATCCGGAACGGCCAGATCGCCGGCATGGTCGAGGATGCGGCCTACCAGATCCGTACGCCGGAGTTCTGGAACGCGTGCAGCGCGATCTGCGATGAACGCGACTTCCGCTTCGGTGGCTCGTTCTTCGACGGCAAGGGCCAGCCGGGCCAGGTCTCGGCGGTCTCGCACGGCTCGTCGACCACCCGCTTCAACGGGGTGAACATCATCAATACCGCGCGCAGCCTGGGATGAGCCCGCCGCGCCCGCCGTTCGTTTCCCTGCCACACCACCCTGACGTGGAGCGCCGCCTTGCAAAGACGTGACTTCCTCGCCCTGACCGGGCTTACCGCAGGCGGCCTGATCGTGCCGTCCTTCTTCGGCAAGGTCATTGCCGCCGAACACCTGCACAGCACGCTGGACCCTGCGCTGAAGAAGCGCCTGGCCGATGCGGCGCTGGCTGCCGCGCGCCAGGCCGGCGCCACCTACTGCGATGTGCGCATCGGCCGCTACCTGCGCCAGTTCGTGATCACCCGCGAGGACAAGGTGCAGAACGTGGTCAACACCGAGTCCACCGGTGTGGGCATCCGCGTGATCGTCAACGGGGCATGGGGCTTTGCCGCCACCAACCAGCTCGGGCCGGGCGACGTGGCGCGCGCCGCACAGCAGGCCGCCGCCATCGCCAAGGCCAACGCGGCAGTGCAGACCGCGCCGGTGCAGTTGGCCGCCGCGGCGGGGGTGGGCGAGGTCTCCTGGCGCACGCCGATCCGCAAGAACGCGATGGACGTGCCGATCAAGGAGAAGGTGGAGCTGCTGCTGGACGTCAATGCCGCCGCGATGGGCGCCGGCGCCAGCTTCGTCAACTCGATGCTGTTCCTGGTCAACGAGCAGAAGTACTTCGCCTCCACCGACGGTTCCTACATCGACCAGGACGTGCACCGCATCTGGGCGCCGATGACGATCACCGCCATCGACAAGGCAAGCGGCAAGTTCCGCACCCGCGAAGGCCTGTCCTCGCCGATGGGCATGGGCTACGAGTATCTCGATGGCGCGGCGGCGGGCAAGGTGCCGACCCCCAACGGAGTGGTCAACTACAGCACGTCCTACGACATGCGGGAGGACGCCATCGCCGCGGCCAAGCAGGCCCAGGAGAAGCTCAAGGCGCCGTCGGTGAAGCCGGGCAAGTACGACCTGATCCTGGACCCCTCGCACACCTGGCTCACCATCCACGAATCGATCGGCCATCCGCTCGAGCTGGACCGCGTGCTGGGCTACGAGGCCAACTATGCCGGCACCAGCTTCGCCACCCTGGACAAGCGCGAGCAGCAGTTCCAGTACGGCAGCGACAAGGTGAACATCTTCGCCGACAAGACCCAGCCGGGCAGCCTCGGCGCGGTCGCCTACGACGATGAAGGCGTCAAGACCAAGCGCTGGGACCTGATCAGCAACGGCAGGCTGGTGGACTACCAGACCATCCGCGACCAGGCCCATATTCTCGGCAAGACCGAGTCCGACGGTTGCTGCTATGCCGATTCCTGGTCCAGCGTGCAGTTCCAGCGCATGGCCAATGTCTCGATGGCCCCCGGCAAGACGCCGCTGAGCGTGAGCGACATGATCAAGGACGTCGAGAATGGCATCTACATCATCGGCGACGGTTCGTTCTCGATCGACCAGCAGCGCTACAACGCGCAGTTCGGCGGCCAGCTGTTCTATGAGATCAAGAACGGCAGGATCACCCGCATGCTCGAGGACGTGGCTTACCAGATCCGCACACCGGAGTTCTGGAACGCCTGCAGCGCCGTGGCCGATGAGCGTGACTACCGCCTCGGCGGCTCGTTCTTCGACGGCAAGGGCCAGCCGGGCCAGGTCTCGGCGGTCTCGCACGGCTCGTCCACCGCGCGCTTCAACGGCATCAACGTCATCAACACCGCACGCAGCCTCGGCTGACCGGTCAGGAGCCCAATCGCAATGAGTATCTTCACCGAAGCCCAGGCCAAGGCCATCCTCGACAAGGTCATCGCGCTGTCCAAGGCCGACGAATGCACGGCCGTCCTGGCCGGCTCGATCGACGGCAACATCCGTTTCGCGCTCAACAACGTGTCCACCAGCGGCATCGTCGACAACACCGAACTGGCCGTCACCGTGGCCTTCGGCAAGCGCGTGGGCACCGCCTCGATCAACGAGTTCGACGATGCCGCGCTGGAACGCGTGGTCCGTCGTGCCGAAGACCTGGCGCGTCTGGCACCGGAGAATCCCGAGTTCATGCCCGCCATCGGCAGGCAGACCTACACCGCCAGCCCCACGTTCAGCGCCTCCACCGCCGCCATCGACCCGGCGTTCCGCGCCAAGGTTGCCGCCGATTCGATCGCACCGTGCCGCGGCAACGGGCTGATCGCCGCCGGCTTCCTGGAAGACGGGCAGAGCTTCTACGCCACTGCCAACAGCAACGGCAACTTCGGTTACCAGCGCAGCACCAATTTCGACTACACCTGCACCGTGCGCACCGAAGACGGCCGCGGCTCGGGCTGGGTCGGCCGCAACCTGAAGGACGCCGCCGACTTCAAGGCCGACCAGGACATCCGCATCGCCATGCGCAAGGCCACCGAATCGGCAGAAGCCAAGGCGCTGGAGCCGGGCAAGTACACCGTGATCCTGGAGCCGGCCGCCGCCGCGGGCCTGATCAGCTTCATGATGAACTTCTTCGACGCGCGCGCGGCTGATGAAGGCCGCAGCTTCCTGTCCAGGAAGGGCGGCGGCAACAAGCTGGGCGAGCAGGTCTACGATCCGCGCGTGAACTTCAGCGCCGACCCGTGGAATCCCGAGGCTCCGGTGCTGCCGTGGGATGGCGAAGGCCAGCCGCGCCAGAAGCTGGCCATCGTCGAGAACGGCCGCATCGCCAACCTGAACTACTCGCGGTACTGGGCGCAGAAGCAGGGCAAGACCGCCAACGCGCGGGCGGGCAACCTGCTGATGGCCGGTGGCGACAAGAGCACCGCCGAGCTGGTGCGCGGCACCCAGAAGGGCATTCTGGTGACCCGGACCTGGTACATCCGCATGGTCGATCCGCAGACTGTGCTGCTGACCGGCCTCACCCGCGATGGCACGTTCTACATCGAGAACGGACAGATCAAGTACCCGGTCAAGAACTTCCGCTTCAACGAATCGCCGGTGATCATGCTCAACAACATCGAAGAGCTCGGCAAGCCGGTGCGCGTGGCCGGCGACGAGTCCAGCCTGGTGATGATGATCCCGCCGATGAAGCTGCGCGATTTCACCTTCACCTCGCTGTCCGACGCGGTCTGATGCAGCCCTGTCGTCCCCGAGGGTGGCGGAGCGGCGCGCGGCGATGAACCGCGCGCAGTTTCTTCGGGCACTGCTGGGCGGCGCCGCGCTTGCGGCGCTGCCGTCGTGGGCCGGCGCGCAGGCCGGCCGCTACGATTTCTGGTTCACCCGGCTCAAGTACGACTCCGGCGACTGGGACGTGGATGCGCGCATGCCGTCCAACGTGATCACCTCGCTGATCGACTACACCTCGCTGCGCGTGGACCCGCAGGAGCACGTGATCGCGCTCGCCGACCCCCGCATGCTGCAGGCCCCGTTCTGCTACCTGGCCGGGCACAAGCTGGTCGAGTTCAACGCGGCCGAGCGACAGAACTTCGTGCGCTACGTGCGCAACGGCGGCTTCGTGTTCGTGGATGACTGCAACCACGATATCGACGGCCTGTTCGCCACCTCGTTCGAAGCGCAGATGGCTGCATTGTTCGGCCCCCGCGCGCTGAAGAAGCTGCCCAACACGCATGCGCTGTACCGCAGCTTCTTCCGTTTTCCGGACGGGCCGCCGGCGACCGGTTTCGAGCTCAACGGCTGGGGCGACGACCTGGTCCACGACTACCTCAAGGGCATCGAGATCGACGGCCGGCTGGGCGTGCTCTACAGCAACAAGGACTATGGCTGCGAGTGGGATTACGACTGGCGCAACAAGCGCTTCCTCGCCGAAGACAACACCCGTTTCGCGGTCAACATCGTCATGTACGCCCTCAACAGTTGATCCTCCCGCCAACGGCCCACCCAGCCTCTGCGCCACGCCTCCTTCCTACAGGTTCCGCCATGACCACCGCCGACATCGACACCCTCCTGCCGAAACTGCACCAGCTGCGCGAGGCGCTTGGCCAGGCGGTGGTGGGCCAGCATGCGGTGGTGGAGCAGTTGCTGATCGGCCTGCTGGCCGGCGGCCACTGCCTGCTCGAAGGCGCGCCGGGACTGGGCAAGACACTGCTGGTGCGCTCGCTCGGGCAGGCGCTGGAACTGCAGTTCCGCCGCGTGCAGTTCACCCCCGACCTGATGCCCAGCGACATCCTGGGCACGGAGCTGCTGGAAGAAGACCACGGCACCGGCCACCGTCACTTCCGTTTCCAGAAGGGACCGATCTTCACCCACCTGCTGCTCGCCGACGAGCTCAACCGCACCCCGCCCAAGACCCAGGCCGCGCTGCTGGAAGCGATGCAGGAACGCACGGTCAGCTACGCCGGCACCACCTACATGCTGCCGGCGCCGTTCTTCGTGCTGGCCACGCAGAACCCGATCGAGCAGGCGGGCACGTACCCGCTGCCCGAAGCGCAGCTGGACCGCTTCCTGCTGCATGTCCGGGTGGACTACCCCACCGAGCAGGAAGAACGCGACATCCTGCTGCAGACCACCGGCAGTGCGGCCGGCACGGTGCCGCAGGTGATGCATGCCGAGGATGTGCTGGCGCTGCAGGCTGCCGTCCGCCAGGTGCATGTCAGCGACGATGTGCTGACCTGGATCACCCGCGTGGTGCGGGCCAGCCGGCCCGGTAGCGGTGCGCCGGACGCGGTCAACCACTGGATCAAGTGGGGGGCCGGCCCGCGCGCCGGGCAGTCGCTGGTGCTCGCCGCCAAGGCCCGGGCGCTGCTGCAGGGTCGCTTTGCCGCCACCCGTGAGGATGTGCAGGCGCTGGTGGGGCCGGTGATGCGTCATCGCCTGCTGCTCTCCTTTGCCGCCGAGGCCGAACAGAAAAGCGCCGACGATGTGATCCACGCGCTGCTGCAGGCCGTGCCGTTCCCGGCCTGAGCGCTGCCGTGACGCCGCACGCGCCGATCCTCCTGCCCGCCGATGTGCGCAGCCGTCTGAAGACGCTGCGCCTGCTGCCTCGCCGTGCGCGCGGTACGCACGCGATCGGCCAGCACGCCAGCCGCAGTCGCGGGGCCGGTCTGGAGTTCGCCCAGTATCGCGCCTACGAGCCGGGCGACGCGCTGCGCCAGATCGACTGGAAGCTGTACGCCCGCTCGGACCGTTTTTTCGTGCGCGAATCCGAGCGCGAGAGCCCGGTCACGGTGTGGGTACTGGTGGATGCCAGCGCGTCGGCCACACAGGCCGACCGCGCGCGTCCGGACTGGTCGCGGCTGGACCACGCCTGCGCCACTGCGGCCTGTCTGGTGGAGCTGGCGCTGCAGCAGGGCGACCGGTTCGGCCTGATTGCCGTGGGTGGCGACGGTGTGCGGCTGGTGCCGGCCGGCAGCGGACCGCGCCAGCGCGACCGCGTGCACCTGCTGCTGCGCCAGCTGCATGCACACGGTGGCTGGCCGGCCGCCACGGTGCTGCGCCCGGTGTGGGAACGCGTGCAGGCCGGGGACATGCTGATCGCCCTGGGCGACGGGTTCGATGACGCCGGCGTCGCGCTGCTGGAGCGGCTGGCGGCGGCGCGGCGCGAAGTACTGCATCTCCAGCTGCTCAGCGCCGAAGAGCGTGATTTCCCGTTCACCGACGGCCATCGTTTCCACGACCCGGAAACCGGCGAGGAACTGCTCGGCGACGGCCGTGCGATCCGCGAGGGCTATCTGGCCCGGTTCGCGGCGGCGCAGCGCGCGCTGCACGCGCGCCTTCAGGCGGCGGGCATCGTCACGGCAACGGGGTACCTGGACCAGCCGCTGGATGTACCCCTGCGCACACTGTTCGCACCGGGCAGTGCTGCATGAGCCTGACTCTGCTGTTCCCGCTCGGGTTGCTGGCGCTGGCCGCGCTGCTGGTGCCGCTGCTGATCCACCTGGCGCGGCGCCATCAGTACGCCCCGCTGTCGTTCGCCGCCCTGCGCTGGCTGCGTGCCAAAGCGCGCCCGCGCCAGCGCATCCGGTTCGATGAATGGCCGCTGCTGCTGGTGCGCCTGCTGCTGCTGGCTGTCCTTGCACTGCTGCTGGCCCGTCCGCTGCTGCACGGTGCCGCCGCCGACACCCACGCGGTCACCGCGGTCGCGCCCGGCCTGGAGGGTGCCGCGCTGCGCGGCACGGACACGGCCGGCGACTGGCGCTGGCTGGCGCCGGGCTTCCCACCGCTGCACGCCGCCGCCCCGGCCGCGCCTCAACCGCTGGCCAGCCTGCTGCGTGAACTGGACCAGCTGCTGCCGGCCGGCACGCCGCTCACCGTCTACGTGCCCGATCCGCTGCCCGGCCTGGATGCGCAACGCCCGCGTCTGTCGCGCAGCGTACGTTGGCAGCCAGTGCCGGCACCGCCCCCCCGCGCAGACGACGCACGGCCACGCCTGCCCACGCTGCAGCCCGGCGGCCACCCGGCCGACGCGGGCAGCGTACCGGTGCTGGAGGCCCTGCAACGCGCGTGGAACGGGCAGGCGCTCGCGGCACCGCGCGCCGCGGACAGCGCGCCCGACGTGGGTCAGATCGGGGTATGGCTGTCGCCCGCCACGCTGCCGGAGCGCTGGCAGGCGTGGGTGCGGCAGGGCGGCACGGTACTGCTCGCCACGCCGGGCGCCGCACACGGGGAAGGCTGGTCGACCGCCCTGCGCGATGCCGAGGGCAGACCGCTGCTCCAGCAGCGCGCGGTCGAGCGGGGCAGGCTGCTGCGCTTCACGGGGGCGATGTCGCCCAGCGCATTGCCCGCGTTGCGCGAGGCCGATCTGCCACGTCGCCTGCTCTCCGTGCTCGCGCCCCCGGCGGCGCCGCAGCTCGCCGTGGCCGCGACGCAGGTACCGCTGACCGACGCGCCCGCGCCGCGTGCGACCCCGCGCGATCCCGTCCCGTGGCTGCTGGCGTTGATCGTGCTGCTGTTCGCGCTGGAACGCGCCCTGGCCACCGCGCCGCGCCGCGAGGCCGGCGCATGAGCGCGCGCGTGCAGCAGGCCTGGCAGCGTGCCCGCCGGCGCCGGTGGTGGAGCAGCGCGCTGATCGGCCTGCCGCTCGCCGTGGCCGCCACCGCGCTCGCCCTGCGCGTGGCCGGCTTCAACCCGGCCACGGTGGTGCTGCTGCTGGCCCTGCTGGCAACAACAGGCATCGCCACCTGGCGCGCGCGGCGGCTGGACCGTCGCTGGCTGGTCCGGCAGCTCGACCGGCATCCCGTCGCACAGGACAGTGCCGACCTGCTGTTCGCTGCGCCCGACACCCTCAACCCCCTGCAGCAGCGCCAGCGCCAGCATGTCGCCACGGCGCTGCAGTCCGCCCCGCCGGACCTGCGTCCGCGCTGGCCCGCGCGCGCGCTGTGGCCGGCCTGGATCGGCGCGCTGCTGGTGATCGCCCTGGCGTTGGGGTGGCCGCGCAGCCGTGACACCGCCGTTGCACCGGGCCCTGGGCCGGTTGCGAACAGTACCCAGGCGCCGCCGCCGCAGCTGCAGTCCACCCGACTGCAGATCCGCGCACCGGCCTACACCGGTCAGCCCGTGCGCGTGCAGGCCGTGCTGGATGCGAAGGTCGCCCAGGGCAGCCAGCTGCAGTGGGCGTTGCGCTTCTCCGCACCGCCGACAAGCGCGGCACTCCAGTTCCACGACGGCCAGCGCCTGCCGCTGCAGCGCCACGGCGACACATGGACCACGCAATCCACTGCTTCACGGCCGCGGCTGTACCGCGTGGTCACCACGCCGGCACTGCACGACAACCGGCTGTACCGCCTCGACGTAGTGCCCGACCGTGCGCCGGGCGTGCGCGTGATCGCCCCGGACCGCAGTCTGGTGCTCGGCGCACCCGGCCAACGCCAGTGGGCCCTGCAGTTCGAGGCGAGCGACGACTACGGCGTCGCCGCCACTGCCGAGCTCAAGGTGACCCTCGCCCAGGGCAGTGGCGAGAACATCACTTTCCGCGAGCAGCGCATCCCCCTGACCGGCAGCGGGCCCGCCACCCAGCGCCGCTTCGCGCGCACGCTCGATCTGGCCGCACTCGGCGCGGCGCCGGGCAATGATGTGATCGCGCAGCTGCAGGTGCGCGACAACCGCGCGCCCATCGCCCAGACCGGCCAGAGCACCAGCGTGATCCTGCGCCTGCCCAGCACCGAGCAGATACAGACCGCCGACCTGGAAGGCATGGTCAAGAAGACCCTGCCAGCCTATTTCCGCAGCCAGCGCCAGATCATCATCGATGCCGAAGCGCTGATCCGGTTGCGTGGGCAGTTGCCGCCCGGGGAGTTCGTCCGGCGCGCCGATGCGATCGGCGTGGACCAGCGCATCCTGCGCCTGCGCTATGGCCAGTTCCTGGGGGAGGAAAGCGAAGGCGCAGCGAAGCCGCCGCCGACCAGCGATGCCCTGCCGACCAGCGACGCTCCTGCGACGCAGGACCAGGAGCACGATCACGACACGGCCGACGCGGCCGGCCACGCGCAGGCCGGCCACGACGACCACGACCACAGCGGCGCGACGGCGGGCGGCCCGCCGGTATTCGGCAGCGCCACCGATGTGCTGTCCGAGTACGGCCACACCCACGACCACGCCGAAGCCGCCACGCTGCTCGATCCGCAGACCCGCGCCACGCTGAAGGCCGCACTCGACCAGATGTGGTCCTCCGAGGGCGAGCTGCGCCAGGGCCGTCCCGACGCGGCGCTGCCGTACGCCTACAAGGCGCTGGCCTTCATCAAACAGGTGCAGCAGGCCGAGCGCATCTACCTGGCGCGGGTCGGGCCGGAACTGCCGCCGATCGATGAGAGCCGCCGCCTCGGCGGCGACCGCACCGACCTCGGCAACCGCACCCTGCCGTTGCAGGCCGTGCCCGCCCCCGATCCGGCCATCGTCGCGGTCTGGCAGCAGCTGGCCGACACCGACGGCGCACCGGACCTGGATGCGGTGAGCGGCTGGCTGCGCGCCAATGAGACGCGGCTGTCCGATCCGCTCAGCCTGGCGGCGGCCATCGAAGCGCTGCGCATGGCACCGGAATGCAGCGAGTGCCGGACTACGCTGCGCGCCCAACTGTGGCGGGCGCTGCTGCGGCCGCCGCCGCAGGTCTCGCGACGCACCGCGCCGGATCGGATGGGCCAGACCTGGCTGGATGCCCTGGAGAACGTCCGATGAGCGATGCCCGCTGGATTGCCGTCGCACTGGCCGTCATCGTGCTGCTCGGCAGCGCACGCCTGCTCTGGCACCAGCGGCAGGGTCCACGTCGCAGCGCAGGGCGACTGCTGTGCCTGCTCGTGCTGCAGGCAGCCAGTGGCGTGCTGCTGTTCCGGTGCCTGGTGCCTCCGCAGACCAGCGCACCCGCCGGCCAGCTGACCGTGCTCACCGCCGCCGCCGACACCGTGCGCTGGACGCGCTCCCCCGGCGACACCGTGATCGCCCTGCCCGAGGCACCGGCCCATGCCGACAGCCGCCCCGCGCCCGATCTCGCCACCGCGCTGCGACAGCATCCGGGTACGCGGTCGCTGCGCGTGATCGGCGATGGCCTGTCCGCACGTGACCGCGATACGCCGCTGCCGGCACAGGTGAGCGCGCGTGCCTCCCCACCGCCGGTCGGATGGGTGGCGCTGCAGCCGCCTTCCGCTGCCGCCCCTGGCGCGGTGTTTGTCCTGCGCGCGCGTGCGCAGGGCGTGGCCACGGCAAGCGCCGAGCTGCTGGACCCGGCCGGCAGGGTGGTCGATCGCGCCCGCATCGGCGACGACGGTCGCGTGCAGCTGCAGGGCGTCGCCCGCGCCAGCGGCCGCAGCGAGTTCCGTCTGCGCCTGCTCGACGCCGATCAGCACGCGGTGGACAGCATCGTCGTCCCGCTGCAGACCATCGCCCAGCCGGTGCCACGTGTGGTGATCGTCGCCGGCGCGCCGGGGCCGGAACTCAAGTACCTGCGCCGTTGGGCCACCGACACCGGCCTGGCGGTCCAGACGCAGGCCAGCGCGGGAGGCGGGGTCCTGCTCGGCGACGGCCCGGTCGCGCTCAGCGCCGCGCGCCTGGCCGCCACCGATGTCCTGATCCTCGACGAACGCAGCCTGGCCGCCCTCGATGGCGCGCAGCGCGGCGCCGTGCAGCAGGCACTGCGCAACGGACTGGGGGTGCTGGTGCGCACCTCTGGGCCGCTTCCCGACGGCGCACGCCAGACCCTGCGCAACTGGGGCCTGGCCGTCACCGGCAGCAGCCAGACCCTGCCGTTGACCCTGCCGGCCGATCCCGACCCGGCACTGCTGCAGGCGCGGCGCGGGCCGCCACGCCCGTCAGGTCAATCTACCGTCCATGCCGACGAGGCCGACGCCGCATCACGCAGTGCCGCTGCTCCTGTACTGGAACAGTTCACCCTGCGCACAGCCGATGCCAGCGCGCTGCTGCACGACGCGAAGGGCGCGGCCATCGGTGGCTGGCGCGGCATCGGCCAGGGCCGGCTGGCGCTGCTGCCGGTTACCGACACCTATCGGCTGGTGCTGGCCGGCCGCGATGACCGGCATGCCGAGCTGTGGAGCGGCATGCTGACCACGCTGGCACGCGCGCTGCCGGCCACCGCCACGGTCCGTCCAG
Source organism: Stenotrophomonas sp. Marseille-Q5258 (assembly GCF_946900935.1). Classification (NCBI taxonomy): domain Bacteria; kingdom Pseudomonadati; phylum Pseudomonadota; class Gammaproteobacteria; order Lysobacterales; family Lysobacteraceae; genus Stenotrophomonas; species Stenotrophomonas sp. Marseille-Q5258. Next base: position 98,370 of record NZ_CAMPPN010000007.1, read on the forward strand.
GCAGCGCCACGCCCTGGGCCGGCGAGCGCCTCGCGCTGTGCAATCTGCAGGGACCCACGCAGGTCCGCGCGCCGGACGGCAGCGACACCGCCCTGGTCATCGATCCATCCAGCGGCACCGATGCCTGCGCCGGCTACTGGCCGCAGCAGCCGGGGTGGCACCAGTTGCGCCACGGCGATACAACGCAGGCCGTGTACGTTTTCGACCCAGCTGGCGCGCAGGCGCTGTACCGCCAGCAACTGCGCGAGGCCAACGCCGTGCGCGTGGGCGGCGCCGACCGCGCCACAGCCACCACCCACGCGGTGCCAGGCCCGCGCTGGCCGTGGCTGCTGGCGTTCGTGCTGGTGAGTGGCCTGCTCTGGTGGCTGGAGCGACGGCGCCCGCGGGCAGCGACGGCCTGATCGACGTGCGCGCTGTCGCACATGCCTATACTGCGTCTCCACAGGGAGGATCATGCATGTCGCGAGTTGCAACGATGATGGCCATGACGCTGGCAGCCGGTGCAGCGGTGTTGAACGCCGGCACGGCCGGGGCAGCGGTGATCGGCCCCAGCAACATGACCGCCAGCCGCTACCCCGAACCGCGCTGCCAGCCGCCGCGCAGGGCCACGGGCAACAGCCCGTCCGAGCTGAGCCGCTACCAGAGCGACGTCAAGGAACATTTCCGCTGCGTGGAAAAGTACGTGGAAGCGGCGCAGAACGACATCCGGCGCATCCAGGAATCGATGGACGACGCCGTCAGGGGCGCCAGGCGCTACTGAGCACCCGGCCTGCGGCGGCGGTCACCCGCCCGGTGGCGCGCCGCAGCCGTCCTGCGCGCACAGCAGCAGCGCACGGCGCTGCTGCGCCTCGTCAAGCGCCGGCGACGGCCGTGCGGTGGCCGCCTGGATCGGGTCCGGGGCGCGGGTCAGGGTGTGCAGCCCCTGCGCGGTTTTGCCGATGACGTAATAGATTCCCATCATCACGTAGCCGCCGCTCATGCCCACCTGCTCCAGCGACGGCGCCTCGCGCCAGGCGCGGTTGAAGGTGTTGGGCTCGATCTGGACCGGACTCCGGTACCCGTACAGGTCCAGCGGCACGTCCTCATCGGGTTTGAGCGCACGCACTTCGCCCAGTGTGGTCACGTCCCCGCGCGCCGCGGGCGGCGGCGTGCCCGTCTCCGGCGGCGGAGCGGAAGGGTGCTGGGCCTGTGCCAGGCCGGCCAGCATCATGCCGGCGACTGCGGTGATGCGATGTCTCCCCCTTGCCACACTCACCATCCTGGTCCGTTGCGTGCGTCGGCAGATGATACGCAGGCGACCTTCAGATTTCGTTGCGCGCGTGTCTCAATCGATGAGACACGGCTGTGGTTTCATGGCGTCCTTTGCAGACCGTTGTACTCATGGCTTACGAACTCGCCAAGCGCACCGAGGACGCCGAGCGCCGCCTCGCCACCACCGATGGCCTGCCCTCGCGCAACGGCGCGCTGCTGACCGCGCGGCTGCAGCGCCGCTATGCCGACCGCATCACCGGCAGCTTCACCCTGCCCGGCCGCGAAGGCCGCTATGCGCCGCTTCCCGCCGATGTGCCGGCCGCCCTGGCTGCCGCATTGAAGGCGCGTGGCATCGAACAGCTCTACAGCCACCAGGCCGAGGCCTGGGCGGCCACCCAGCGCGGCGAGCACGTGGCCATCGTCACCCCCACCGCCAGCGGCAAATCGCTGTGCTACACCCTGCCGGTGGTCAGCGCGGCCATGCAGGGCAAGGCCAAGGCGCTGTACCTGTTCCCCACCAAAGCGCTGGCCCAGGACCAGGTGGCCGAACTGCTGGAGCTCAACCGCGCCGGTGACCTGGGGGTCAAGGCCTTCACCTTCGATGGTGATACCCCCGGCGACGCACGCCAGGCGATCCGCCTGCACGGCGACATCGTGGTGTCCAACCCGGACATGCTGCACCAGGCGATCCTGCCCCATCACACCAAGTGGGCGCAGTTCTTCGAGAACCTGCGGTATGTGGTGATCGATGAAGTGCACACCTACCGGGGCGTGTTCGGCAGCCACGTCACCAACGTGCTGCGCCGGCTCAAGCGTATCTGCGCCTTCTACGGGGTGGAGCCGCAGTTCATCCTGTGCTCGGCCACCATCGGCAACCCGCAGGCGCATGCCGAAGCGCTGATCGAAGCACCGGTCACCGCCATCACCGAATCCGGCGCGCCCAGCGGGCCCAAGCACGTGCTGCTGTGGAACCCGCCCGTGGTCAATGCCGACCTCGGCCTGCGCGCCTCGGCGCGCTCGCAGAGCAACCGCATCGCGCGCATCGCGATCAAGTCCGGGCTGAAGACGCTGATCTTCGCGCAGAGCCGGCTGATGGTCGAAGTGCTGACCAAGTACCTCAAGGACATCTTCGACCACGATCCGCGCAAGCCGGCGCGCATCCGCGCGTATCGCGGCGGCTACCTGCCCACCGAGCGCCGGGAGACCGAACGCGCCATGCGCGCCGGCACCATCGACGGCATCGTCAGCACCTCGGCGCTGGAGCTGGGCGTGGATATCGGCAGCCTGGACGTGGTGATCCTCAATGGCTATCCGGGCAGCGTCGCGGCCACCTGGCAGCGCTTTGGCCGCGCCGGCCGCCGCCAGCAGCCCGCCCTGGGGGTGATGGTGGCCAGCTCGCAGCCGCTGGACCAGTACGTGGTGCGGCACCCGGACTTCTTCGCCGATGCCTCGCCCGAACATGCGCGCATTGCCCCGGACCAGCCGCTGATCCTGTTCGACCACATCCGCTGCGCCGCCTTCGAACTGCCGTTCCTGGCCGGCGACCCGTTCGGCCCGATCGACCCGCTGGTGTTCCTTGAAGCACTGGCCGAAACAGAGGTCGTGCATCGCGAGGGCGATCGGTGGGAGTGGATCGCCGACAGCTACCCGGCCAACGCGGTGAGCCTGCGCTCGGTGGCCGATGGCAACTTCGTGGTGGTCGACCGCAGCGACGGCAAGCAGCAGATCATCGCCGAGGTGGACTATTCCGCCGCCGCGCTCACCCTGTATGAAGGCGCCATCCACATGGTGCAGTCCACGCCGTACCAGGTGGAGCGGCTGGACTGGGAGGGCCGCAAGGCCTACGTCACCCGCACCCACGTGGACTACTACACCGACAGCATCGACTTCACCAAGCTCAAGGTGCTGGACCGGTTCGACGGCTGCCAGGCCGGGCGCGGCGACTCGCATCACGGCGAAGTTCACGTGGTGCGCCGCGTGGCCGGCTACAAGAAGATCCGTTACTACACCCACGAGAACATCGGCTACGGCCCGGTCAACCTGCCCGACCAGGAACTGCACACCACCGCAGTGTGGTGGCAGCTGCCGCAGGCGCTGCTGCTGACCGCCTTCGACAGCAAGCAGGAGGCGCTGGACGGCTTCCTGGGTGCGGCGTATGCGCTGCATATCGTCGCCACCGTGGCGGTGATGGCCGATGCCCGCGACCTGCAGAAGGCAGTCGGCAATGGCGACGGTGCATGGTTTGCGGTGGCCGACCAGAGCGGCCGCGGCCAGCTGCGCGGTGCCGAGTTCGATGCCAGCGCGATCGAGCTGCAGCAGCAGTTCGTGCCTACCGTCTACCTGTACGACAACTTCCCCGGTGGCGTCGGCTTGAGTGAGCCGCTGTGGCTGCGCCAGGCCGAACTGCTGCTGCGCGCCCGAGAACTGGTGCAGCGCTGCGACTGCAAAGCCGGGTGCCCGGCCTGCGTGGGACCGGTGCTGGCCGGCCAGGAAGACGATGCCACCACACCCAGGGCGCTGGCACTGCACGTGCTGGACCTGTTCGACGCGCATGCGCTGCCCAGCGCCGCCGAGCGCGAGCGCGCCGCCGCCGAGGTGGTGCCGCAGTGAGCCTGAGCCTGGACAAGCTGCGCCTGTTGCGGCGGCAGGCCGGGGACGCCACCCCGGCGCCGGCGGCGTCGGCAGGTGCCGACCGTGGACCGGTCCCCCGCGACGCGCCGTCTGGCGCGCTCCCGTCCGCTGCCAATGATGCGCAGGCGCGCCCCTCTGCACCGGCCTCGGTGTTCGCCTGGGTCGAACAGGAGATCCGTCACAAGCCCACCGGTGACGCGGCCCCGGTCCCGGTAGTGGCAGCCCCCGCGCCCGCCCTGCGCACGCCCGAGGTTGGCAGCCTGCATCGCCTGCTCGGCCTGCGCGCACGCGGCGCTGCGCCGGCCGCCCTGCCCCGCGCCAACGCGCAGGACCGCCACGTCCCCGGTGAGGAGATCGCGCCGGGCCTGTTCCTGATTGAATCGTTCCTGCCGCAGCCCGTGCCGACCCAGCCGCTCTCGCTGGCGTTTGCCAGGCGCGAGGGCGAGCAGGTCCAGCCGCAGGACCTGCTGTTCTTCGATACCGAAACCACCGGCTTGGCCGGCGGCACCGGCACCCGCGCCTTCATGATCGGCGCGGCCGACTGGTACGCCCATCCCGACCAGGGCGACGGCCTGCGCATCCGCCAGCTGGTGATCACCACCCTCGGCGCGGAAACGGCGATGCTGCGTACGTTTGCCGGGTGGCTGCGGCCGGGCCTGGTGTTCTGCAGCTACAACGGCCGCTGCTACGACGCGCCGCTGTTGAAGACGCGTTTCCGGCTGGCCCGTCACGGTGACCCGATCAGCGCGCACGACCATGTGGATCTGCTGTTCCCCACCCGCCGCCGCTACCGTGGCACCTGGGAGAACTGCCGGCTGGCCACCATCGAGCGCCAGCTGCTGCAGATCGTGCGCGAGGACGATCTGCCCGGTTCGGAGGCCCCGGCCGCATGGCTGAACTACCTGCGCGGGGGCAGCGCGCTGAACCTGCGCCGGGTGGCCGACCACAACCACCAGGATGTGGTGACGCTGTCGATGCTGATGCTGCGGCTGGTGGCCGAGGAACAGCAGGAGCGCGAAACGCTGGCCCTGCAGGCCGTTGAACCCCCGCAGCGGCCGCGTTGACGCCGCGTAACGGCCCGCCCACGGACACTGCCGGTACCTACCGTGGGAGGAGTACCGCATGCGTTGGAATCTGATGTTCGCCGTGGCGTGCGCGTTGCCGCTGGCAGCCTGCAGCCATCCGGCCAGAACCGCCTCCGGCCCGTCGGCGGCGGCCGACGCCCCACCGGCCGCCACCGAACCTGCCGTGGCCGGCAGCGCGGCACGCTGCGATCCGGAGAAGGTGGCCAGCCTGGTCGGAAAGACCGCCACCGAAGCGGTGGTGCAGCAGGCCGTGAAGGCCAGCGGCGCGCGGCATGCGCGTGTGCTCAAGCCGGGGATGGCGATGACGATGGACTTCCGCGAGGATCGCCTCAGCCTGGAAGTGGACGCGCAGAACAGGATCGTGCGCGCCAACTGCGGGTGACCCCGTCGTGCTGCCTGCGCGCGGCGCAGGCAGCACATGGAACACGCCGGCCTCAGTCGCGCAGGCGCTCGGCCTTGCCACTGGACAGGGCCTGATCGATCGCCGCACGCACGTCGCGCGAGGCGCGGGCCGACGCCACGCTCTGCTGCCGGGCCAGACGCGCCTGCTCGCGGCCCATCTCGGCCTGCTCACGCGCGACCCGCGCGATCTGCTCGGTATCCACCGCCTTGCGTGCGGCGATGCGGGCCTGCCGCGCCGCCTGCGCCGCCTCGGACGCCGCCGACGCGCCGGACTGGCGAGCGGCCAGGTTGGCCACCGCGGCCACATCCACCGACGCCATCGCATCGGCGGTGACCTGCATCGATACGTCGGCCAGGTGCTGGCCCAGCTCGGACTGGAGAGTGCCCAATGCGGCCTGCGCACTGCCCAGTGCCGCGACGTCGGCCTGGCTGCGGGCCAGTTGCCGGAGCACGGCCGGATCGCGGATCAGATAACGCTCCTGGCCCCGTCGTACCCACAGGGCCGGCTCGTCGCCGTGGGCATCATGCTTGGCCTGCTTGAGATCGGCCAGCGAGGCGTCCACAAAGTTGCTGTCCCCGCCCATCAGCACGAAGGCCTGTGCGGGTTGCCGGGAGAGGTCGAGCTTGCCGTGGGTGACCAACGCCATGCCATCGCCCAGCGCTTTGGGCGGTTCCGGCGCGCGCGGTGCCGCGGGGGGAGCCGGTGCGATCGGCGCCGCCACCGGCTGCGGTGCGACCTGCAGAGCCGGTGCCGCGAGCGGCGCAGCGGCAGGCAGCGGCGTCGGCGGCGTCGGCACGCGCGGCGCGGCCGGTGCCGGCGGTGCGGGCGGCGGCGGGGTCACCGCCGCCACCAGGCGCATCGGCGCAACGCCGACCAGCACCACCATCGCGGTGATCGCCAACGCGGCCACGCGCGGGAAGCGACGGGTCTGCTGCAGGGTCAGCAGCCGTCGCTTGAGGCTGCGGAAGTTCGGCGACGCGCTGGCCACGCCCACCGCCGGTCGCGGTGCCACGCCCAGCTGCACCAGCAGCCGACCATAGTCGTGGCGACAATGGCCCTGCCCGGCCACCACGGCACCGTCGCAGGCCTCTTCGCGGGCCACGGCATATTCGCGCGCGGCCAGGTGTACCAGCGGATGGAAGAAGAACAGGTGCTGCGCCAGGGCGGGCAGCAGCCCCCACCACAGGTCGCGGCGCTGCAGGTGCACCAGTTCATGGGTCAGCGCCATGTCCAGATCATCGGCGCTCATCGCCTGCAGTTCGCGTGCCGGCAGCAGCAGTACCGGACGCCACGGCCCGATCAGCTGCGGCGAGCGGATCTGCGCGGACACCTTCAGGGTCGGCGCGCGGCGCAGACCGTGTGCTTCAGCGGCCAGATGCAGCGCCTGCTGCAGGGTCGCGTCGGTGCAGTCGGCCGCACCACGCACCAGCGCGCGGCTGTGCCGGTAGCCACGCAGGCTGTGCACCAGCATCACCAGCACGCCGGCCACCCATGCGGCCAGCAGCAGCGCCGGCCACGACCACAACGCCTGCGGAGCCGCCATCGCCACCGCGCCGGTCATGTCGGGCGCGCTCGCCAGTGCGGTCTCCACGGCCGGCAGCGCAACCAACTGCGTGGCGGGCGCTGCGGGCGCCGGCAGCACCGCCAGCTCCAGCGGGCTGCTCCAGACCAGGCCCAGCACCGCCTGCGCGGCCACCAGCCACCACAGCCGGCACCGCGTGGCGGTGGGCAGCGCCGGCAGCAGCCGGCACACGCCCCATACCAGGGCCACCAGCAGCACGCTCTGCAGGCTGGTCCAGCCCAGCCGCGTCAGCAGTTCGATCATCAGGGTGTCCATGTCTCAGCTCTCCCGCTTGCGTGACTGCAACTGCGCGACCAAGGCTTCCAGCTCGGCCAGTTCCTGGTCGCTCACCTCGGCCTTGTGCGACATGAAGGCCACGAACGGCGACACCGAGCCCTGCAACGTCTTTTCCACGAAGCTGGCCACCGCGCCCTGGACCACACTGTCCTGGCCACTGGTGGCGGCATAGCGATACACGCCTTGGACCTGCCTGCGCTGCAGGTAGGCCTTGCCGCGCAGACGCTCCATCATGGTCAGCACGGTCGAGCGGGCCAGGCCACGCTCCTCTCCGAACCCCGCCGCCACCTCACCCACGGTGGCACCGCCCTGTTCCGCTACGTACTGCAACAGGGCCAGCTCCTGGTCCCCGATGGTTTTGCCGCGCATGGCACACTCCGATGACTACACGTGTCGCCACGGTGCCAATGACTACAGATGTCGTCAAGTGCCGGAGGACGTCCGCCGACGAACGGTTGTCGTCAAGGTCGCCTTAAACCCTCTGCACGCGACCGGCATCCAAGCCGTCGAGCCGCTGATGGCCAAAGGACACCACATGCCTGCCCGACGACACCGCTTCCTGCTCATCTTCGCCGCACTGATCCTGCCCGGCCTGCCGCCGTTGCACGCGGCCACCACCGCCACCGCGTGGGAGGAGGCCAACGCGCGGACCCGCCGGTTCGTGCAGGAGACCATGCAGGTCCAGCGCATTCCCGGCCTGCAGATCGCGGTGGTCAAAGATGGCCGTGTGGTGCTGTCCGAAGCCCTCGGCCTGGCCAATGTCGAGAATGGCGTGGCGACTACACCGACCACGCGGTTTCCGTTGAACTCGGCCACCAAATCCTTCACCGGCGTGGCGATGGCGCAACTGGCCGACGCCGGGCGTGTGGACCTGGAGGCACCGCTGTCGCGGTATCTGGACGATCTGCCCGACGGGTGGCGCAGCGTGCGCGTCCGCCAGCTGCTGGCACACACCTCTGGATTGCCCGATATCCTCGACGCGCGTGGCCTGCTGGGCGGCGGCTCGGAACAGGACGCCTGGAAGGCGGTGGCCGCGTTGCCGGTGGAGGCGCCGGCCGGCCAGCGCTTCATGTACAACCAGACCAACTACGTGCTGCTGGCGCGCATCATCGCCGGGCAATCCGGCATGCCGTACGCGCAGTACCTGCAGCAGGGCCAGTTCGCGGCCGCGGGCATGCCCCGCACCACGTTCGGCGACAGCTACGACCTGGTGGCCGGCGCGGCCACGATGTACAGCTACGCACCGCGCGGCACCGATCCACCGGATGCGGCGCCGCGCCTGTCGCACTGGTTCTACGACATGCCTCCGAGCCTGTGGGCCGGGGGCGGCATCCTGACCACCGCCGATGACGTGGCGCAATGGATGGTGGCGTTGTCGCAGCATCGGCTGCTCCCCCGCCACAGCGTTGCGCGCATGTGGCGCGCCGAGCGCCTCAACGATGGCACCGACGGGAGTTGGGCCGCCGGCTGGCCGGTGCTGGGCACGGTGCCGGACCTGCAGGTCGGCGGCGTGGGCGGTGCCCGCGCCGCCTTCATCGTCTATCCCGAGCGGCAATTGGCGGTGATCGTGCTGACCAACCTGGTCGGCGCCAACCCGCAGCGCTTCATCCCGACCATCGCCGGCTTCTACGCGTCGCCGCAGGTCAGCCGCGCGGCCCGCCCATTACCGGCAGGATCACGCCGCTGATGTAGCTGGCAGTGACCGGCGAGGCCAGGAACACGTAGGCCGGCGACAGTTCTTCCGGCTGCGCCGGACGGCCCATGTCGCTGTCCCTGCCGAAATCGGCCACGTCCTGGGCCGCTTTGTCGGCCGGGTTCAACGGCGTCCACACCGGCCCCGGCGCCACCGCATTGACCCGGATTCCACGTGGCAGCAGCTGGCTGGCCAGCGCCTTGGTGAACGCGTGGATGGCGCCCTTGGTCGCCGAGTAGTCGACCAGCGCCTTGCTGCCGAACAGCCCGGTTTCCGAGCCGGTATTGATGATGCAGTCGCCTTCCTCCAGATGCGGCAGCACCGCGCGCGCCATCTGGATGTAGCCGGCGATGTTGGTCTGCAGGGTTTCCTGCAGATGCGCATCTTCCAGGTCTTCCAGGCGCTCGCAATGCAGCTGGAACGCCGCGTTGTTGACCAGAATGTCGATGCCCCCGAACGCCTTGACCACCTGCCTGACGGCCCTCGCGCAGAACGCGGGATCGCGGACGTCGCCGGCAATCACCACGCAGCGGCCGCCTTCGGCTTCCACGTGCTGGCGGGTGACCTTCGCGTCGGCCGCTTCATCCAGATGCAGTACGGCGACGTCGGCGCCTTCGCGCGCGAACAGCACCGCCACGGCGCGGCCGATACCGGAATCGGCGCCGGTGATGATCGCGCGCTTGCCCTGCAGCTTGCCGCTGCCACGGTAGTCCGGCGCCAGGAACCGCGGCGCCAGGTCCAGTTCGTGTTCGTTGCCCGGCTTGGCCAGGTGCTGGGCGGGCATTGCCTCGGGCTGCCTGCGGGTCCCGGCCTGGGTGGCGTCGCCGGCAGCCTTTTTTCTGCCGGTCTTCTTCGCTGGTGTGCCGGCCACCTGTTGCTTCGCCGCCTGCTTGGCCACACGCGCGTCCTTGGCCTTCTCCTGGTCCTGCAGGCGCCGCTGGCGTGCGGCGACGCGTGCCGCACGCGGGTCCTTGGCGGCCGCCTTGCGGGTGGCCGTCTTGACCACGGGCGTGCGCTCGGCCGCCGGCTTGGCGGTCTTGCCGGTGGTGGTCTTGCGCGGGGCGGAAGGGCGGGTTCGGGTCGTGCGGGTGGCCATCTGCGGCTCCTTTGCCAAAGCGTTCGAGTGCAGAGGCAGTGTGGCCAACCGCGCGGCCAGGCAGGGTGAGCGCGATGTGGTCGCACCGTGCATGCGTTCATCCGCTGCATACGTCGGCGAAGGCACGCTGCAGTCCGGCATCGCCCTTCCTGGAGTTCCCATGTATCGCACCCTCTTCGCGGTGGCCGCCGTGGCCACCCTTTCCGCCTGCAGCAGCGCGCCGATGGCGCAGGTGCAGCCCATCGACGGCGTGATCTCCGGCCAGTGCCACGTGGACAAGGTGCGCGGCGCGGTGGGCCTGGCCGCATCGGCCGCCACAGTTGAACGCGCCCGCGTGGACAGCGACAGCCTGCAGGTCACAGTCATCCGCGGCCAGCGCACCGGGAGCGGCCCCACCGCCAGCGGCGCGGCCGATCCCACACCCGGTGCACAGAGCGGCGGCGACCGGCTGACCATCGAGACCGGCCGTACCAACAACATCACCGCGCTCTACTGCGGCTGAGCACGCGCCCTCAGCGTTTCGGCGGTCCTGCGCGGTCTCTTCGCCGCGCGGCCTTGAGGAACCGCAGCGTCGCCTGCTCCCACTGGCGGTCGCCGCGCAGCCCGGCCAGGCGGTTCAACTGGCCGGCGCGCCACCCGTCGAATACGCACGGATCGATATAGGCCTTGCGGCACACCGCCGGCGTGTTGCCCAGCAGCGCCGCCACCGCGCCCACCACCTGGTTCTGCAGCGCCGCCAACGCCCGTTCGCTGGACGGCTCTGGCAGCGCGGTGGCTGCCAGCTGGCGCAGCGCGGCCACGGTGCCGCCCCAGGTACGGAAGTCCTTGGCACTGAAGTCCTCGCCCATCGCATCGTGCAAGTAGTCGTTGACCTGCCCCGAATCGACCGGCTGCACACTGCCGTCGTCGTCGCGGTACTGGAACAGTGCCTGCCCCGGGAGCTGCTGGCAGCGCCGGATCAGCTGCACCAGCCGGCGGTCGTCCACGTCCACTTCGTGGGCCTGGCCGGATTTGCCGCGAAAGCGCATCTGCGCCCGCCCGCCCCTGACCAGGGCCAGGTGGTGATTGCGCAGCGTGGTCAGGCCGTAGGAACGGTTGTCGCGGGCGTAGGCGGCATTGCCGATGCGCACCAGGGTATCGGCCAGCAGAGCGACCACGATCGCCAGCACCTTGTCGCGCGGAAATCCGGGCAGCGCCAGATCGCGGCGCAGGCGGCGGCGCAGCGCAGGCAGGGCCATGCCGAAGGCGATCACCCGGTCGAACTTGCCATCGCCGCGTACCCGCGACCAGTCGGCGTGGTACCGGTACTGCTTGCGTCCGCGTGCATCGCGCCCGGTGGCCTGCAAATGGCCATTGGCCTGCGCACAGATCCACACCGCGGTATAGGCCGGCGGGATCGCCAGCGCGCGGATCCGGGCCAGTGTGGCGGCATCACGGACCGCCGCCCCGTCCGCATCGCGGTAGCTGAACCCTTTTCCCGCCCGGCGCCGGGCGATCCCCGGCTGGTCGTCGCTGACGTGGCGCAGACCCGCCTGGCGGGCGGCGGTTTTCTCAGGAGTAGCGGCGACTCGGGTCGGCATGGCAGGCCTCGTGGACGGGGCGGTCAGTGTCGCCGCTGGCGGTGCGGCAGCGCGTCAATAACGCAACCCCAACACCTGTCCCCCGTCCAGGCGATATGCTCCATCGTTTCCCGGTTGGATGTCTGGAGTGCCGATGTCGTCCTTGTCGTTCCGCCGCCTGCGGCGCTGTGTGGGTCCGAAGATTCTGTCGACTGCCCTGTTCCCCGCCGTCCTCGTGCTGAGCGCGTGCCAAGCGCCGCCGATGGACGAGCAGGAGGCGGTGGGCATGCATGCGCAGCAGGCTGCCGAAGCCGCCGCCGCACCCGCCGATGCCACCGGCAAGGCACTGGAAGCGCCGCCGGTCGGCAACTGCGACGCCACCCAGGTGCAGAGCCTGGTCGGCCAGCCGTTCACCGATGCGGTGGGCAGCCAGGCCCAGCAGGACGCCGGTGCCAAACAGCTGCGCGTGCTCAAGCCCAGCGACCTGAGCACGATGGAATTCATGGGCGAGCGTCTGAACATCGAACTGGACGAAAAAGGCGTGATCAGCGGCCTGCGCTGCGGCTGAACACGCGGCGTTGGAGGCTGGAAAAGCAGGGGTTTGGTTGCGCCTGCAACCGTGTATTGCGGCGTTGCAACAACTATGCTCTAGTCGAGTCATCCGGTGCCTTCGCTTGCGCTCAACGGATTGAGCGGGGACGACTGTCGCCGCTCACCCGACTTCGAGGCAGAGATGGCCCCCCGCAACCGCCAAGGGCTTTACGACCCGCAAGATGAGCGCGATGCCTGTGGTTTCGGCATGGTTGCCCAGCTCGACGACCAGCCGTCACGGCTGCTGGTCGACACCGCCATTGCCGCACTCTCGCGCATGACCCATCGCGGCGGCGTCGCCGCCGACGGCATCACCGGCGACGGCTGCGGCCTGTTGCTGCGCCGCCCGGACACCTTCCTCAACGCGCTCGCCGCCGAGGCGGGGCTCAGCCTCGGCCCACGCTTCGCCGCCGGCGTGGTGTTCCTGCCGCACGACGAAGCCGCCGCACAGACCTGCCGCGGGATATTGGAAGAACAGTTGCGCGCGGCCGGATGCACCCCGGTCGGCTGGCGTGTGGTGCCCACCGATGCCAGCGTCTGCGGCCAGCTGGCGCGCGACACGCTGCCGCGCATCGAACAGGTGTTCGTCGATGCCGGTACCGGACAGGACGAGGCCGCCTTCACCCTGGCGCTGTTCCTGGCCCGCCGCCGCAGCGAACAGCAGCTGCGCGACCACGCCGACTACTACGTCACCACGCTCAGCCCGAACGCGATCAGCTACAAGGGCATGGTGCTGCCGGACAAGCTCAGCCGCTTCTACCCGGACCTGCAGCGCAACGACCTGGCCTCCAGCGCGGTCGTGTTCCACCAGCGCTTCTCCACCAACACGCTGCCGCGCTGGCCGCTGGCGCACCCGTTCCGGATGCTCGCCCACAACGGCGAGATCAATACCATTGAAGGCAACCGGCGCTGGGCGCAGGCGCGCAGCAAGGTGTGGAAGACCCCGCGCTTCGACATCGGCCAGTTCGACCCGGTGATCTCCATGCATGGGTCGGACTCGCAGAGCCTGGACAACATGCTGGAGCTGATGGTCAGCGCCGGCATGGAACTGATCCAGGCGCTGCGCATCCTGGTGCCGCCGGCGACCCAGTCGCTGGAGTTCAAGGACCCCGACCTGGCCGCGTTCTACGAGTTCTATGGCCTCAACAGCGAGCCGTGGGACGGCCCGGCCGGCATCGTGGCCTGCGACGGCCGCTATGCGGCGTGCACGCTGGACCGCAACGGCCTGCGTCCGGCCCGCTGGATGCTCACCTCCGACCGCCACTTCCTGGTGGCGTCCGAAGCGGGCGTGTGGGAAGTGCCGGCCGAACGCGTGGTGCGCAAGGGCAAGCTTGGCCCGGGCGAGATGATGGCCATCGACCTCAAGCGCGGCGACCTGCTCGATTCGGACGCCATCGACCGCATCAACCGTGGCCGCGCGCCGTACAAGCAGTGGCTGCAGCAGGGCGTGACCTACCTGCAGACCGAGTTGATCGATCCGTCGCTGGTCGAGGAGCCGTTCGACGAGCGCACGCTGCGCAGCTACCACAAACTGTTCCAGCTCAGCACCGAAGAGGTCGAGCAGATCCTGCGGCCACTGGCCGAAACCGAGCAGGAAGCCACCGGCTCGATGGGCGATGACACCCCGATGGCGGTGCTCAGCCAGCACAGCCGTCCGCTCTACGACTATTTCCGCCAGGCGTTCGCGCAGGTCACCAACCCGCCGATCGACCCGCTGCGCGAAGACTGCGTCATGTCGCTGTCCACCCAGCTCGGCAAGGAGACCAACATCTTCCATGCCGGCGCGGAGACGGTGAACCACGTCATCCTCAACTCGCCGGTGCTCAGCCAGCGCAAGCTGCGCCAGCTGATGAAGATGGAGCAGTACGTCGAGAAGAACCGCCTGATCGATCTCTCCTACAGCCTGGACGAAGGCCTGAAGGCCGGCATCGAGCGCATCTGCGCCGAGGCCGAAGCCGCCGCGCGCGATGGCATCGTGATGCTGCTGCTGAGCGACCGCTACCCGGTGGCCGACCGGCCGATGGTGCATGCCCTGCTGGCGACGAGTGCGGTGCACCACCACCTGTCCAATGCCGGGCTGCGCTGCGACGTCAACCTGATCCTGGAAACCGGCACCGCACGCGATGCGCACCACATGGCCTGCCTGCTCGGGTTCGGCGCCACCGCGGTGTACCCGTACCTGGCCTACCAGACCCTGTTCGATCTGGGCCGGCGTGGCATCCTGCAGCTCAGCAAGGGCGGCGAGCAGTCGCAGATCGGCCGCCGCTACCGCAAGGGCATCTACAAGGGCCTGTCCAAGATCATCTCGAAGATGGGCATCTGTACGGTGGCCAGCTACCGCGGCGCGCAGTTGTTCGAGATCGTCGGCCTCGACGACGACGTGGTTGACCTGTGCTTCCCGGATACCGCTTCGCGCGTGGCCGGCGTCGGCTTCGACCGCCTGGACCAGGAAGCGCGCGAACTCACCGTGCGCGCGTGGAACGACCTGCTGCGCCCGGACGTGGGCGGCGTGCTCAAGTACGTGCACGGCGGCGAGTACCACATGTACAACCCCGACGTGGTCATGACCCTGCAGCGCGCGGCGCGCAGCGGCGACGCCGCCGACTGGCAACGCTACTGCGAGGCCGTGCACGGCCGCCCGGTCTCCGCGCTGCGCGACCTGCTGCAGCTCAAGGCCGCGCCCACCCCGACGCCGCTGGAGGAAGTGGCTCCGGCCGAAGACCTGTTCCGCCGCTTCGATACCGCCGCCATCAGCCTGGGCGCGCTGTCGCCGGAGGCGCATGAGGCATTGGCGATCGCCATGAACCGGCTCGGCGGCCGCAGCAATTCCGGCGAAGGCGGCGAAGACCCGGTGCGCTACGGCACCGACAAGCGCAGCAAGATCAAGCAGGTCGCGTCGGGCCGCTTCGGCGTCACCGCCGAATACCTGGTCAATGCCGAAGTGCTGCAGATCAAGGTCGCCCAGGGCGCCAAGCCCGGCGAAGGCGGCCAGCTGCCCGGTCACAAGGTCAACGAGCTGATCGCGCGGCTGCGTTACGCCAGGCCGGGCATCGGGCTGATCTCGCCGCCGCCGCACCACGACATCTACTCCATCGAAGACCTGGCCCAGCTGATCTACGACCTCAAGCAGGTCAACCCGCAGGCGCTGGTCTCGGTGAAGCTGGTCAGCCATGCCGGCGTCGGCACGATCGCCGCCGGCGTGGTCAAGGCCGGCGCCGACCTGATCACCGTGTCCGGCCATGACGGCGGCACGGGGGCCAGCCCGGTCAGCTCGATCCGCTACGCCGGTGTGCCGTGGGAACTGGGCGTGGCCGAATCGCACCAGGCGCTGGTCGCCAACGACCTGCGCGGGCGCACTCTGCTGCAGACCGACGGTGGGCTGAAGACGGGCCTGGACGTGATCAAGGCCGCCTTGCTTGGCGCGGACAGCTTCGGCTTCGGCACCGCGCCGATGATCGTGCTGGGCTGCAAATACCTGCGCATCTGCCACCTCAACAACTGCGCCACCGGCGTGGCGACCCAGGACGAACGCCTGCGCGCGCAGTACTTCACCGGCCTGCCCGAGCGCGTGGAGAACTTCTTCCGGCTGCTGGCCGAGGAAGTGCGCGGCTGGCTGTCCTACCTGGGCGTGCGCTCGCTGGATGAGATCGTGGGCCGCACCGACCTGCTGCAGCAACTGGCGGTCGCGCCGCGCCCGGGCGTCAAGGTCGACCTGTCGCGCCTGCTCAACCCGGCGCAGTACGCCGGCAGCCATTGTGCCGCCCAGCGCCTGTACGAGTCACCGGACAGCCTGGCCACGCAGATGGATGGGCTGCTGGCGCCTGCGATCGCCGGCAAGCTCGGTGGCGAGCACCGCTTCCTGATCCACAACACGGACCGTTCGATCGGCACCCGCCTGTCGGGCGCGATCGCCCGCGCGCACGGCAACCAGGGCATGAGCGATGCGCCGCTGACGCTGCGCTTCCGCGGCACCGCCGGGCAGAGCTTCGGCGCGTTCAACGTGGGCGGCCTGCAGCTGGAAGTGGAAGGCGAAGCCAACGATTACGTCGGCAAGGGCATGGCCGGCGGCCGGCTGGTGGTGCGCCCGCCGCGTGGCGCACGCTTCGAGGCACGCAACACCGCCATCATCGGCAACACCTGCCTGTACGGCGCCACCGGCGGCGAACTGTTCGCGGCCGGTCGCGCCGGCGAACGCTTCGGCGTGCGCAATTCCGGTGCGCTGGCGGTGATCGAAGGCGCCGGCGACCACTGCTGCGAGTACATGACCGACGGCATCGTGCTGGTGCTGGGCAAGGTCGGGCTCAACTTCGGTGCCGGTTTCACCGGCGGCCTGGCCTACGTGCTGGATATCGACCGCGACTTCGTGGACCGCTACAACCACGAGCTGATCGACATCCACCGCATCTCCGCCGAAGGCTTCGAGAACCATCGCCAGCACCTGCATACGCTGATCAGCCGCCACCGCGAGCTTACCGGCAGCATCTGGGCGCAGCAGATCCTCGACGAATTCCGCGATTACGTCGGCAAGTTCTGGCTGGTCAAACCCAAGGCGGCCAGCATCGAATCGCTGACCGACTCGCTGCGCCGCGCCGCGTGATGCGTCGCGTGGTGCCCCGTAGTGCCGGGCTCTGCCCGGCAATCTCGACCAAACATCCGAGCACGCCATGAGCCGCAAGCACGCCTTCCAGTTCCTCGACCTGCCCCGGACCATGCCGCAGCGCATTCCGGTGGAACTGCGCACCTCCGGCGACTGGGGTGAGCTGTACGGCAAATTTGGCAAAGAGGACGCCCAGTTCCAGGCCGGCCGCTGCCTGGACTGCGGCAACCCGTACTGCAGCTGGAAGTGTCCGGTCCACAACGCCATCCCGCAGTGGCTGCAGCTGGTGCAGGAAAACCGCATCCATGAAGCGGCCACGCTGTGCCATTCCACCAACCCGCTGCCGGAAGTGTGCGGCCGGGTGTGTCCGCAGGACCGCCTGTGCGAAGGCAGCTGCACGCTGGAGGAGTTCGGCGCGGTGACCATCGGCGCGGTGGAGAAGTACATCGTCGACACGGCCCTGGCCACCGGCTGGCGCCCGGACCTGAGCGCGGTGGAGGCCACCGGCAGGCGCGTGGCGGTGATCGGTGCCGGCCCGGCCGGCCTGGCCTGTGCCGACAAGCTGGCCCATGCCGGCGTGCAGGCCGTGGTGTACGACCGCTATGAACAGATCGGCGGGCTGCTGCAGTTCGGCATCCCCAGTTTCAAGCTGGACAAGGCGGTGATCAGCCGCCGCCGCAACGTACTGGAAGGCATGGGCGTGCAGTTCCGGCTGGGCGTGGAGATCGGCCGCGACATCAGTGTGGACCAGCTGCTGGCTGAGTATGACGCGGTGTTCATCGGCACCGGTGCCTACCGCTACACCGATGGTGGCCTGCTCGGGCAGGACCTCAAGGGCGTGCTGCCGGCGCTGCCGTTCCTGGTACAGAACAGCCGCATTGTCGGTGGCAGCGACGCGCATGGCCGGCCCATTGCCGGCTGGGAGGACCAGATCGCCCTGCCGGACCTGGAGGGCAAGCGGGTGGTGGTGCTCGGCGGTGGCGACACCGGCATGGACTGCGTCCGCAGCGCGGTGCGCCTGGGCGCGGCCAAGGTGACCTGTGCCTACCGTCGCGACGAGGCCAACATGCCCGGCTCGGCGCGCGAAGTCGCCAACGCGCGCGAGGAAGGCGTGCGCTTCCTGTTCAACCGCCAGCCGTTGTCGATCGAAGCCGGTGCCGACGACGAGGTGATCGGGGTGATGGTGGTGGAAACCCAGCTCGGCGAGCCCGACGCGCAGGGCCGCCGCAACGCGGTGCCGATCGACGGCAGCGAATCCCTGCTGGAAGCGGACGTGGTGATCATCGCCTTCGGCTTCTCGCCCAGCACGCCGGCCTGGCTGGCCGCGCACGGGGTGGAAGCGGGCCAGAACGGCCGCATCGTGGCCGGTGGTGCCGGCCGGTTGCCGTTCCAGACCGCCCACCCGCGCCTGTTCGCCGGTGGCGATGCGGTGCGCGGTGCCGATCTGGTGGTGACCGCCGTGGCCGAGGGCCGCGACGCAGCCGCCAGCATCGTCCAGCTCGTTACCGCCTGATGCGTCGTGGGATCAGGCGGCGCGGGCGGCCTGCGGGTCGATGCCCGCGCGTTCGATCTCCAGCGCCATCAGCAGCTGGATGTTGTCCAGCTGGGCGCGGATACGCGCATTGCTGACAGCGTCGTCGTGGCTGCCCCCCATGTGCGCCTCCAGCATGCGGGCCAATCCGGCCAGCAGCAGCTCCGCGTCGGACGCGGGCGCCTGCCGCAGCACGCCCGCCAGGGTGCGCAGGCGGGTGGTGCGGTCGCCCACTGCGCGCGGCACCGGGATGGCAGCGGAAGGGATCGGGGTCATGGCAGGTACTCCAGGGCGGGGGATCACCGCGCCACTGTCGGTCAGGGCCGAATCCGACACCATGCAACTATTACGAAAACTCCACCCCCCGCAGCCCGGCCAGGTAGCGCTCCACCCCGGCGCTGAACCGGTCCAGCCCGGCGCGGCTGTCCACCAGCGGAGCCTCTTCCAGCGCCCGCATCAGCCCGCGCGCCTGCTTGCCCAGCCGGCGGGCGCCGACCACACCCAGCCCCCCTGCCATGCGATGCAGGCACGCGTTGACGGCCTGGGCGTCGCCGCCGGCCGTGGCCCGGATCAACCCGGACAGGTCGGCCTGGGTGGTGGTCTGCATCAGCGTCAGCACCTCACGCGCGGTAGCGACCGACCCCAGTTGCCGTCCCAGCGCCTGCACGCACGGCACCGGGTCGACCGCGGCGGCCATGTCCCCGGTCGTCGTCAGCAACGCCGCCAGGTGTTCGCGCAGGGCCTCCAGGGTGATCGGCTTGGTCAGCATCCGGTCCATGCCGGCCTGCTGGCACCGCTGCTGCGTCTGCGCCTGTACGCTGGCGGTGAGGCCCACGATCGGCACCGGCACCGCGCCGGACGCACGCTCGGTGCGCCGGATCGCACTGGCCAGCGCATATCCGTCCATCACCGGCATCTGGCAATCGGTGATCACCAGGTCGAATGCGCGGCCCTGCATCAGGCGCAGCGCTTCTTCGCCCTGCGCGGCCATCGTGTGGCCCAGGCCCAGCTGACGCAGCCGCCAGGCCATCAGCGCCTGGTGGATGGGATCGTCCTCGGCCACCAGCACCTGCAGGCCGGGCGCGAACACCGGCTGCGCCGCGTCGGCGTCGCGGGCGGATACAGCGCCTGGAGCGATCGCGATCGGCAGCGTGAGTTCCAGTTCCATCCGCGTGCCCTGCCCGGGTGAGCTGTGCATGCGCAGATCGCCGTCCATCAGCCCGGCCAGCCCACGGCAGATGCTCAGTCCCAGCCCGCTGCCGCCATAGCGGCGCCCGATCGAGGCCTCGGCCTGGGTGAACGGACTGAACAGCACCGCCTGCTGGTCGGCCGATACGCCGATGCCCGTATCGATCACCGCCAGGCACAGGCGCTGCCGGTCCCCCTCATCCGCGCGCACGTCCAGTTCGATCCGCACTCCCCCGTGCGCGGTGAACTTCAGCGCATTGCTCAGCAGGTTGAACAGGATCTGGCGCAGGCGCACGCCGTCGCCGCAATGGCCGGCCGCCACCCGCGGGTCGATCCGGGAGCGCAGCCACAGCCCCTTGTTGGCCGCCATCGGCGACAGCAGGCGCTGCACATTGCCGATGATGCCGGGCAGCGTGATCGGCGTGGCTTCCAGTGGCAGGGCACCGGCGTCGATGCGCGAGTAGTCCAGCACGTCGTCGAGGATCTGCCGCAGCAGGCTGGCGGCGTCGTGCACGGTGGCCAGCAGCGCGCATTGTTCCTCGTCCAATCCGGTGTCTTCAAGCACCTCGAGCATGCCCAGCATGCCGCTCATCGGGGTGCGTATCTCGTGGCTCATGGTGGCCAGGAAGTTCGCTTTGGCCGCGGCGGCGGCCTCGGCGTCGCGGCGCGCGGCGGCCAGCGCGGTGGCCTGCTCGTGCGAGGCGGTGACATCGATCCAGTAACCGCTCCATTTGACGCTGTCGTCGGCGGCGGCCATCGGCTGGCCGCGCGACCGCACCCAGCGCCAGCCCTGCGGCCCGCAGGCCCGGAATTCGACATCGATCACCGTCAGATGCGTGGCAGACACCTCCACGCTGCGCCGCAGATGCGCCTGGTCGTCCGGGTGGACCGTGGCGAACAGGCGCGACTCGTCGGCCATCGCCACCTCGGCCGACAGCCCGAACAGCGAGTACATGTCCCCGGTGATGTAGGGAAACGACAGCACACCGTCGCGCCCGCGATGGGCCTGGTACACCACCGCCGGCAGCGTGGCGCACACTTCCTGCAGGCGCCGCTCGGCGCGGTGGCGCTCGCCGGCCTCGCGGTGCAGCCGCCAGTAGCCATAGGCGTGCATCAACAGCAGGACCAGCACCATCAGCAGCAGCGGAATGGCCCAGCGCAGCAGGGAGCCGGACGCGGCGATCGGGTCCACCGTCACCTGTGCACCGGCCACCAGCCCGCCGGGCAGCGGCAGCCAGGCCACCTGCCCGCGCAGCGCCCGCTGACCGTCCCCCGGCGCGGACGCCGCCTGTCCAGGCCGTTGTTCCGTGGTGATCATTGGTTCTGCCCCCCTGCATCATGGTCGCCAACGGCAATGCGGCCCGGGCAGCGTCGAATGGCGGGCCGTCCTGCAAGGTGCGCCCACCCTCACCGCCACCGGAACATCGCCCCGCGCGGCCTGTCGACGTCATTGACGACAGGCGCTGCGCTGCACCCGACTCACCCTAGCGATTGCACCCGCTGCAGCAATGAAACTTGTTGCAAACCCCTGTGTGCGTGACGCCACGCACGTGATGCGCTGCGGCGCCGTCGCATTCAACCGGGCGCACCCCTGACATGCGATCGCATTACACTGCGGCCTCCTCCTTCTGCTGGATGCCCACCATGCGCATCGGCCTGGCCGCCAACCGCCTGCACCATCACGACAAGCACGCCGCGCTGTTCCGCTGGCTGCGCGCCAGCGACCGCGGCCTGCGCGAACTGGGGGTGGAACTGCATGCGGTCGGGCGTACCTACGATGCGATCCAGCGACTGGGATTCCTGCAGGATTTCGCGCCGCTGCGGCGTTATCCGAACGGGCGCGAGGGCGGTCTGATGAAACTGGTGGCCGAAGTGGTCGGGATGGGGACACCGGAACGCACGCTGGACGGGGCGATCTACCTGATGGACCCGGTCGATCCCTCCTCGATCTTTCCCGAAGCCACCGCGCTCAAACGCCAGTGTGTGATCCACGGCAAGCCTTTCATCTCCACCGTGGCCACCGCACGTGACTGGATCGAGATCGAGCGCGTGCATGCCGGGCTCGCCGCGGACCGGGGCGCCGATGATCTGCACGCCTTCGAACACCAGACCCTGGCGCTGATCGCGCACGACGCGATGAAACCGGCCATGCTGGCCTTCGCCGCTGAGCATTTCGAGGTGCTGTCGCGGTTCCGTACCCGGATCGGCACCGGCACCACCGGCCAGCGCCTCAACGCGCTGGCCTGGAGCCGGGGCTGGCCGCAGGACCAGGCGTGGGTGGAGCGCTACCAGAGCGGCCCGATGGGCGGCGACGCGCAGATTGCCGACCGCGTGCTGGAAGGCCACTGCCAGCGGGCGATCTTCTTCGAGGACCCGCACGTCGCACGCCAGCACGAAGCCGACATCCAGCTGCTTGAGCGCGCGGTAACCACAGTGACCGACCAGGCCGTGTGCATCACCGCACCGCGCGTGGCCGAACGCTGGGCGCAGGCGGCGGCGTTGCGCGCCCGCGCGTGAACGGCCGGCATTACAGCAATTGACGGAGCATTGCCTTGAGCCGGCGGCCTTCGCGCTGGAAGTAGTCGCGCTCGTCCTGCCAGGCCGGGAACCGCTTTTCCACCTCTGCCCAGAACGCCGGTGAATGGTTGGGCTGGATCAGGTGGCACAGCTCGTGGACCAGCACGTATTCGAACGCCGAGGGACGCCCCAGTACCAGCGCCAGGTCCAGCGCCATGCTGCCGTCCGGTGCCAGCGAACCCCATTGCGACGACATCACCTTGAGCCGCAACCGTGCCGGCGCGCGCGGCAGACCGGGCAGGTATCGGGGCAGCCACTGGCCCACGTCGGCACGGGTCTGGGCTTCGTAGAACTCGCGCAGGCTGCGTCGCAGGGTGGCCTCGTTGCCGCGCGCGGGCCAATGCATCACCAGGCCCGCCGCGTCGCGCTCGAGATGGGCGAAGCGGCCGCTCGCCCAGCGCAGCGCGACCAGTTCGCCACGCAGAGGCAGCTGGCCGGGCTCACCGATCACCAGCGGGGGCGGCAGGTTGTGCGCCTGGTAGCTGCGCAGCTGCGTGGACAGCCAGTCGCGGTGCTGCTCCAGGAAGCGCTCGCCCATCACCAGGCTGGCGCGCGGCGGCAGGGTCAGGCGTACGCCGCGCTCGTCCACGCTGAGTTTGATGCGACGCGCCCGCGGATCGCGCACGCGCAGTACATCGATCTCCGCATCTTCCAGGCGCAGTCGTACCGTGTCGCGCTGCAGGATGGGGGCAGCCGGCGAGATCAGGCGGCGGAGGAGTCCGGACATGGCAACAGCATAGCGCTGCCCGCGCGCCGCAGATGACTGCGGGGTAGCGGGGGCGGAGCGGGGACGCTGCCCCGCTCCGGTCCGCACCTGGCGTCAATCCGCCTTGCTGAGCTTGAACGCCTCTTCCAGCAGCAGGAACAGGCGACGGACTTCGCCGCTCTGCAGGGCAAACCGTGCGTCCAGTTCGGCACGGCGGCCGTCGTCGTCGGCGTGCTCGAGCTGGTCCAGCGCACCGTCCAGGAACTTCAGCTTGCGCACGATCAGGTCATCGCCCAGCACGAAGGACAGATTGTCCTCGAACACCAGGGCCAGCTTGGTGACCTGCTTGCCGGCGTCCAGGTGCTTGTCGATCTCGTCGCAGCGCAGTTCCTGGTGCTGGCACTTGACCACGGCGCCGCCCTCGGCCGGGTCCTTCATCTCGCATTCTTCGCCCAGGCTCAGGCCGGTCGGCAGCGCCTCGCCGGCGATCCAGCCGGTCAGGATCGAGCGTGGCGCCACTTCGGCGTTCAGCGGCATCGCCGGGAAGCTGCCGAGCAGGCCGCGGATGTCGGACATCACGTTCTCGCCGGTCTTGCGGCTGGAACTGTCCACGGCCACATAGCCGTGCGCCAGGTCGATCAGCGCATCGGTACGCGAGCTCTTGATGAAGGCGCGCGGCATCAGTTCATGCAGCAGGTCGTCCTTCATGCGCTTGCGCTCGCGGCCACCGGGCTTGCGGCCTTCCTTCTCCTCGATTTCCTCGAGCTTGCGCGCCAGCAGATCGTTGACCACCGCGCCAGGCAGGATCTTGTCTTCACCGCCCACGGTCAGCCACAGGGCATCGCCGATGCGATGGGAGAACACGGCCTTTTCTTCGCGGCCGAATGGCGAGATGAAACCGCGCGAGGTCATTTCAAGCGGACCCACCGGCTTGAGCAGGGCCTGCGGCAGCAGGGTGTCGACCTCGGAGAAATCGGTGGTGGTCGGGAAGCGGAACAGCGTCAGGTTGCGAAAGAACATGGAAGTCCGGAATGAGAGCGTGGAAGGAACGCAAGGCGCGGTGCACCGGCTAGGCCGGCGGCGGTACCTCGCCGGCGTCATCGGGGGTGGGCCACCCGCCCGGGGCGGCCCGCGGGGCGTCCTGCGTGCGCCCCAGCGACAGGAAATCGAACAGGGCCGGATCAGCCAGCTGCGACGGATGGATGTTGCCCAGCGCGCGCGCGATCTGGTCGATCCGGCCCGGGTGCGCCTGCTCCCAGCCCTGCAGCATCTGCGCGACCTGGCGGCGTTGCAGGGTGTCCTGGCTGCCGCACAGCGTGCACGGGATGATCGGGAACGCGCGTGCCTGCGCGTAGCGGGCAATGTCCTGTTCGCTGACGTAGGCCAGCGGACGGATCACCACATGCGCGCCATCGTCGCTGCGCAGTTTGGGCGGCATCGCCGACAGCTTGGCGTGGTGGAACAGGTTCAGGAAAAACGTGGCCACGCTGTCGTCGCGATGGTGGCCCAGGGCAATCTTGGTGAAGCCATGCTCGGCCGCATGGCGGTACAGGGCACCGCGCCGCAGCCGCGAACACAGCGAGCACATCGTGCGCCCTTCCGGGATGACCCGGGTCACCACCGAGTAGGTGTCCTGCTCGATGATCTGGAACGGCACGCCGATCGAGCGCAGGTAGCCGGGCAGCACGTCGGTGGGAAAACCGGGCTGCTTCTGGTCCAGGTTGACGGCCACCAGCTCGAAATCCACCGGCGCCTTTTTCTGCAGCTGCAGCAGCAGGTCCAGCAGGGTGTAGCTGTCCTTCCCGCCGGACAGGCAGACCATCACCCGGTCGCCGGCCTCGATCATGCCGAAGTCGCCGATGGCCTGGCCGACCTGGCGGCGCAGCCGCCGCGCCAGCCTGTCCTGGTCCGCCTCGGCCGCACGCGGATCGCGGGCGCGCAGGACGGGATCGGGCAAGGGCAGGACGGCGCTCATGACGGTCATTCTACCGGCTCGCCGCCGCCCCCATCGCCACCGGGAGGTGACTGCGTTCACTCCCGGGCATCATCATGGATGTGTATGCTCAATGGCCGTGGATACCCTGACGCCCACCGAGATCAGTACCCGTCTTGCCATGCTCCGGCAGGAGCACCGTGCGCTCGACGAACAGATCCTGCACATGGCCGCCAATGGCGAAGACGAGCTGGACGCCAAGCGCCTGAAGCGGCGCAAGCTGCAGCTCAAGGACTGCATCGCCAGACTGGAAAACATGCTGATTCCCGACGAACCGGCATAACACCGGCACCCGGCGAGCCGACCGTTGGTCGGCTGCCCTTCCTGCCGGCTGCCTCAGTCCTGTGCCACCGGCTCATCCGGCTTGGCCGCCTCCGGGCTGACCCGCTCGATGGTGTGGCGCAGCTCGCGGCCGAGGATGAACTTGGCGTCTTTGGCCCAGGCATCCAGGCGGTCGTCGAACAGCAGCTTGCTGTTCTCGTCCGGCCATACCAGCCGCAGCTCGCGCAGCTTCTGGATGAAGCCGCGGAACAGCGTGCGGTCGAAGAACTCCGGCGCGGCCGGCGCATACAGCAGGCTCAGGCGCTGCGCGGCCTGCTGGCACAGGCTTTCCAGCTCGGCCGCGCCGAGCGTGCCCGGGCCATTCTTCACCAGCACCGAGATGGCGATGTAATAGCGCTCGAACGCCTGCTGCAGCGAGTGGCCGATGGCACGCAGACGGAAGACTTCGTCGGTCTGTCCGGTGTTGCGCGCCAGGATGCCGCCGTCGTCGTCATTGACGTTCTGCAGCAGGCCCTCGCGCACGAACACGTTGATGGTCTGCTCGATGCGCTGGGCGAACTCGTCCTCGCTCCACGGCAGGAACAGCTCGGCCTGCAGGAACGGGTACACCGTGCGGCCCAGCTGCACCAGGCCGGTACGGCTCATGCGACGGTTGTTCTGGAAGCAGCACGCCACCCACGACGAGGCCGTGAACAGGTGCAGCACGTTGTTGCGGAAGTAGCTGAGCAGCACTGCCGTATCACCGCTGACGCTGAGCACATCACCGAGCGGGTGCTTGATGCGGGTCAGGACGTTGATTTCCTCGGCATGGGCGATGATCCGCTCCGGCGAGTGCGGGGTCACCGTCACGCGATCGGAGTACGGCATCTCCACCAGCAGGGTTTTGCACAGCTCGATCTGCGCGATCAGGTCGGCCTCGCCCATCGCATGCTTGGGCGTGGACAGCAGCGCCAGCGCCAGCAGGTTGATCGGATTGACGTCGGCGGCGCCGTTGATATGCACCTGGATGCGTTCGGCCAGGTGGTCGACCGTGCCCGACAGCCACGACGGCTTCTCGTCTTCGCCGACCGGCTGCCCATTCCACTCCGGCGCCTGCTGGGCCAGCACGTCGTTGAGCGCGATCGGCTCGCCGAAGTTCACCACGACCTGGCCGTAGTTCTGCTTGAGCACCTTGGGAATGGACCACAGCAGCTGCCAGATCGATTCCTTTTCCTTGGGCCGCCCGGACAGCTCATCCAGGTAGCTGCCGCCTTCCATCAGCTTTTCGTAGCCGATGTAGACCGGCTGGAACAGCACCGGCTTGCGCGGCTGGCGCAGGAACGCGCGCAGCGTCATCGAGATCATGCCGCCCTTGGGCTGCAGCAGGCGACCGGTTCGCGAGCGGCCACCCTCGACGAAGTACTCGATCGAGTAGCCACCCGCCACCAGCTGCGCCACGTACTCGCTGAGCACCGCCGAGTACAGCGCGTTGCCGCGGATGGAGCGGCGGATGAAGAACGCGCCTCCCTTGCGCAGCAGCGTGCCAACCACCGGCAGGTTCAGGTTGATGCCGGCCACGATGTGCGGCGGCACAATGCCACGGTCGTACAGCAGGTAGGACAGCAGCAGGTAGTCCATGTGGCTGCGGTGGCTGGGCACGTAGACCACTTCGTGCCCGGGCGCGGCCGCCTTGAACTTGTCCAGGTGATGGACCAGCACGCCGGCATAGATGCGGTTCCAGACGTGGCTGAGCATGAAGCTCGCCGAGCGCACCACCGGGCTGGAATAGTCCGCGGCGATTTCCCAGGCGTAGGCATGCGCCTTCTTCCAGGCATCGGCCGGCTTGGAGTTGTCGCGCTTGGCCTGCGAGGCGATCGCCTCGCGCACGGTGTCGGCATCGAGCACCTTGTCCACCAGCAGGCGGCGGGTGGACAGATCCGGACCGATCACCGATTCACGGATACGGCGGAAGTGCGTGCGCAGCACCCGCTGCAGCTTGCGCACGGTGCGCTCGGGGTCCAGCCCCTCGTCCACGGTGGTGCGCAGGGAAATCGGCGGCGCGAAGCGCACGATGGTGCTGCGGCCGTTGAGCAGCACGGCCAGCAGGCGACGGAACCGGCCCACCAGTGCCCAGTTTTCCGAGAACAGCACGGCGAACCAGCCGCTCTGCTTGTCCGGCGCACGTCCGACGAAGATCGACACCGGCACCAGGTGCACGTCCAGCTCATCGCGTGCGCGATGGGCCTGCAGCACCTTGGCCAGCGAATCCGAATGGGTCTTGGCGCCGCGCTGCTCGGGAATCAGCGAGTTGCTGCTGCTGCGGCGGGACAGCGCCAGGTAGGCACGCCGGCGCCCGGTCGGGTCGCCGGCGATGGGCACCAGCGGCGAGGGCAGGCCGGCTTCACGGCAGGCCTTGTCCAGGATCAGCGCGTTGGACAGCCCGTAGTCTTCCAGCACATAGACCACCGGGCGGCCGTCGTTGTACTGGCCGGGATGTTCCGGTTCGATCTTCAGCGACAGCCACGGCTCGACCAGCCGGCCCAGCAGGCGCGCCCACCACGGGCGGCGGCCCACCGGGGCACGGGTTCCGGGCACGATGGCGGACGGCGCGGTTGCCGCCGGGTCGGCCGCAGCCGGCGCCTCACCGGGCTCGGCCGGAATGCCGGCAACGGGCGCGGTGTCGGGCGACGCGGACGGTGCGTCCGGCGTCTTGGGCGGCTCTTCGCCGGGGAAAGGCAGGGGATTCTGGTTCGGCATCGGCTTCATTATGGCTTAGCCGGTGCGGAAGCATCGTCCTTGACCGCAGCGGCCGCCTCTGCTTCAGCCGCCTTGGCGGCGTCATGTTCAGCTTGTGCGGCCTCGGCGGCCCGCAGCAGCGCGTCGATGTCTTCGAGCGTCCGCGTCACGTACCAGTGGCCCTCGCGACGGGTCATGCGCACCTGTGCGTCGATCTGTTCGCCCGCCAGCGGGTACTGGATCCGCACCACGGCGGTATCGCCCTGCTGGGACACCAGTTCGCCGCGCAGTTCGGTCAGCGCCGTGTCCAGCGACAGGCCGTAACTGGCCAGCGCGGTTTTGAAGGCCTTGGCGAACGGTCCCAGCCGGCGCAGCGAACCTTCCATGCCCGCGGCCTGCAGTTGTTCCTCGGTCGACAGCGCGGCGGTCCGCGCCGTGGCCGTCAGCAGGGTGATGGTGGTGCGGGCGCGCTGTTTGTCGGTCAGCGGGGCGGCGGCCGCCCAGCGGCTGAGCGCGTCGACCACCTGGGTGTAGTGGGCGCGCTCGGTTTCGCTGTAGTCGCTCTGGTTGCGCAGGTACTGCACACCGAACAGTCCCATCGAATGCGCCGCCTGGCGCACCCCCGTGGCCTGGCCGGCAATCTGCGCGTCGAAGGCGCGCTGCAGGCGCTGCGGCGCGTCCGGCCGTGACAGCGCGGCCATCATCGGCAGGAACTGACCATCCAGCGGCAGTTCGGTCAGCGGCCAGCGGCTGCGTCCCTGGGCCCAGGCCGCCTGCAGGCGGTCGTACTGGGCCGGCGGCACCGACGCCTGCGCGTAGCCGACCAGGTCATTGTCGGCGACGAGGCAGGCAAGCTGGCGCAGGGCCGCCACCGGTTCGGCGGCTGGCGCATCCGGATCGATCTGATCGCGCTTGCACGCACTGAGCAGCACCAGGCCGCAGAACGACAGCGCCAGTACCCACTCTCGACAACGCCCTGGCATCAACGGCATGGACATGAATTCGGACTCCCCGGACCGGTCCGCATCTTGCGGCCTGCGGCCCTGCAGCGGCAAGCCGGGCCCTTGCGGCGCCACCATAGGAGGCCGCAGGTCATTGAAAAACAAGGAAAACGAACGGACACCGGCCGGGACCGGCGCGGTGCCCGTGCCCGACAGGGTCTAGTCGTGGGTCCAGGTCGCCCGGATGAAGTCGGCCATGTGCCCGTCCGACAGCCGTGCATATACGCCTGGATAGCCGGCCTGCGCGCAACCCACGCCCCAACTGACGGTCCCGAGAACCGTCCACCGGCCCTCGCGCTGCACCAGCAGCGGACCGCCCGAGTCGCCCTGACAGCTGTCGATGCCTTCTTCGCCAGCGCAGAGCACCTTGCCCGCCTGCAGGTTGGGATAGGCGTTGCGGCACTCACGGAACGGGACATAAGGCGTCTGCACGGTCTGCAGGACGGTCGGCGCGCCCGCCGGTCCTTCCAGGCCGGTGTCGCCCCAGCCGATCACGGTAAAGCGGCGACCACGGCGCAGGTAGCCGGTGTCACCGCCGAGCAGCGGCACCGCGAACTGGCCCTTGGCGATCGGGCGGCGCAGCTGGATCAGCGCGATGTCGTTGACCAGGGCTCTGCTGTCGTAGGCCGGGTGAACGTGGATGGCCTTGATGTTGGACACCCGCCGGCGCCCGGTGGTATCCAGCGTGGTCTTGCCGGCCAGCACCGCGTAGTCACGCGGCAGCGCATCTTCCACGCAGTGCGCGGCGGTCAGCACCCAGGACGGCGAGATCAGGGTGGCGCCACACCAGTGACGCGCGTGGTCGGACTCGCCCCGGGCAAGCTGCTGCAGGCTGACCATGAAGGGGTACTGCCCGGGCTCGGCATCGATGCCGCCGATGATCCTGGGGCTGTGTCCGTCCAGCGGCGGGGTGGCCAGCGCCGGGGCGGACACCGTGGCCATGACGACGAGAGCGGCCACGGCCGCGCGGTAACGCATGTGCATGCTGCAACTCCTTTGCAGTGATGAAGAAGCGGACGACACGGCCGGGAGGGCACGTGCCGGGATCGATTCGACGGCAAAGGCGGGAGACAGACTGGGCGACGCTTCTCACTTCGCTGTGGCCAGCGACCCGGCAGCGATTGATGGATTCACTTCTGCAACCGTGCGCAACACGACAACGAGACGCGGTTCCGGCACCAAAGAACGCGTCGGTGCCGGCACACGGAGCGCCGGCACTGTGCGGGGATCAGCGCAGGACCGAGGCGATTTCGGCCTGGATCGCCAGCGCGGCGGCGCGCGGGTCGGTCGCCTGGCGGATCGGCCGGCCCACCACGATGGCATCGGCGCCATCGGCGAACGCCTGGGCAACGCCTACAGTGCGCTTCTGGTCATCGCCCACCGGGCCACCCGGGCGGATGCCGGGGCAGACAATGGAGAAACCCGGCCCGGTAGCCGCGCGGATCGGTGCGGCTTCCTGGCCAGAGGCGATGACGCCGTCGATGCCGGCCGCCCGGGCGGCCAGCGCGCGCTCGACCACCACGTCCACCGGCGCCCGGTCGATGCCCATGCCACGCAGATCGTCCTGGCCCATCGAGGTCAGCACGGTCACCGCCAGCAGGCGCATGTCGCTGCCGTTGGCGGCGGCGCAGGCCTCCATCATCGCCGGGTGCCAGCCGTGGATGGTGGCGTAGCTCACCGGCCACTGCGACAGCCGCTTGATCACCGCGGCGGCGGTGGCGGGGATATCGAAGAACTTCAGGTCGACGAAGACGCGCTTGTCGCGCGTGGCGAGCGCATCAAGCACCTGGAAGTATTCGCCGGACGCCAGCAGTTCCATGCCGATCTTGTAGAACGACACGCTGTCGCCCAGCCGGTCCACCCACGCCAGCGCCTCATCGCGTCCCGGCACGTCCAGCGCGACGATCAGGCGTTCATCATCGCGCAGCGGCAGCGGTGCCCGGCTCACGGCGCGTAGTCCAGCGCAGCGCGCTTGGCATCGTGGCGGGCCTGGCGCGACTGGCTGTAATCGTTGTTGAACTGCGCCGGCTCGAAGCCGCCGTAGGTCGGGTTGGGCAGCATCCACCAGCGCTCGCCGAACCAGTCGTGGTACTGCTGCAGCAGTGCGTCGCGGCCATCGTTGGTGTTGGCGGTGACTTCGACGAAATCGCCCAGCTGGTCGCCGAACTGCATCAGCACGCGGTACTTCTGGCCGGCCAGGCGGCGGCGGCAGTTCTTTTCGCTGCCGGCCTGCTCGCAGCCTTCCACCACGGTGCCCAGGCCGAGGAAGACGCTGTCATCGGCCACCGGCAGGCCTTCGGCGCGCAGGTTGGCGAGGGTGGCCTCCTTGAGGTGAACCGCGCGGTTGGAGATGTACAGCAGGGTCACGCCGCGGGCGTTGGCGGCCTTGGCGAAATCGACCACGCCGGGGATCGCCTTGGCCTTCTTTTCGGCCACCCACTGGTCCCAGGTCATCTCGTCGTATTCCTTGCCGTCACGCACCAGGCGCGCCTGGTAGGGCGAGTTGTCCAGCACGGTCTCGTCCACGTCCAGCACCACCGCCGGCTTCAGGCCCTTGGCTTCGTTGCCGCGCTCTTCGGGCACCAGCGCATCCCAGTGGGCTTCCTTCAGCGCGGCATCCAGGCGGTCGGCGGCGGCGCGGTAGGTCTGCTCGGTGATCGCACGGTATTCCTGCGAACGCTGCATCCACAGCACCGCATTGAGATTGTCGTTGGCGGCCACGGCGGCATCGCCGCTAGCAGCCGGTGCATCGGCAGACGCGGCGACGGTCGGGGGTGCGGCATCAGCCGGGGCTTCGGTGCGCTTGCAGGCGGTCAGCGCCATCACGGCGCAGGCAAGCACGGACAGGGGAACAGCAGCAATACGACGCATCGGGGTCACCAGCAACAGAGTCGTGCCAGTTTACCGGCTTGGCCGGCGGCGTTCATGCCGGCGGCGGCGCTCGGCTATGCTGCACCCCCTTGAAACACCGTGGAGCCCCCCGTGACCGATGACGTCCAGACCCCTGCCCTGCCCGTGCTGAGCGCGGCCCAGGCCCGCACCCTGGGCTGCCTGATCGAGAAGGAGGCCACCACCCCGGACGCCTACCCGCTGACGGTCAATGCCGCCCAGTTGGCGGCCAACCAGAAGACCGCGCGGGAGCCGGTGATGGCCCTGTCGGCCGGGGATGTGCACCACGCGCTGCGCCAGCTGGAGACGCTGGGGCTGGCCCGCCAGCAGTTCTCCTCGCGTGCCGAGCGCTATGAACACCGTGCCGGCAGTGCGCTGGACCTGACCCGCCAGCAGCTGGCGGTCCTGGGCCTGTTGCTGCTGCGCGGTCCGCAGACGGTGAACGAGCTGCTGACCCGCAGCGAGCGCCTGTTCCAGTTCCAGGACGCCGACGAGCTGCGGCACCATGTGGAGCGCATGATCCAGCGCGGCCTGGCGGTCCAGCTGCCGCGCGCCAGCGGACAGCGCGAAGACCGCTACATGCACCTGCTGGCCGGCCCGGTGGACGTGGAGGCGTTGGCGGAGGCGTACAAGGCGGCGCCGACCAGTGGTGGCGGTGGCAGCGCCGCGCTGGATGCGCGCGTGCAGCAGCTGGAGGCCACTGTGGCCGAGCTGCAGGAGCAGCTGGCGGACCTGCGCGCGCAGTTGGGCGGCTGAAGAGCAGCCGGGCAGAGCCCGGCTCTACGGGGTGTCGGACAGCGCGGTCGGGGTGTCGGACAGCGCGGTCGGAGTGTCTGGCAGCGCGGTCGCGGTGTCGGGCAGCCCGCCCGACCCTGCCTCCGTGCCGGGCTCAGGCAGTCATGACGCCACCACCGCCGGGGCCCCTGGCGTGGCGAACAGCAGCACCACGTTGCCACCGTGCGGCGGCGGCAACAGCAGGTCGCCGCGATCTTCCATGCCCAGCTTGCGCAGCAGGGCGGCCGACCGCAGGTTGTCCGGCGACACGATGCCGTACAGATCGGCGTGGTGCAGCACATCGCGCGCGTAGTGCATCACCCCGCGCGCGGCCTCCAGCGCGTAGCCGTGGCCTTCGTACGGCGAGAGCAGCGCGTAGCCGATATCCGGCGCGGGCAGTCCATCGCGGCGTACCAGCCCGGCATTGCCCAACCATGCGCCGTCGCTGCGACGGATGATGGCGTACATGCCAAAGCCGTTGAGGGCATAGCTGCCCAGCACGCGCTCGGCGGTGTAGTCACGCGCCTGCGCCAGGGTACGCACGCCGCGGTCGGCGATGTTGCGGATGAACCCCGGTTCGTTGAGCAGGGCCAGCATGTCGGCCGCATCATGGTCGGGGTCGATCAGGCGCAGGTGCAGGCGGTCGGTCTGGATCACGGCGGACATGCGGGTCACGGCGGAGGAAGATGCCCCGATTGTGCAATGCGCGCCCCGAACACGGTAGCGCCGGCCCTTGGTCGGCTGCTGTTCGCCCTGGCCGGCGGCAGCCGACCAAGGGTCGGCGCTGCGCGACGCGCGTGGTCAGTCGAACAAGGCCTGGATCGCCGCCAGTCCTGCACTGGCGCGCTCTTTCTTGCGTTCGGCATCGGCGACCGGATCGGCACCGTCGCGCTGCATCTCCTCGGCCGGGATCTCCTCGAAGAACCGGCTGGGCTTGAGCCGCACGTGCTCGCCGAACTTGCGCGTGAGCTTGCTGTAGCTCATCCACAGCTGCACCTTGGCGCGGGTGATGCCCACGTAGAGCAGGCGACGCTCTTCCTGCAGGTTGCCCTCGTCGAGACTGACCTGGTGCGGCAGCACGCCGTCCTCGCAGCCAACGATGAAGACGTACGGAAATTCCAGGCCCTTGGACGCATGCAGGGTCATCATCCGCACCTGGTTGCCGCCATCGTCCTTGTCGTTGCGCGACAACAGCGCCAGCTGCGCGGCCAGGTCGGCGGTGGAAGCACCGCGCGGGCCGCCTTCGAACCACTGCGCCAGCTCTTCCAGGTTGGCCAGACGGCGCTGGTACACCGATTCTTCCTTGCAGGCGCTGCGCAGCTCGGAGACCAGCCCCGACTCCTTCACCAGCCGCCGCACCAGGTCGCCGGAACTGAGCTGCGGCATCTGCGCGCGCAGGTCGCGCAGGATGTCGGTGAAGCGGCTCAGGCCGTTGGCCGCGCGCGGCGGCAACTGCGACAGCGCGCCGATCGCCTCGGCCGCATGCGCCATCGGCAGGTCCTTCTCCGACGCCAGTTCGGCCAGCTTGGCCAGCGTGCCGGCACCCACTTCGCGCTTGGGCGACTGCACCGCGCGCATGAACGCCGTATCGTCGTCGGGGTTCACCAGCAGGCGCAGCCAGGACAGCGTGTCCTTGACCTCCTGGCGCTCCAGGAACGCGGTGCCGCCGGTGATGTGGTACGGCGCGCGCACCAGTTGCAGCGCCTTTTCCAGTGGCCGCGACTGGAAGTTGCCGCGGAACAGGATGCAGAAATCACTCCAAGGAATCTGCTTGGAGGTGGCCAGGTAGGAAATCTCCGCCGCCACCTTCTCCGCTTCGTGCTCGCTGTTGCGGCACTCCCACACGCGGATGCGTTCGCCGTCGGCCTGGTCGCTCCACAGCTTCTTGAGGTGCTCGTGCGGGTTGTTGGCGATCAGCGCATTGGCCGCGCGCAGCACGCGGTTGGAGCAGCGGTAGTTCTGCTCCAGCTTGATGATCTCCAGCGCCGGGTAGTCGCGCGCCATCTGCTGCAGGTTTTCCGGATTGGCACCACGCCACGCGTAGATCGACTGGTCATCGTCGCCCACGCAGGTGAAGTTGCCCTTGCTGCCGGCCAGCTGCTTGAGCAGCCGGTACTGCGCATCGTTGGTGTCCTGGCATTCGTCCACCAGCAGGTAGCCGATGCGTTCGCGCCACGCCAGGGCGATCTCCGGGTTCTCTTCCAGCACCTGCACCGGCAGGCGGATCAGGTCGTCGAAGTCGACCGCGTTGAACGCGGAGAGGCGCAGCTGGTATCGCTCGTAGACGCTGGCCGCTTCCTTCTCGCGGTTGCTGCGCGCGGCCGCCATCGCCTGCTCCGGCGAAAGGCCGGCGTTCTTGGCGCGCGAGATCAGGTTCTTCACGTCTTCGATGTCATCCGGCTTGGCGCCGTACATCAGGTCCTTGACCTGCGAGGTGGCATCGTCGGCGTCGAAGATCGAGAAGCCGCGCTTGAGCCCGACCGAGGCATGCTCGATCTGCAGGAATTTCAGCCCCAGCGCGTGGAACGTGCAGATCGTCACCTCGTCGGCGTCTTCGCTGCGCAGGCGCTTGGCCACGCGTTCGCGCATTTCCTTGGCCGACTTGTTGGTGAAGGTGATGGCCGCGATGCGCCGCGCCGGATAGCGCTTGCTGGCGATCAGCTGGCCGATCTTCTCCACGATCACGCGCGTCTTGCCGCTGCCTGCGCCCGCGAGCACCAGCAGAGGACCTTCGCAGTGCAGGACTGCCGCGCGTTGGGGAGGATTGAGACCGTGCATGCCGACTCCGGGGGAGGGGCATTGTAGCGGGCCGCGCCGGTGCGGCGGCGGCCGGGGAGGATTGACCTGCGCGCGCGCCCTGCGCTATTGAGGGGGGGATCATGTGAAGCAGGACACGGGGCGTCATGAGGGGATGCATTGCAGGGGGCCGGGCCGTGCTGCTGGGCGCGGTACTGTGCGGGCTGGTGGGTGCCGCCGCCGCTGCGGAGGCCGACGCGCCTGTCTTCGACCCGTGGGCCGCCGACGTGCTGGGCTCGGAGACGTTCCTGGCCTCGCACCCGGACATGCGCTATCGCAAACTGGGCAACGAAGCGATGCAGGGCGGGCGGCCCGAGCAGGCGCGGAGCTATTACCGGCGGGGTGCGCGCTACGCGGACAAGCTGTCGCAGGCGGCCCTGGCCGAGCTGCTGTGGAACGGCGTGGGCGGGCCGGCCGACCGCGCGGCCGCCTATGCCTGGATGGACCTGGCCGCCGAGCGCGGCGACCGCTTCCTGCTGGTGCATCGCGAACGCTACTGGGCCGCGCTGGACCCGGCCGAGCGCGACCGGGCGCTGGTGGAAGGCCAGGCGCTGTACGACACCTACGGCGACGCCGTGGCCAAGCCACGCCAGGAGCGCGAGATGCGCCGCGGCCGCAATGAGGTGACGGGCAGCCGGCTGGGCTGGATCGGCGCGCTGAAGATGACCGTGCGCGGCGAGGACGGGCAGCAGCAGGCCATGCCGGTGGACCGCTTCCTGCAGGACCGCTACTGGGAGCCGGCGCAGTACTGGCACTGGCAGGCCCAGGCGATGGAGCAGATGCAGCGCGCCGGCACGGTGGAGGTGGGGCCGGCCACCGGTGTGCCACCGGCCGAGTGACGCCGGCGGCGGCACCGGCCATCTGCGGATAAAATGCGGCATGGCCAAGCTCTACTTCTACTATTCGGCGATGAACGCCGGCAAGACCACCACCCTGCTGCAGTCGGCGCACAACTACCGCGAGCGCGGCATGCGCGTGGCCATCCTGACCCCGCGCCTGGACGACCGCGCCGGGCGCGGCGTGGTGGCCTCGCGGATCGGGCTGAAGGCCGATGGTGTGGCCTTCGACCGCGATACCGACCTGCAGCGCCTGATCGCCGCGGACATCGCCGCAGGAGGACCGCTGGGCTGCGTGCTGGTCGATGAGGCCCAGTTCCTCACCCGCAGCCAGGTCTGGCAGTTGAGCGAAGTGGTCGATGAGCTGCGCATTCCGGTGCTGTGCTACGGCCTGCGCACCGACTTCCGCGGCGAACTGTTCGAGGGCAGCCAGTACCTGCTGGCGTGGGCCGACGAGATGCAGGAGATCAAGACCATCTGCCACAGCGGCAAGAAGGCGACGATGACCGTGCGCGTGGACGAACACGGCCATGCCGTGCAGGACGGCCCGCAGGTGGAAATCGGCGGCAACGAACGCTACGTGTCGGTCAGCCGCGCCGAGTTCAAGAAGATCACCCGCGGCGAAGGCCGCATCGATCCGATGCAGGCCCCGCTCCCGCTGTGACGGTGGGGAGCCGGGCAGAGCCCGGCTCTACGTCAATAGAGCGTGCGTTCCGGTGCGCCCACCGCCGGCGGGCTGTACTGGTACAGCCAGGTTTCGGTCAGCGTACGGCCGCCGCTGCGCAGGTACAGGCGGATGTCGATCTGCTGGGTGCTGTCGTCCGGCGGCACCACGTCGAACATCGCACGGTAGCCCTTGATCTCGCGCAGCGGGCGCGCCGAGACGATCTCGGTGCGGCCACGGCTGACCTGCACCACCGCTTCCACCTCGGCCTTGTCGATCAGCGCAGCCAGCTCGCCACCTGCGAAGTCCACGGCGAAGCGCCAGGAGAAGTACTCGCGCTTCTTGCCGATCACGCCGCCCAGGCCGGTGCGGCTGTCCACGCAGTGCGCCATCGGCGGTCGTGCCGGCGGCTGCGCGCCCCAGTACAGCCGATAGCCCAGCAGCAGTTCCTGCCCTGGCTGCGGCTTGGCGTCGGGGTTCCAGAACGCCACGATGTTGTCGAAGGTTTCATCCACGGTGGGGATTTCCACCAGCTGCACCGAGCCCTTGCCCCATTGGCCCTTCGGCTCCACCCACAGGCACGGGCGCTTCTCGTAGAACACGCCGTCGTCCTGGTAATGGTCGAAGTTGCGGTCGCGCTGGAGCAGGCCGAAGCCGCGCGGATTGTTGTCCACGAACATGTTGAAGCGCAGCTGCGCCGGGTTGCACAGCGGGCGCCAGATCCACTCGCCGGCGCCGGTCCACATCGACAGGCCATCGGTGTCGTGGATTTCCGGCCGCCAGTCCCAGGCCATGCGGCGGTCGTTCTCGCCCACCTGGTACATGCTGGTGCACGGGGCGATGCCCAGCCGCTCGATCGCCTTGCGCGGATACAGCGCGCAGTCGATGTCCATCAGCAGCACATCGCCGTTGGTGATGGCGAAGCGGTAGGCGCCGGCAACGCTCGGCGAATCCAGCAGCGCATACACCACCAGGGTGTTGGAGTCGGCGGCCGGCTGCTCCAGGTAATAGGCGATGAAGTCCGGGAATTCCTCCGGACGGCCCATGCCGGTGTCGATCGCCAGGCCGCGCGCCGACTGGCCGTACTGGCCTTCCCTGCCGACCGCGCGGAAGTAGCTGGCACCGAGGAACGCGGCGAAGTCGCGGTCGGTGTCCTGGCGGGTGTTGAGGCGGAACCCGGCAAAGCCGAGGTCGGGCGGCAGGTGGCTGCCCTTCAGGCCGCTCTTGCCGTAGTCGAACGCGGCCGGGTCGTAGGCCAGTTCCTGGGCGGTGCCATCCACCACGTCGTACATGCGCACCGGGGAATGGAAGTACAGCCCGAGGTGGAAGAACTTGGCCTGGTACCTGCCGGGCTGGTCGGCCCACAGGGCGTGGTCCTGGCGGTAGCGGATGGACTGGTACTGGTCCCAGTCCAGCGCTTCCAGCGGACCCGGCAGGGTGCGCTTGTGGCTCTGGTAGGCCGCCTGGGACAGCGCGCGCGCCTGGCCCTTGAGGGAGGCGAAGTCGAACGGCTGCGGCTTGCCGAGGCGGCGCAGGCCGACCTGGTTGCCCTGCGCGGCGCAGGCCGGCAGCGCGGGCAGGCCGGCGGCAGCCAGGGCCAGGGAAGCGGTGCGGATGAAGTCGCGTCGTTGCATGCAGGCAGCGATGGCAGGAAAGGGCCGGCCATCATAGGCAGGCGAACGTTAATTCGCCGAGGTGGACGCGGCGGAGCGTTCAGCCACGGCCAACGAGGGGCAGGCCTGTTGCGCCTGCGCCAGCTCGTGCGCCATCGCACCGCCCTGCGGCTGTTGCCGGCGTACATCGGCCTGCAGCGCGGCCAGCGCCTGGCGGCCGCGCTGCGGCGCCTCGCCGCAGGACAGCAGCGCCAGCGATGCGCGTGCCCGCCAGCGCCGCTGCCGGGTATCGGGCTCCTCGCCCGGGAGCTGCGCAAGCGTTTCCAGCACGCGTCGCGCTTCCACGTCCTGCCCCATGCGCATCAGATTCCGCGCCCAGGCCAACTGCAGCTCCTGCTGCTGCGCCACTGCGGCCGTGCCGGCCGGAGCAATGCGCCGCATCAGGCTGATCAGCCGCTCACCGGCCTGACGCGGGTCGCCCTGCGCGCCGATGATGCCGGCCATCGCCTGGTCGGCCTGCAGCACCAGGGGATCCAGCTCGCCGCGCTGCGCGGCCTGCCACTGCCGCCCTTCGTGCAGGGCCGCCAGCGCCTCCCGCCAGCGGCCGCTGGCGGCCAGCGCCGTGCCCTGGTCGTAGAGCCCCTGCGGCAGCAGGCGCACGCAGTCCGGCTGGCGCCAGATGGCCACGGCGTGAGCGAAGTCGACCTCGGCTGCGGCGCTGTCGCCGCGCTCCAGCGCCAGTTGCCCCATCGCGTGCCAGGTCAGGCCGGTATCGCGGTGCTGCTCGCCCAACGCCTGTCGGGTCAGCCGGTGGACCTGCTGCAGCGTCGCTTCGGCCTGGTCCAGGTCGCCGCGCTGCATTGCCACTACCGCGCGCAGGCGTCGGATCGACAGGGTTTCCGGATGATCCGCTCCGTACAGGTTGACCGCGTCCGCCCAAGCCAGGTGCAGGGTCCGCTCGGCGCCGTCCAGGTCGCCCTGCGCGGCCAGGGTTTCGCCGAGGTGACGGCGCAGGGTGATCAGCTGCGGGTGGCGCCCGCCGACGCGGGTCTGCAGCAGCTGCAGGGCCTGGCGGTAACCTGACAACGCGGCCTGCGCATGGCCTTCGTCGCTGTCCAGCGCCGCCAGGTCGGACAGACTGTCGGCGGTGGCCACCACATCGCGCAGCACATCGCGGCGCAGCGCCAGCGCCGTGGTGAAGGCGGCACGCGCCGGGGCGCGGTAGCCGAGCAGCTGCTGGCAGCGCCCGAGCTGGGCGTGGTATTCGGCCACCAGCGTCGGCATCTGCAGGCGCTGCTGGCTGGCCAGCGCCTGCATCGGCAACAGGTGGGCCACGCAATCGCGCGAGCGGCCGAGCATGCGCAGCGCGCGTCCGCGCTGGGTAACCGCCTCCAGCTGCAGCGCCGGCGGCACCTCCTTGACCTGCTCCAGCAGAGCACGCTGGCGATCCAGCGTCTGCAGGGCCAGCTGATAGTCGCCCAGGCCGATCCGCAGGCGGCCGATCACGCCCTCCAGGTCGGCCAGCGACAGCGGCTGGTCGGCCAGCTCCACTTCGCCGCGCTGCTGCCCGGTGGCCAGCAGCTGGCGCACATCGAAGCTGCCGTGGCGCACGCCGGCAGCGCGGTCGAACAGCCCCACGGTGAAATCCTGCATGGCCTGCGCGCGGGCGATCTCGCGGCGCGCCTGCTGCATCTGCCAGAGCGCCAGCACCGCCAGCGCGATCAAGGCGAGCACGCTGACCGTGCCCAGGCCGACGCCCCAGCGGTGGCGGCCGATGTA
Organism: Stenotrophomonas sp. Marseille-Q5258; assembly: GCF_946900935.1. Lineage (NCBI taxonomy): Bacteria > Pseudomonadati > Pseudomonadota > Gammaproteobacteria > Lysobacterales > Lysobacteraceae > Stenotrophomonas > Stenotrophomonas sp. Marseille-Q5258. The sequence goes on from NZ_CAMPPN010000007.1 coordinate 138,478, forward strand.
CTTGCGCAGCCGGTACAGCGTGCCCTGCGGGCGGGCGTGGATCGGGCGACCCTCCAGAAACCGGCGCAGGTCCTGCGCCAACGCCTCGACCGAGGCATAGCGCTGGCCCGGCTCCTTCTGCAGCGCCTTGAGCAGCACCGTGTCCAGATCGCCCCGCACCCGCCGTGCCAGCCGCCGCAGCGCCGACCCGGCCGCGCCGCCCTCGCCGGCCCGGCGCAGCAGCAGGCTGGAGGCGCGCGGCGCACTGACCTCCATGATCGACCGCTCCCACTCGGCGTCGCTGTGCCGGCGCAGGCGATACGGCTTCTGCCCGGTGACCACCTCAAACAGCACGACGCCCAGCGAGTACACATCGGTCAGCGTAGTCACCGGCGCGCCGCGTACCTGCTCGGGCGCGGCGTAGTGCAGGGTGAACGCGCGCGCCTCGGTGGGCGGGTGCACCGGGGGCTCGCCCTCGTCGGCATCGAGCAGCTTGGCGATGCCGAAATCCAGCAGCTTCACCTCGCCCTCGGCGGTGACCAGAATGTTGGAGGGCTTGAGGTCGCGGTGCACGATCAGGTTGGCGTGCGCGTGGCTGACCACCGCGCACACCTGCAGCATCAGCTGCAGGCGGCGTTCCAGCGGCAACTGCAGGCGCTGGCAGTAGTCGGTGATCGGCTCGCCTTCGACATACGCCAGCGCCAGGTAGGGCTGTCCCTGCAGGTCCATGCCGGCGTCCAGCAGCTCGGCCAGGTGCGGGTGCTGCAGGCGGGCCAGGATGTCGCGTTCGCGGCTGAAACGCTGGCGCAGCCCGGGGTCGGCATAGCCGCTGCGCAGCAGCTTCAGCGCCACCTGGCGCTGGTACAGCCCGTCGGCGCGTTCGGCCAGCCACACCTCGCCCATGCCACCCTGCCCGAGCGGGCGCAGCAGCCGGTAGGGCCCGACGAGGGTGCCGACACGGCTGTCCTCCGGCGCGGCGGTCCACAGCGGCTGGGCCATGAACTCCTCGCTCTCGCGCTCGTGCACCAGCAGCCACGCCAGGTCATCGGCCAGGCTTGGATCCTCGGCGCGAAGCTGCGCCAGCCGCTGCGCACGCTGTGCGTCGGTCAGGTCCAGCAACGGATCCAGCAGCGACGACAGCCGCCGCCAGCGCGAAGCCTCCATCGATCCCCTCCCGCCTGCTGACTGCCTACCCGCGCCGCCACGCGGGGCCCGGATGCCGCTGTGCTAGTCCTCGCGGACCGAGGCCAGCAGGAACATCCGTGCCTTCTGCCAGTCGCGCCGGATGCTGCGTTCGGACCGCTGGCAGAGCTCGGCGATTTCCTGCTCGGACAGGCCGGCGAAGTAGCGCAGCTCCACCACCCGCGCCAGGTGCCCATCCACCGCCTGCAGGCGCGCCAGCGCCACGTCCAGCGCCAGCAGGTCCTCGTCCAGGCGCACGCCGCTGCTGCTGTTTTCGGGAATCTCGGCAACGCGCTTGAGATCGCCGCCGCGCTTGCGCGCGAGCCGGTTGCGGGCGTAATCCACCACCACGCTGCGCATCGCCGAGGCAGCATAGGCGAAGAAGTGCGCGCGATCCTCGAAACGGGCGGCGCCGCGCGCACCCAGCAGCTTGAGGTAGGACTCATGCACCAGCGAGGTGGCGTCCAGGGTGCGGTTCTGCTGCCCGGCCAGCTGCCGCCGCGCCATGCTGTGCAGCTCCTGGTACAGCAGGGTCAGGACCCGGTCCAGCGCGGCGCGGTCGCCCGCGCGGGCCGAGTCGAGCCATACGGTGATATCCGCGCTTTCGTTCATCGCACACCCCCGCCGGTGACGTTGGCCGGACTATAGCGCCCCGGGAGAGACGGCCGCGAGACGATGCGGCGATGGCCGGCTCAGCGTTGGCAGTGCCCGCACCAGACGCTGGCGCGCTGGCCGATGGTGGCGTGGCGCAGCGGCCGCCCGCACTGGCGGCAGGGTTGGCCGTCACGGCCGTAGACCAGCAGCTCCTGCTCGAAGTAGCCCGGGGCGCCGTCGGGGTTGATGAAGTCGCGCAGGGTGGTGCCGCCGCGGGTGATCGCGTGGCCGAGGATCTGCTTCACCGCCGTGGCCAGGCGCTGGTACCGCTCGCGGGAGATGCGCCCGGCCTCGCGCAGCGGGTTGATGCCGGCCATGAACAGGCTCTCGGCGGCGTAGATGTTGCCCACCCCCACCACGATGCCCTGGTCCATCAGGAAGGTCTTCACCGAGGCGCTGCGGCCACGGCTGCGCTGGAACAGGTAGTCGCCGTTGAATTCGTCGTCCAGCGGCTCCGGGCCCAGCCCGGCCAGCAGTTCATGGGTCTCACCGGCCGGCTGCCAGAGCAGGCTGCCGAACCGGCGCGGGTCGTTGAAGCGCAGCAGGCGGCCGTTGTCCAGGCTGATGTCCACGTGGTCGTGGGCCCGCACCGGGGTATCGCCGGGCAGCACGCGCAGGCTGCCGGACATGCCCAGGTGCAGCAGTGCGCTGCCGATGGCCGTGTCCAGCAGCAGGTACTTGGCGCGGCGGCGGACGCCGTCGATGGCCTGGCCCGGCAGCAGCGCGGCGATCTCCGCCGGGATCGGCCAGCGCAGGTCCGGCCGGCGCAGGATCACGCCGTGCACGCGGCGGCCTTCCAGGTGCGGCGCCAGGCCGCGACGGGTGGTTTCGACTTCGGGAAGCTCGGGCATGCGCAGATTCTAGCGAGCCCCCGCCCGCTGCGGACGGGCTGGTTCAGCGCGGCGGCGCGGCCAGTTCCTTGGCGCTCAGGTACCCGTCGCCGTTGGCGTCCTGCCTGTGGAAGCGCTCGATCAACGTCTGGCGCTGCTGTTCGCGGGTGATCGGGCTGCCCTTGCCGCCCGGCAGCTCATCGCGGGTCAGCACGCCATCGCCGTTGCGGTCCATGCGGTCGAACGCATACAGCATCCACTGCACGTACTCTTCCACGCCGACCTTGCCGTCGCCATCGCTGTCCATGCGCTGCAGGTAGCTGCCGGTGTCGGACACCTGGGCCTGGGCGGCCGCGCTGGCGAGCAGCAGCAGCCACGAAAAACGCCGCACGGGGCGGCGTTTTTCGGCTGACGGGTGAACACGGTGCACGGTTCAGTGCGCCGTCAGTGCGTAGCCCTTCAGGCGCGCGGCATAGTTCTGCAGCGCGGCGATGCCACTGGCCTCGGCCTCGTGGCACCAGGCCTGCAGCAGCTTCAGACGCTCGGCCGCGTCGTTGCCACGCGCTTCCAGCAAGGCCGCCAGACGGGCGCGGTGCTCGACCAGCACGCGGATGCGCGGACGCTGATCGACCCAGGTGCTGAGCTGGGCACGGCAATCGGGCTTGAGCCAGCGACCGTCGTTGACCAGCCCACGGCGCATGCGGCGCGGCAGCAGCTTGCGCAGCTTGGCGCCGGCCATCGCGGCCTCCTCGCGCAGCGCCGGCACGAATACGTTGCGCTGGTAGTCGGTCATCGCCTGGAAGCGGTGCGACAGCAGCGCCTTGAGGGTTTCCGCATCCGGCACGGCGATGTTCGGACGTACGTCCATGCTCGGCGCCACACGCAGCACCTTGGCCAGGCGCAGCGCCTGCAGGCCGCGGATGGCGGCCCAGCCGATGTCGAACTCCCAACGGCGCATCGAGAAGCGGGCCGAGCTGGGGAAGGCGTGGTGGTTGTTGTGCAGCTCTTCACCGCCGATCCAGAACGCCCACGGCGTCAGGTTGGTGGAGGTGTCGGCCGACTCGAAGTTGCGGTAGCCCCACCAGTGGCCCAGGCCATTGACCACACCGGCGGCCCAGAACGGGATCCAGGCCATCTGGATCGCCCACAGCGCCACGCCGGGCAGGCCGAACAGCACGCTGTTGATGACCAGCAGCGCGACCGGCCCCACGTTGGCGTGCGGGGTGTACAGGTGGCGCTCGATCCAGTCGTCGGGCGCGCCGCGACCGTACTGCTCGATGTCCGCGCGCATGCCGCGGGCCTCGCGGTACAGCTCCACGCCGCGCCAGAACACCTTGCCGATGCCCTTGGTCACCGGGCTGTGCGGGTCTTCATCGGTTTCCACCTTGGCGTGGTGCTTGCGATGGATCGCCACCCACTCCTTGGTGATCATCGAGGTGGTCAGCCATGTCCAGAAACGGAAGAAGTGGGCGATGACCGGATGGAAGTCCACGCCGCGGTGGGCCTGGCTGCGATGCAGGTACAAGGTGACGGCGAAGATGGTCAGCTGGGTGAACACCAGCAGCACCAGCGCCATGCCCCACCAGCCAAGGCCGACAACACCGCCGGTCAGGAAGTTGAGGAGCGTATCGAACATCGCAGGACTCCGGGCCGCAGCGGCCAGCAAGGAAACGGGTACACCTCCGGACATGATGGGGCCTGACGTTGCAAACTTCATCCATCCGGTGCGATTTTTACGGCGTCATTCAGTTCAAACCCTCCTTCGTGAGCATGCCCCCGCATTCATGACAGTTGCCGCCTCTTCCCCCTCCCCGTTGTCCACCACCCCGCTGATCGAACTGGACCGCGCCTGCGTGATCCGGGGCCAGGTGCGGGTGCTGCACGAGCTCAGCCTTCGCATTGCCCAAGGCCAGCACACCGCGCTGCTCGGCCCCAATGGCTGCGGCAAGTCGTCCTTCATCAAGCTGATCACCCGCGAGCTGTACCCGCTGGCCCACGGCGACGGGACGGTGGCCGTACGCGTGCTGGGGCAGAACCGCTGGCAGGTGGACCGGCTGCGCTCACAGCTGGGCATCGTTACCGGCGACCTCAGCAGCTCGCTGGCCGACATGCCCGGGCTGACCGTCGAAGAGGCCGTGCTGTCGGGGTTTTTCGCCAGCTTCGTGGTGCCGGCCTTCCGTGAAATCACCGAGGACATGCGCGCGCGGGTGCGTGAAACGCTGACCATGACCGCCGCCCTGCCCCTGCTGCAGCGCCGCTATGCCGAGCTGTCCGCCGGCGAGACGCGGCGGGTGCTGATCGCCCGTGCGCTGGTCAACCGCCCGCAGGCGCTGCTGCTGGACGAACCGTCCACCGGCCTGGACCTGGTGGCGCGCCAGCACCTGATCGCCACCATGCGGGCGCTGGCTGTCCAGGGCATCACCCTGGTGCTGGTCACCCACCACATCGAAGAGGTGATTCCGGAGATCGAGCGGGTGGTACTGCTGCGCGCCGGCAGGATCGTCGCCGACGGCAGCCGCGCCGCGCTGCTGCGCGATGCACCGCTGTCGGAGGTGTTCGGCGGCCCGATCCAGGTAGTGGAGCAGGACGGGCGGTTGAGCGCGTTCGCCGGCTGACCCGGCACCCGCGGGAGGCGCCCACAAGGGGGCGGGGCCCTTGCCCCGCCCCGCCGTCCTCAGAACGTCAACGCCCGCGCCCGCGATTCGATCGGGGCCATGCGGCTCTGGTCCTGCAGCTGCAGATCACGCAGCTCGAACGGCGCCGCATAGCCACGCGGCAGGGCCACACTGGCGAACGGCAACCGCAGCTCGGCAGTGCCCGGTGCGTCGAACCAGGCCGCGCTGTGCGCCTGCGCCACCGGCCGCAGCTGCCCATCCGGGCCGGTGGCATACAGCGTCCCGCGCGCCTCATAGCGCCCCGGCGCGCCGATCTGCAGCGGCAGGCGCACGGCGCGGGCCGTCGGGTCCGCCTCGGCCTGGCCGCTGAAACGCGCGGTCGGCTGCGCGACGGCGAAGGCGACCTTGGCATCGCGCTGCACGCCCCTGGCGCCGACGAAGGCCTGCAGCTCCCACAGGCCCTGGACCGTGCCGACCTCCTGCGGGATCGTCACCTGCGCCTGCAGGCCGTCCCTGCCGGCCACCAGCGGTACCGGCCAGCTGCGTCCATCCGGTGCCACCAGCAGCGCCTCGCCCGCAGCCGGCAGGGCCCGCGTGGTGGAGCGCCCCGCCGCCAGCGCGGTGCTGCCGCCGTCGTCCTGCAGGCGTGCGCTGACCACCACGCGGCCACCGGCCAGCACCTGCTGGCGGTCGGCCTGCAGGCGCAGCGCAATCGCGCTGTTGGGTTCCAGCACCTGCACCACGTAGCGCCCCTGCGCCTGCGTGCTCTGCAGTCGGTAGGTGCCCACTGCAGCGCTGCCTCCGGTACGCACCATCGCCGTGCCGGTGCCGGCGGGCATGCCGGTGGCGCGCAGCTGCCCGGCATCCACGATACGGTCCACGGCCAGCGCACCGGTCGGGTCGCGCACCTCCCACTGCTCGGGTCGCAGGACCCGTGCGCCCTGCACCGGACTCACCTGGATCACCGCATCCGGTGCGGTCAACGGCAGCGCCACGCCCCGCTGCAACGCGGCGGCGTCCACGGTTTCCCAGTAGCTGCGGCTGAGCGCGGCCTGCGGCGCCGGCGCTGTGAGCGGCTGGGTCGGGTCCAGTGCCCAGGCGAAGCTCAGCGGTGCGCGTTCACCCGCCTCGTCAGGCAGCGCGGCGCGTTCCACGCGCGGGGCCACCTGGTCGCTGCTGCGCGCCGGCAGCAGCGGTTGTGCAGCCTGCAGCGGCGCGGCCAGTACGGCGGCGGCCACGGCCACCACGATCGTCAGTCTTGCAGTCATGGTGTGCTCCTCACAGGGCCAGGTCATTGCGCAGGATCGTGCCCAGGCCGAAGCACTCGCGGCGGCTCTGGTTGTGGCTCAACGGCTCGGCGCCGTTGGTGCGCTGCTTGTCGGTGAACCAGGTGGTGCCGGCAGCCTTCTGGCTGCTGCACTCCAGGAAGCCGTCCGAGCAGCTGTTCAACCAGTTCTGGGTGAACTCCAGCCCCACGTTCTGCGCGTAGCCTCCGCAGTAGCTGTTGCTGTCCCATACCGCCGACTCCACATCCGAGCCGACCACCGCGCGGAACGGCCTGGGCAGCGCCGGGCGCCCGGCCGTGCCGTACAGGTTCTGTGCGTTGTAGGTGGCCATGTGGCCCACCTGCTGCTGGCGGACCGCGTCGTTGGTGTACCCGAGCAGCCAGCCCACCGAGGTTTCAAAGGTATTGCCGTTGAGGACCGCATCGGCCAGCGGCGTGCCCGCCGAGGAGGGCGCCAGCGCGGTGACCTTGCTGACCGTCTGGATGATCTTCGGATAGCGGCTGTCATAGGTGGGGTTGGACAGGATCCAGCGCACCACGTTGCCGCCGTTGGAATGGGTGATCACCACCAGCCTGGTGATGCCTTTGCCGTTGATGAAGGTGGTCAACTGCCCGGCCAGGCAGCCGGCGGCCTCGGGCTTCCACATGTACTGGGTGAAGTCGCAATTGATGACGGTGTAGTTGGCGCTGTTCGGCAATCCCAGCCGTACCGTGTCGATGATGCCGGGCTGCCAGTAGTCGGCTCGCGCATCGGTCTGCGCGCCCGTGCCGTGCACGAACGCCACCCCCACCACATCCGCTGCCTGCGCACCGCCGCACGCCAGCATCAGGCCCACGGCCAGGCCGACGCCCATCCTTCCTGAGTTGCTTCGCATCCGTTCTCTCCCATGTCAGGTGATCCCCCTGGTTCCAGCAGCGGTTCACTATCGAATGCAATGATCGACATTCGCATGACAAGTGGCCGTGCCTTCGGCGGAAGCTATGCCGTAAGCGCATCGAATTCCGTGCGCCAGTAGATGTTTCCTATCTTCTGAGCCGATTCGCCGGTCGATCAGGGTGGTTTGTGCCGGGTCTGGCCGCATGACGGCCGGCGCTGCCAGCGGGCGGGCAAGCTGCGATCATGCGCGTCCGACTGTTTCCGAGACCTGCCGATGTCGTCGACCTTCACGCCCTTCCCCGCCCTGCGCCCCCTGCTCGGCACCGCCCTGCTCGCAGCGCTGGCCGGCTGCGCGACGACAGCCGCCCCGCCAGCCACGCCCGTGGAAGCCTCGGTGACGACCAAGGCGGTGGGCTATCTGCCCGCCGATGCGGTGCCGGCCAGCCTGGCGCTGGTGCCTGCACCGCCGGCCGCCGGCTCGGCCGGTTTCGCCCTGGATGAGCAGGTCAGCCGCGAGGCACGGGCGCTGCGCGACAGCCCGCGCTTCGCGCAGGCCCACCGCGATGCCGAACTGGGCTTCCCGGCCGGCGCCAACCAGTTCTCCTGCGCCATCGACGTGGAGGTGGACGCGGTGAAGACGCCGGCGCTGTACCGTCTGCTGGAACGCAGCCGCATCGATGCCAGCGCGGCCACGCGCACCGCGAAGAAGCACTACCAGCGCCCACGGCCGTTCATGGTCAACAACGAACCCACCTGCAGTCCGGAAGACGAGCAGGACCTGCGCGGCAATGGCTCCTACCCGTCAGGCCACACCTCGATCGGCTGGGCCTGGGCGTTGATCCTGTCCGAAATCGCGCCGGACCGCGCCGACGCGATCCAGGCCCGTGGCCGCAACTACGGCGAAAGCCGGCTGGTATGCAACGTGCACTGGCAGAGCGACATCCTCGAAGGGCGTTTCATGGGCGCCGCCGCCGTGGCGCGCCTGCACGGCAACGCCGCGTTCAACAAGGACCTGATGGCCGCACGAAAGGAGATCGTCGCCGCGCGCAAGGCGGGCCTGCATTCCAGCCGCGACTGCGCGGCCGAGGAAGCGGTGCTGAAGGTGCGGCCGGCAAGCGCGCTGTAGGAGACCTTGCGTGTAACCGCCGACCAACGGTCGGCGCTACGGAAGCGGGTGCCGACGCGTGGTCGGCACCCGCCCGGCCATCAGAACTTCGCGGTGAACTCCACGCCGAACGTACGCGGCTCGTTGAGGAAGCCGGTCAGGTTGTTGAAGTCGATCGCACCGACCACACGCACCTGGTCGGTCAGGTTGCGACCGTACACGGCAACGTCGTACTGGCCGTAATCCCAGTTGTAGCCCAGGCGCAGGCCGCCTTCCAGCGACGAACGGCTGCGGAACTCCGGGGACTCGTACAGGAAGAAGTTCACTTCGCTGCGGTAAGCCCAGTCGGTGTACACGTACAGCTCGCTGGCGTCAGTGATCGGGAAGCCCGCACGCAGGGTCAGGTTGTGGATCCACTTCGGCGCCTGCGGCAGCGGATTGCCGTTGACCAGCGCGTAGGTGCCGCCGTTGATCACGGTGGTCGGGTCGGTGATGGTGCAGCCGCCACCGCAGATCGCCACCGCCAGGTCGCGGTCCTTGATCTCGGTGTCGTTGTAGCTGCTGCCCAGGGTGAGCAGCACGTGGTCGGTCAGGTAGGCTTCGAAGTCCAGCTCGGCGCCCTGGCCGATGGTCCTGTCGGCGTTGAGCAGGGTGGCGGTGTTGTTGCTGCCGCCCACGGCGATCAACTGCTGGCCGTCCACGTTGTAGCGGAACACGTTGAAGCCCAGGCGGGCACGACGGTCGAACAGGTCGGCCTTGATGCCGGCCTCGTAGGAGATCACCTTCTCCGAATCGGCCTGCGACACGCCGCCGAAGGCCAGGCGGCCCTGGATCGACGGGGCGCGGAAGCCCTTGGCCACGCGCGCGTAGGCATTGAGGTTGTCGGTGATCTGGTACACACCGCTCAGATCCCAGCTGACGTCGTCGACATCGCTCCTGGCGATGTACGGGCCGCTGACCGGCGTCCCCCCCTGCACGGCCTGCAGCACGCTGGCGCTGAAGTCCTTCTTGTCCTGCGTGTAGCGCACGCCACCGCGCAGCTTGAAGCGCTCGGTCACGTCGACATCGCCGGAAGCGAACGCGGCCCACGCCTTGTTGCGCTGGGTCTGCACGGCATGGCCGGTCTGCGGATTGCCCGGAGTAAGCGAGTCGTAGTTGAAGCTGTCGATGGTGACGTCTTCATCGAAGTAGAACACGCCGGCCTGCCAGTCGAAGCGGCCCCACTCGTTGGATTCCACGCGGAATTCCTGCGTCCACTGACGATGGTGCGGCAGGCCGTCGGCCGACTCGGACGGGAACGGGATGAAGCCCGGGCCATAATTGCCCGCGCCCAGGAAGGCCGCGCCGTAGCCACCGTCGATGTCGCCGTGGTTGAGCGACTCGGCGGTCTCGTAACCGGTGATCGAGTGCAGCGTCACGCGGCCCAGGTTCCACTGCAGGCGCGCGCTGCCGCCCCAGGTTTCCAGGTCCGAGAAGTTCTCGCCGTCGGTGGACACGTCGTCGCGGTCGAAGTTCTCGACCAGCTGGTTGGTGCCCGGCTTGATGATGTTGGCGCGGAACAGGCGCGCGGTGCCGTTGAGCTTGCGCTTGTGCAGGTTGAACAGCGCTTCGACATCATCGCCTTCGTACAGGAACTGCACGCGCGCGGCGGCTTCGTCATAGCCTTCGAAGCCCTGCGCCGGCGCGTTCTGGCGGGTGTTGGTCACCCAGTCGTCGCGGCGCTGGTACAGCGCCGACACGCGCGCCGACCAGCGGTCGGTCAGCGGGCCGCCGTAGGCGCCCTGCGTGTTCCAGGTGTTGTAGCTGCCGTAGGCAACCTTGATGTAGCCATCGGCATCCTGCGACGGACGCGCCGAATCGAACTTCACCACGCCGGCGGGGGTATTGCGGCCGAACAGCGTGCCCTGCGGGCCGCGCAGCACTTCCACACCGGCCAGGTCGAACAGCGGGAAGCCCTTCAGCAGCGGGCTTTCCTGCACCACGTCGTCGTACACCAGCGAGACCGGCTGCGAGGCATTGAGATCGAAGTCGGTATTGCCCAGGCCGCGGATGTAGAAGCGCGGGAAGGCACGGCCGTAGGACGATTCAATGTTCAGGCTGGGCACGCGTGCCGACAGAAAGCGGATGTCGTCGCCGGCCGAACCGAGCACGTCCAGCTTTTCGCCCTGGATGGCCGAGATCGAGACCGGCACGTCCTTGGCGTTTTCCACACGGCGCTGCGCCGTCACCTGCAGGGTATCGAGGGCGACCGGGTCCTTGGCGGCGGGCGCGTCCTGGGCTGCGGCCGTCAATGGCAGCAGGGCGGCGAGGGCGATGACGAGCGGGTGCACGGACGGAAACCGGCCGTGGGCAGTGCGGTTCGGGAACATGGCGTTTAGGCTGTGTTGGGAGGGGTGGTGGACCGGCGCTACCAGACAATTGTTGCAGTACAGCAACAGCGTCGCAAATTCCGGTCATTCATTACCAAGATCCGGCCACGCGGGTGTGAAGGCGCCGGGCGGACGTCGCCCGGATTTGGCAGGATGGCGGGGTTGCCGGCCAGCGGCCGGCGCTGCTCCCTTCCAGCCAGGTACATCGTCATGACCCAGTGGTACTTCCACAGCACCGCCCAGCCCGACCGCGTTGGACCGCTCGACGACGAGGCCGCCCGCCAGTACGCCCGCAGCAACCCGCGCGCGCTGGTCTGGTGCGAAGGCATGAGCGGCTGGATGGCGATCGGCGAGGTGCCCGAGCTGCTGGCCAGCACGGCCGTCCCGACCGGCGCGCCGCCGCCGCTGCCGGGAGCGGGCGGCCGCAGCCAGCGCGCCGACGATATCGAGTTCCGCATCGTCGGGCATGAAATGCAGTTCGTGGAGATCGAGCTGGACCCGGGCGAGAGCGCCATCGCCGAAGCCGGCGCGCTGATGTTCAAGGACGCCTCGGTCCAGATGGACACGGTGTTCGGCGACGGCTCGCACAGCGGCCAGGGCGGTGGCTTGATGGACAAGCTGATGTCGGCCGGCAAGCGCGTGCTGACCGGCGAAAGCCTGTTCGCCACGCTCTACACGCACACCGGCCAGGGCAAGGCCAAGGTTGCCTTCGCCGCGCCCTACCCCGGCACCGTGCTGCCCATGAAGCTGGACCAGCATGGCGGCCGTCTGGTCTGCCAGAAGGACAGCTTCCTGGCCGGCGCGCGCGGCGTGCAGATCGGCGTGCAGTTCCAGCGCAAGATCATGACCGGCCTGTTCGGCGGCGAGGGCTTCATCATGCAGAAGCTCGAGGGCGACGGCTGGGTGTTCATCCATGCCGGCGGTTGCGTGGTGGAGCGCGAGCTGGCAGCCGGCGAACGCCTGGACGTGGACACCGGCTGCGTGGTGGCCTACCACGCCAGCGTGGACATGGACGTGCGCCGCGTGGCCGGGATCAAGAGCATGGTGTTCGGCGGCGAAGGCGTGTTCCTGGCCACGCTGACCGGCCCCGGCAAGGTATGGCTGCAGTCGCTGCCGTTCTCGCGCCTGGCCGGTCGGATGTGGATGGCCGCGCCGCAGGCCGGTGGCCAGAGCCGCGGCGAAGGCTCGGTGCTGGGCGGGATCGGCCGCATCCTCGACGGCGACAACCGCTTCTGAGGCCGGTACGACCCGGTATGCTATCGCCCATTCACTTTACGCCGATGCCATGACCGCCTTCCGCCAGACCCGTCTCGTGCTGTCCGTTGCCCTGCTCGGCCTGCTGGCCGGGTGCGGCGGCGATCCCGTCCGCCCGACCCCGCCCCCGGCGGCGGTGCCGGTCGCGCAGGCCAAGCCGGTGAAGATCGGCGTGGCACTCGGTGGCGGTGCGGCCAAGGGCTTTGCCCATATCGGCGTGATCAAGATGCTCGAAGCCAACGGTTTCGAGCCGGTGGTGGTATCGGGCACCAGCGCCGGCAGCGTGGTCGGTGCGTTGTATGCCAGCGGCATGGACGCCTTCCAGATGCAGTCCAAGGCGGTGGCCCTGGATGAAGCCAGCATCCGCGACGTGCGCCTGTTCTCCGGTGGTCTGGTGCAAGGCCAGAAGCTGCAGGACTACGTCAACGCGCAGGTCGACAACCGTCCCGCGGAGAAGCTGAAAAAGCCCTTCGCTGCGGTGGCCACCAATCTGGATACCGGCGAGCGCGCGGTGTTCGTGCGCGGCAACGTCGGCCAGGCCGTGCGCGCATCCAGCAGCATCCCCGGGGTGTTCGAACCGGTGAAGATCGGCAGAAACAGCTTCGTCGATGGCGGTGTGGTCAGTCCGGTGCCGGTGGACGCGGCACGCCAGCTTGGCGCGGACATCGTCATCGCCGTGGACATCTCCAGCAAGGCCAGCGGCAAGTCGCCGACCGGCATGCTCGGCATCGTCAACCAGTCCATTTCGATCATGGGCCAGCGTTTGGGCGAGCAGGAGCTGGCCCGTGCGGACATCATCATCCGCCCGAAGGTGCTGGATATCGGCGCGGCCGATTTCAGCCAGCGCAACAACGCGATCCTCGAAGGCGAGAAGGCCGCGATGGCGGTCATGCCGCAGATCCGCGCCAAGGTGCAGCAGCTGCAGCGCGCGCGCGCCGCAGCCCTGGCCCCGCCGCCCAAGCCGACGTGCGATGAACCTTCGCGCATGGGCAGGCTGATGGGCCGCAAGGAAAAGTGCGACGGCTGAGGCGCCGACCAACGGTCGGCTCTACCCGCTGGAACAAGGGCTCGCCCTTATTCCAGCTGCGAGAGCGGCAGCGCCCGGAAGTCCTTCACGGTACGCAGCACGAAGCTCGAATTCACGTCGGCCACGCCGGCCGCGTTGAGCAGCTTGTCGAGCAGGAAACTGGAGAAATGCTCCAGGTCGCGCACGTAGATGTGCAGCAGATAGTCCATGTCGCCGGTCAGTGCGTGGCAGGCCACCACTTCATCCCACTCCACCACGCTGTCGGCGAACACGCCGATGGCATGCTGGTCGTGCTTCTCCAGCTGCACGCGCACGAACGCCTGCAGGCCCAGGCCGATCCGGCGCGGCTCCAGGCGCGCACCGTAGCCGGCAATCACACCCTCGCTCTCCAGGCGCTGCACGCGGCGCAGGCAGGCAGACGGGGACAGGTTCACGCGCGCCGCCAGTTCGGCGTTGGTGGCGCGGCCATGTTGCTGGATCTCCGCCAGGAGACGCAGATCCGTGCGGTCGAACTGGGCATCCCCGGACATTGCTGCTCCGCAACATTGAATGGACGCAATGATATTGCGCCAACCCGTCATATCTGTGCAACTTTGCAATCCTCTTGCGCGCCCCCTGCCCTAGCATCGACAGATGACTTCGCAGGAGACCACCACGATGGACACCGCCACCGCCCCGCGCCGCGTCGAACACCAGCAGACCGACAAGGGATACGTGCCGGTCTATACCACCGCCATCGTGGAACAGCCCTGGGACAGCTACACCGCCGACGACCACGCCACCTGGAGCACGCTGTACCAGCGCCAGCGTGAGCTGCTGGAAGGCCGTGCCAGCCGGGAGTTCCTGCAGGCGCAGGACGAGATGGGCATGAGCGCGCACATGATCCCGCGCTTCGACCAGCTCAACGAGGTACTCGGCGCGGCCACCGGCTGGACCCTGGTCGGTGTGGAGGGGCTGCTGCCCGAACTGGACTTCTTCGACCACCTGGCCAACCGCCGCTTCCCGGTCACCTGGTGGATCCGCCGCCCCGACCAGATCGACTACATCGCCGAGCCGGACATGTTCCACGACCTGTTCGGGCACGTACCGCTGCTGATGAACCCGGTGTTCGCCGACTACATGGCGGCCTACGGGCGCGGCGGCGTCAAGGCGCACGCGATCGGCCCGGAAGCGCTGCAGCACCTCACCCGCCTGTACTGGTACACGGTGGAATTCGGCCTGATCAACACGCCCGAAGGGCTGCGCATCTACGGCGCCGGCATCGTCTCGTCCAAGGGCGAGTCGCTGTACTCGCTGGAATCGGACGCGCCCAACCGCATCGGTTTCGACCTGGAGCGGATCATGCGCACCCGCTACCGCATCGACACCTTCCAGAAGACCTACTTCGTCATCGACAGCTTCGAACAGCTGATGCAGGCCACGGCACCGGACTTCACCCCGATCTATGCCGCGCTGGAAGCGCAGCCGCATCTGCCGGCCGGTGACGTACAGGACGGCGACACGGTCTTCCATGCCGGCACCGGCGAAGGCTGGGCGGACGGCGGCGACGTATGACCGCCGCGTAGAGCCGGGCTCTGCCCGGCTGCGCCGCACCGTAGAGCCGGGCTCTGCCCGGCTGCCCCGCACCGTAGAGCCGGGCTCTGCCCGGCTGCGCCGCACCGTAGAGCCGGGCTCTGCCCGGCTGCCCCGCACCGTAGAGCCGGGCTCTGCCCGGCTGAGCCGCACCGTAGAGCCGGGCTCTGCCCGGCTGCGCCGCGCTAGCGCGGATACGCCAGCAGTACCACCAGATCCTGCTCCCCACGCTGCTGCAGCGCATGCAGGCTGCCCACCCGGGTCAGCAACGCGTCGCCTGCTGCCACGTCGTACTGCCTGCCGTCCAGCACATAGCTGCCCTGCCCACTGACGATGTAATAGATCTCGTCCTTGTGCTGGGGGTGCAGGCCAATGCCGGCGCCCTTGTGCAGCACGCGCTTGCGCAGCACGAACGGCAGGTCCGTGTCGTCGGCAAAGAACGGGTAGGCGGTCGTGGGGCCGGCACCACCATGCGGGCCGGGCTGGGCGATGGCGATGTCGCGCTCGTGCACCACCCGCGAAGGCTTTCCCGGATCGGTGCCCTGCCCTGCGGGCTGGCTCACGTCGCAGTCGATGTCGCGCTTCAACGCAGGCGTCAACTCCGGCTGCAACGCCACCCAGTCGCGCATCACCAGGCACGCCACTGCCGTCGCACCGGCCTGGCTGAAGTGCGTGCCGTCGGCCTTGTTCTGTTCGGGCACGAACATGAAGTACGGTTTTGCGCCCTGCTCGCCCAGCGCACGGATCCAGTGCGTGGAACGGGCGTTGAGGTCGATCAGCGCCACCTGTTCGCGCACGGCCAGCTGCTTCATCGCCTGGGTGTACAGCCCATGCGTATCCAGCAGCGACCCGAAGTCGTACAGCAGCCGCGCCACCGGGGTGATCAGCACCGGCGTGGCGCCCTTGTCGCGCGCCAGCTGCACGTAGCGCATCAGGTACTGCGGATACGCGCCGGCCGGATCGGTGTAGCGGGTGGGGTCTTCCACCTTCGCATCGTTGTGGCCGAACTGGATCAGCAGCACATCGCCGCGCTGCAGCTCGGCGGCGATCGCCTCCAGGCGTTTCTCATCGATGAAACTGCGCGAGCTGCGGCCGCCCTTGGCGTGGTTGCGCACCTCCCACCCCGCCGGATCGAGATAGCTCTGCAGGGCCTGGCCCCAGCCGGCCTGTGGCGCGCGCTCCGGGCCGTACGCGGCGGCGGTGGAGTCGCCGGCAATGAAGACGCGGTGCGGGGCGCAGAGCGCGCTGGAGGCTGCGAGCAGCAGCGACAGGGACAGCAGCAAACGCAGCATGGTCATGCTCCTGGAGGGAGAGTGGCCGGCCATCGGCCGGCACTGCCGGGCAAAGGGAAAAACCCGGATGACAGATGGGCGCCCGAGGGCGCCCATCGTCTGCCCGCGTGGGCGCATCGTTCGAGCGTGGGGCTTACCGGGCCAGCCAGCCGCCGTCGACCGGCAGCACCGCACCGTTGACGTAGTCCGAGGCGCTGGAGGCCAGGAACACCGCCGTGCCCCCCAGGTCTTCCGGGGTGCCCCAGCGGCCGGCCGGGATGCGGTCGAGGATGGACTTGTTGCGGTCCTCGTCGGCGCGCAGCGCGGCGGTGTTGTCGGTGGCCATGTAGCCGGGCGCGATCGCGTTGACGTTGATGCCCTTGCCGGCCCATTCGTTGGCCAGCAGACGGGTGATGCCGGCGATGCCGCTCTTGCTGGCGGTGTACGACGGCACGCGGATGCCGCCCTGGAAGGACAGCATCGAGGCGATGTTGATGATCTTGCCGCGGCCCTGCGCGATGAAGTGCCGGCCAGCCGCCTGCGAGATGAAGAACGCGGACTTGATGTTGACGTTCATCACGTCGTCCCAGTCCTTCTCGCTGAAGTCCACGGCATCGGCGCGACGGATCAGGCCGGCGTTGTTGACCAGGATGTCCAGGCCACCCAGGCCCTCGACGGTTTCGCGGATGACGCGTTCGACCGGTTCGATGCTGATCAGGTTGGCTTCGATCGCCAGGCAGCGGCGGCCCAGCGCGGTGATTTTGGCGATGGTCTCGGTGGGCGGCGCGATGCCGGCCACGGCGACGTCGGCACCGGCCTGCGCCAATGCCACCGCGATGCCCTGCCCCAGGCCGGTATTGCCACCGGTGACCAGAGCGACCTTGCCTTCCAGACTGAACGGATTAGCCATTGCGTATGCGGTCCTTTTCAATGCGTAACAGGCGCCGCCCGCGCGCTGCGGGCGGCGCGCGAGGGGTCACTTGAGCTGGCAGATGTCCAGCACGTGCATGTCGGTGTAGTCCAGGTTTTCGCCGCCCATCGCCCAGATGAAGGCGTAGTTGCTGGTGCCGGCGCCCATGTGGATCGACCACGGCGGGGACACCACCGCTTCGTTGTTCTGGATGACGATGTGGCGCTGCGCGTCCGGCTCGCCCATGAAGTGGTACACGCGGTCGTTCTGGCCCAGATCGAAGTAGAAATACACTTCGCTGCGGCGGTCGTGCAGATGCGGCGGCATCGTGTTCCAGACGCTGCCCGGCTTGAGCACGGTCAGGCCCAGCAGCAGCTGCGAGGACTGGCAGGTGGCCGGCACGATGTACTGGTAAATGGTGCGTTCGTTGCTGGTTTCCAGCGCACCGCGGTCCAGGGCCACCGCGTCCTTGATCGACAGCGCCTTGGTCTCGAAGCGCGCATGCGCCGGGGTCGAGGCCAGGTAGAACTGCGCCGGGTTGGCGGCATCGTCGGACGCGAACACCACCTCTTCGCTGCCCATCGCCACGTACAGGCCGTCCTTCGGCCCGAGGGTGTAGACGGTACCGTCCACGGTGACGGTGCC
The DNA here is from genome assembly GCF_946900935.1 of Stenotrophomonas sp. Marseille-Q5258. Lineage (NCBI taxonomy): Bacteria > Pseudomonadati > Pseudomonadota > Gammaproteobacteria > Lysobacterales > Lysobacteraceae > Stenotrophomonas > Stenotrophomonas sp. Marseille-Q5258. The sequence continues at coordinate 156,053 of NZ_CAMPPN010000007.1, forward strand.
GCTGCCGCTGCCGACGTTGATCACGCCCAGCTCGCGGCGCTCCAGGAAGGCATGGCCGGCGGCCGAGGCCGGTTCGGTCTGCCGCGGCAGCGAGACCGGGCCGGTGACCGGGGCGGCACCGCCGAGCACGAAGCGCTCGTAGTGGGTGTACTTCAGCGTCACCGCATCGGCATTGAACAGGCCGTCGAGCAGGTACAGCTCGCGCAGGTCGTCGTTGCTGGCGCCCTTGATGGCGTCGGGATGGGTGGCGTAGTGGGTCTTGCAGTACATGGCGTCTCCAGAGCAGGGGTGGGCCGACGGGTCGGCCCCGGCGCGGTTTCCGATCATTCTAGCCAGATAGGAAACCGGTGTCATTTTGCGGTGCAAGGTGGGGTGGGCGGGCCGCCCCATGCACAGGTGGGAAAGGCGGTGCGATCGGCAACCGGTTGACCCGGCGTGTGGCGACGCGTTGATGATGACGACGCGTCGTTGCCATCGCGGCGCGGGTCAATCCTCCGGCGGTTGGCAGGAATCGCGGACGATCAGGTGCGGGCGCACGCTGGCGATCTGCAGCGCGGCCTGGCCATCGGGCTGGATCAGCATCGCCGCGGCGGTACGCCCGGTGTCACGGGTGTGGCGGCGCACCGAGGTCAGCGACGGCCACAGGCGCGAGGCCAGCGGGCTGTCGTCGTAGCCGATGATCGAGAGCTGGCGCGGGATGTTGATCCCCGCGCGCAGGGCGACCTTGTACACACCGGCCGCCATTTCATCGTTGCCGGTGAAGATCGCGGTCGGGCGCTGCTTGCCGAGCAGCAGCTTCTCGGCGGCGGCCACACCGGATTCGAAGGTATAACCGGCCTCCACGATGCGCGCCGGCGGCAGTTCGATACCGCGCTGGGCGAGGGCATCGATGAACCCGGCGGTGCGCTCGTGCGCCGAACGGTAGGCGCTCGGGCCGGTCACCAGCGCGATGTCGCGATGGCCCAGCGACAGCAGGTAATCGGCCGCTTCGGCCGCACCGTCGCGGTCGTGGGTGACCACCATCTGCGAGGTGTCGTCCAGCGGCAGCGAGGCGATGCGCGTGAAGCGGCAGCCGATCTCGTCGAGCATGTCCACCAGCGCCTGGTCTTCCGACGCACGCGGCACCAGGATCACGCCGTGCAGCTTCTGCTGCTGCACGAAGCGGCGCACACCCTCGATGTAGCCGGGGCTGCGCGAGTCGCACGGGTGCACCACCAGCTCGAAGCTGGAGCCGCGCAGCGCGTCGAGCGCGCCGTACTGCATGTCCACGATGTACTGGGCGGTGGGGTTGTCGTACACCATGCCGATCAGGAACGAACGGCGGAACGCCAGCCCGCGCGCCAGGGGATCGGGCGCGTAGCCGACTTCGCGCATCAGCGCCTCGACCTTCTCGCGCGTGTCCTTACGCACCAGCGGGGAGTTGTTGATGATGCGCGAGACGGTCTTCTTGGATACCCCGGACAGACGCGCGATGTCGTTGATCGTGGCGGCCTTGCCCTTGGTCAATCCGTGCGGGGACGGATCGGTTTTGCTGCGCAATGACATGTCGTTTCGAACCGGGGATGAGTCAGGGGATTCTAGCGGCCCTCTCAATCGAGGGCGCGGTAGCGGAAGTTGCGGAAGCGGACCTTGCCGTCGCCGGCGGCGTACAGCGCCGGTTTCAGGGCCAGGAACTTCCCGGCCACATTGTGATGGTAGCCGGAGACTTCCATCTGAACCGGGTACTTCTGCCAGGTTTTGCCGTCGGCACTGGAGTGGATGGTGACGATATGGCGGTTGTTGGTCACCCGCAGCCACAGCCGGCCGCCGGTGGCGCTGGGGGCCAGCCGGGTGGGGCGCTCCTCGCCGTAGCGGTGCATGATGAACTTCTCGCCGTTGCTGCCCACGCCCACGTACAGGCGGTCGCTGTAGAAGAGCAGGGCGCCGCCGACGGCGCCGGGGGCGATCTCCATCTCCACCTCGAACTGGTAGGCCTTGTCGCCGGCAATGGCGGTCAGCGGCGAGCTGTCGCGCGGGGTTTGGCCCTTGCCCTGCAGCAGCAGGCCCTCGCCACTGAAGTCCAGGCGGCGGTATTCGTCCTGCGCCGGGTTGAAGAAGGACCACTGCGCGCCCAGCGCCGGGCCGGCGAAGGTGTCCGACAGCGCCATGCCATGCGCGCCCACCGAGGTTCCGGAGGGCTTGGCCAGCGGCTGGCCGAGGTCGCCGCCCTTGGCCACTAACCAGCCATCGTCGGTCCACTCGATCGGCTCCAGCAGCGCCTGGCGGCCCAGCGTCCAGTACCCGTTCTCGTAGCCGTGGTACATCATCCACCAGCGCCCGTCGGTGCCCTCGATCACGGTGGCATGGCCACGCGACCACCACGGCTCGGCGGCCGAGCGGGTGCGCATGATCGGGTTGTTTGGCGCATTCACCCACGGCCCGTGGATCGAGCGCGAGCGCGCGGTGATCACCATATGGCCGGTCGGCGGGCCGGCGGTGCCGCCCACGGCGGTGGTCATGTAGTACCAGCCATTGCGGAAATTGATCTTCGGCCCTTCCTGCGCGTACGCCTCCACATCCCAGCTTTCCGGGTATTTCCAGCCGTCGTAGACGTGTCTGGGCGTGCCGGCCACGCTGAGGCCGTCGTCGGCCAGCTGCACGTAGTCGCCGCCACTCAGGAACAGATAGCGTTTGCCGTCTTCACCCACGGCATGGCCCGGATCGATGTAGCCGCCCAGGCCGATGTCGATCGGCTCGCTCCACGGGCCCTTGATGCTGTCCGCCCAGACCACGAAGTTGCTGCGGTGCTCGCCGGTGCGGGCGGGGAAATAGATGTAGTAGCGGCTACCGTGCTTGACGATGTCCGGCGCCCAGATCGCCCCCACGTTCTTTGTGATGGCATGGCCCAGCGGCTGCCAGTTGACCAGGTCGCGCGAGTGCCAGATCGGCAACCCGGGATAGGCGTCGAAGGACGACAGCGTCAGGTAGTAGTCCTCGCCGTCCTTGAGCACCGACGGGTCGGGGCGGTCGCCGGCGAACACCGGGTTGAGGAACGTGCCGTTGCCCAGGTCGGCCTGACGCTGGTTCTCGATGCCGCGCGTCCAGGCGGTGGACGGCTCGGCGGCATGGCCGGCCCCGGCCAGCAGCAGGCAGGCGGTGGCGAAGCTCGCCAGGGTCTTGCGCAGATGCATCCGTTCTCTCCTGATGGTGGATCGTGGTCCGGCCGCGCTCAGCGCGTACCGGTCCGGGCAAGGCGCTGCTGCCAGCGCGGGTAGTCGGTGGCGATCAGCGCCTGTGGCCAGGTGCCGTACCAGTGGTAACCGGTGCGGCGCTCGCGCGGCACCTGGTCGAAGCGCGCCACGCGTTCCCCCTCGCGGTTGGCCAGCACCACGCTGCTGTCGCGCAGGTCGTGGAAGCGGCCCCACAGCGGCGGTGCGCCGGGATCGTCCACCAGGCGGCGGTCGATGGTGCTGCGGTGATGCTGGAACTGCTCTGGCGCGGCGTCGAACGTCTCCAGCCGCACGCCCTGCAGCGCGTGGGCCTGGAACCACGCCATCGCCCCGTCCACCGCCGCGATCACCTCCGGCGACGGGTCGGGAATGGACATGAGGTAGCGCACCACGCCCACGCTCTCATCGACAACCAGCGCCGGCAGTTCAAAGCGGCGTCCCTGCGCGGGCTGCAGCGTGGTCGGATCGTATTGCCCGGCCCAGAGCGTGAGCGCGTCGCCCTGGCGCACCTGCAGGCGCAGCACGCAGGCATCGCCCTGGTGCACGGCGCGGTCGACCCGGGCGCGCTGGTCGGCGCCGATGAAGGCGAAAACCGGGTCCTGCTGCACCCGCCGGAGCGTGGTCAGCACGCCGCTGGTGACATCGTCGGCAAAGGTGACATGGCCGTGGTAAGCGGTACGCGACGGCACCGAGTGCGGCCAGCCGCCGCACGCCGGTATCTGCTCGGCGAGGATGAAATCCAGCCCGCGGACGGCGGCCTGGCGATAGCGCGGATCGCCACTGCGATCGAAGGCCTGCGCCAGGTAGGCCACCTGCGTATGGATGTTGCGGTTGTCGAAGCTGCCGCCGGCGGTGGCCTGCGCGGCCACCACCTCGGCACGCGCACGGTCGTCGAGGATCCGCTGCGGGTCCTGGTTGACCGCCCAGCCGCCCCCACGGTGCTGCAGCAGCACCAGGTTGTCGGCGATCTCCCGGTACTGGTCGGGGCGGTAGCGTGGGTAGTCCGTGCCATGCCCGCTCTGCCAGTGGTTGATCGCGTCCTGGAACGCCCGCAGCGGAATCTCCTGCCCCGGCGCCGCGGGCGCGGCGCAGGGCAGGGCGATCAGCAGCAGGGCGACGGCGCGATGCATCGTCAGGCGCGCAGCAGGGCGGGCAGCCACAGCGACAGCTCCGGGAAGAAGGTGACGATCAGCAGCACGCCCAGCGCGGCGAACCAGAACGGCCAGATCGAGCGCATGCTCTCGCCGACGGTGATCTTGCCGATCGAGGTGCCGATGAACAGCACCGACCCCACCGGCGGCGTCACCAGCCCCAGCCCGCCGGTCAGCACCAGCACCAGGCCGAAGTGGATCGGATCGATGCCGTAGGCCTTGGCCACCGGCAGGAAGATCGGCGTGCAGATCAGGATCATCGGTGCCAGATCCATGAAGGTGCCCAGCAGCAGCAGCATCACCACGATCATCAGCAGCACCATGAACTTGCTGTGCGCGAAGGACTGCAGGAAGTCCACCGCTGCCGCCGGCACTTCCAGGTAGGCCAGCAGCCAGCCGAACACCGCCGCGGTGGCGATCACGAACAGGATCACGCCGGTGCTGCGGGCGGCATGGGTGACCGTGCCGAGGAACTCGCGCCAGTTGAGCTGGCGGTACAGCACCGTGGTGACCAGCAGCGCGTAGACCACGGCGATTGCCGCGCTCTCCACCGCAGTGAAGATGCCGGCGCGGATGCCGACGAAGATCAGCGCGACCAGGCCCAGGCCGGGCAGGGCGGAGAACAGCCGCATGGCCACGGCACGCCAGCCGGGGAACACTTCCACGCCATAGCCGCGACGCCGCGCAACCACATACCCGGTGACCATCAGGGCCACGGTCATCAGCAGCGCCGGGGCGATACCGGCCGCGAACAGATCGGCAATCGACAGCCCGCCACCGGCCGCGGCCGAGAACAGGATGAGGTTGTGCGACGGCGGCACCAGCAGCGCCACCAGCGCGGCGGTGATGCTCACGTTGACGGCGAAGTCGCGGTCGTAACCGCGTTTGACCATCTGCGGAATCATCGTGCCGCCCACCGCCGAGACATCGGCGATGGCCGAGCCGGACACACCACCGAAGAACAGCGAGGACAGGATCGACACCTGGCCCAGGCCGCCGCGCAGGCGCCCGACCAGCGAGGACGCCAGCGAGATCAGGCGCTCGGAGATGCCGCCGCGCATCATGATTTCACCGGCGAAGATGAACAGTGGAATGGCGATCAGCGAGGCCGACCCGGTGCCGGCGGAGATCTGCTGGACCAGCACCAGCGTGGGCAGGTCCAGGTACCACAGCGTTGCCAGCGCGGCCGCGGCCAGCGCATAGGCCACCGGCACACCGAGCAGCAGCAGCACCGCGAAGACGGTGAAAAGAATCGTAATACCCATGACTCAGCGGTCTCCTTCTGCATCGGCAACCGGCGGTTGCGCGGCCTGCACCATCTGGTTGAGCGCGAACACCGCCATCAGCGCGCCGCCGATCGACAGCGGCAGGTAGTTGATGCTCTGTGGCAGGTTGGCGCCGGCGGTCTTGATGTCCAGCCCGTCAAGCAGCAGCACGGCTGCCCACCAGGCGATCACCGCGCCCAGCACCACCACCACCAGCGCGGCGAACATGTCCACCGCACGCCGCAGGCCAGGGCCCATGTGCGCGGCGAGCAGGAAGAAGCCGAAGTGACGGCGCGTGTGCACGCCGGTGGCCGCGCCCAGGCTCATGGCCGTGGCCAGCAGCAGCAGGGTCACCGGCTCGGTCCAGCTCGGCGAATCGTTGATCACGTAGCGGGCGAACACCTGCCAGCCCTGCACCACTACCAGCCCGAGCAGGGCGATGACGGCGATGTGGATGGCCACGTCGGCAATGCGGTCCAGCACGCGCTGCGGTGCCGAACGCAGGTCGGCAGAGGTTTCGGAAATCGGGTCGGACATCGCGGCAGGGCCTCAGGCGAAGTCGCGGATGCGACGGGTGAGGGCGGCCAGCTCCGGCTGCTGCAGGTACTGCTGCAGCAACGGGTCGGCGGCCTTGCGGAAGGCCGGCATGTCGACCTCGTTGAAGCGGATGCCGAAATCGGCAACGGCCTGGCGGGCGGTGTTTTCCGAGGCGTCCCACTGTTCGCGCATCACCTGCACCGACTCGCGCGCGGTCTCGATCACCAGGGTACGGTCGGCCGGGCTCAGCGCATCGAAGCTCTGCCGCGACATCAGCAGCACGTCCGGCGCATACGAGTGGTCGCTCTGCGACCAGTAGTGCGCGGCCTCGAAATGGCGGCTGGAGTGGAAGCTGCGCATGTTGTTTTCCGCACCGTCGATCATGTGCGTTTCCATGCCGGAGAAGGTGTCGCCCAGCGACATCGGCGTCGGGTTGGCACCGAGCAGGCGCATCAGCTGGATGAAGATGTCCGAGGACGCCACGCGCAGCTTGAGACCGTGCAGATCCTTCGGTTCCACGATCGGATGCTTGGTGTTGTAGAAGCAGCGCGCGCCGGAATCGTAGATCGCCAGACCGACCAGATCGCGGTGCTCGAAGCCCTGCAGCACCGTGTCGGCCACGCCGCCGTCGAGCGCGCGGCGCATGTGCGCCACCGACTCGAACACGTAGGGCAGGCACAGCCCCTGGGTCAGCGGGAAGGCGTTGTTCAGCGCCCCGGAGTAAACGCGGGTGATGTCGATGACACCAAAGCGCGCCATGTCGATCGCTTCGGATTCGCGGCCGAGCTGGCCGGAGTGGTACTGGCGCAGGCGCAGCCGGCCGCCGGTCTTTTCCTCGAGCGTCCTGCCGATCCACTTCACCGCGGTCACGGTCGGGTAGTCGGCTACGTGGACGTCGGTGGCAGTCAACAGCTGCGCACCAGCCGGTGCGGCATTGGACGACCGTGAGCAGGCCGTCAGCGCGGGCACGGCAAGCGCGCCCAGACCGGTGGCCATGAAACTTCTGCGAGTGAACATCTGCGCCCTCCCAAGCGTGCTCGCCATGTCCGCGCGGTTACCCGGCGGCGATGGCCTTGCAGGTAATGTCGCCGTAGCCGGCGAAACGGATCAATGCCTGTTGGCCCACGGCAATGTCATGGATGCCGGTGGCGTTGCCGCTGGCGATCAGGTCGCCGGCCTTGAGCGGGCGGCCGCGCTGCGCCGAGCGCGCCAGCGCGAACGCGTAGGCGGTGCGCAGGCCACCGGGCAGCAGGGTCGCACCGCCGGTGCCGACCACCTCGCCCTCGATACGGGTTTCCGCCCGCAGGTCGGCGTCGTCCAGCGCGGTCCAGTCCGGGATCTCCGCGCCCAGCACCAGGCCGTTGTTGTTGCCGAAGTCGGACACCACTACGCGCGGGCCGAGTTTGTTGATGGTGGCGAGCGGGCTGCTGGCCACTTCCACGCCGATGAACAGCCGGGACGGCAGCGCCTCGGCTTCCTCGGGCGTCCAGTGCAGTTTGTCGGCCGGGGCGTCCTGCTCAAGCTGGATCACGAACTCGGCTTCGACCGCGCCAAAGCCGCCGACGAACACCGGAATGTCCACTGTTCCACCGGTAGCATTCCAGAGCCGACGCGAGAAAATCGGGCCCAGCAGCCGGTCGTCGCCGGACCCGTCGCGGCGCTCGGCGGCGATGTAACCCACCTTCCAGCCCACCACGCGGTCATCCCAGAGATCGATGGCCAGGTCCTGCACACGGTAGGCAGTGAGCAGATCGTCGGGAATATCACCCGGAAAATCAGCCAATGCCTGCCCTTGCTGCCGGGCACTGACGAACGCGCGGGCGATCTCGCCCAACCCCTGGTCTGGCAGGTCCTGTTTGCCCTGGTCGTTGCTCAAGCGGGTCTCCCGATGATTTGTTGCACTGCCAATCGACAGCGCTTGGATGTGCTGTATATGGTAAACCGGTGTCATTGGCAATGTGCAGCGCGTCAGAATCGCGCCGGCAGTCACCATGACCGTTCCCTACCCCCTGCAGAAGGACGTTTGCGGATGCCACGCGCTGTAGTGATGCCGTTGCTGGCCGGCTGGTTGCTGATGGCCGGGCTGTGCTTTCCCCTCCACGCCGCCGGTACCGGTGCCGATACCGAACCGGCGCCGGGCAGCGCGGACCGCATCGCGCTGTGGCCGGCCGGCCAGGTCCCCGGCGAACGCGGTACGCCGAGCGTGCCCCGCGTGGTCGAGCGCAGCACCGATCCGGCGTTGCCGGACCGCTACATCGACGATGTCGATGCGCCCTACCTGGTGGTGTACCGGCCGGCGCGTCCCAATGGCACCGGCCTGCTGGTCATTCCCGGCGGCGGCTACCAGCGGATCGTGCTGGACAAGGAGGGCACCGCACTGGTGCCGGCATTTGTCGAGCAGGGCGGGATCACGCTGTTCGTACTGCGTTACCGGCTGCCTGCCGGACGCAGCGATCGGCAGGCGGCGCTGGCCGACGCGCAGCGCGCGATGCGGGTGATCCGGGCCGGGGCAGCGCGCTGGCAGCTCGATCCGGCCCGTATCGGCGTGATGGGCTTCTCCGCCGGAGGCCATGTTGCCGCCCGGCTGAGCAACGGTTTCGATACGCCGGTCTATCCCCATGCCGATGCCGTCGATGCGCTCAGTGCACGGCCGGACGTCGCGCTGTTGATCTACCCGGTGATCGACATGGGCCCGCACGCCCACACCGGCTCGCGCGAGCGGCTGCTCGGACCGCATCCGGACGCCGCACTGGCCACCCGGTTCTCGATGCAGGAGCAGGTGCGCGCGGACACCCCGCCCACTTTCCTGGTGCACGCGCAGGACGACACCGTGGTGTCCGTGCACAACAGCCTGGTCTATTACCAGGCGCTGCTGCGCGCCGGCGTGTCCACCGAGATGCATCTGTTCCCGTCCGGCGGCCACGGCTTCGGCGTGCGCATTCCCGCCGGCTCCACCGTTGCGCAGTGGCCCGACCTGGCCCTGCGCTGGATATCTTCGCGCCCCCCGGAGCCCATGCGCCATGACTGAGTCCCCCACCGATCTGCACCGGCGCCGTTTCCTGCGCGACAGCGCGCGCTACGCACTGATGCTGGGCGCCACCAGTCTGCCGCTGCTGCCGGCCTTCGCCGGCGTGCCGGGCCCGCGCCACGATGCCGCACCGCTGGCACGCGTGCGCGGTGGCCGCCTGCGGGGGCAGCTGGAGCAGGGCGTGAACGTGTTCCGCGGCATTCCCTACGGCGCCGATACCGCATCCAGGCGTTTCCAGCCGGCGGTGCAGGAAGCGGCGTGGCGCGGCGTGCGCGACGCGCTCGCCTACGGCAATGCGGCGCCGCAGGGTGGCAGCGAAGGACCAGGCAGCGAAGACTGTCTGTTCCTCAACGTGTGGACACCGGCCCTGCGCGATGGCGGCAAGCGGCCGATCCTGTTCTACATCCACGGCGGGGCCTACAACAACGGCTCGGGCAGCGATCCGCTGTATGACGGCAGCGCGCTGTGCCGGCGCGGCGACGTGGTGGTGGTCACCGTCAACCACCGTCTCAACGTATTCGGCTACCTGTACCTGGCGCAGTTGGGCGATGCGCGCTTGGCCGCGTCGGGCAACGTCGGGCAGCTCGACCTGGTGCAGGCGCTGCAGTGGGTGCGCCAGCACGCGGCGGAGTTTGGTGGCGACGCAGGCAACATCACCGTGTTCGGCCAGTCCGGCGGCGGCGCCAAGATCGCCACGCTGATGGCGATGCCGGCCGCGCGCGGGCTGTTCCAGCGCGCGTGGACCATGAGTGGCCAGCAGGTCACTGCGGCAGGCCCGCGCGCAGCCACCCAGCGCGCGCAGATCGCGATGCAGGCGGTGGGCGCGGCCGATACCGATGCGCTGCGCATGATGCCGATGGAGGCGCTGCTGGCCGCCACCCGCGTGCGCGATCCGTCGCGGGTGGAGAACAGCAGCCTCTATGTGGGGCCCGTACTGGACGGACACGTGCTGCCGGCGCATCCGTTCTGGCCGGACGCGCCGGCGCAGTCGGCCGGCATTCCGATGGTGATCGGCAACACCCACGATGAAACCCGCGCCTTCCTCGGCAACGACCCGGCCAACTTCGCGCTCACCTGGGACACCTTGCCGGCCAGGTTGGAGAAGGAGCAGTACGTTGATCTGCTGCCGGCGGTGGTGATTGCCGAGTATCGCCGCCTGTATCCGCACTACACACCCTCGGACGTGTTTTTCGCCGCCACGACCGCCGGGCGCTCGTGGCGCGGCGCGGTGGAGGAGCTGGAGGCACGGGCCCGGCAGGGCGCACCCACCTGGGCCTACCAGCTGGACTGGGGTTCACCGGTGGACGGCGGCAGGCTCGGCGCCTTCCACACGCTCGACATCCCGCTGGTGTTCGACACCACCGGCCAGCCCGGCTCCCGCACCGGCAATGGCGAAGAGGCCACGCGCGTGGCGGCCACAATGAGCACGGCGCTGATCGCCTTTGCCCGCCACGGCGACCCCAACCATGCCGCGTTGCCGCAGTGGCAGACCTATTCGCTCGAGCGCCGCCAGACCATGCTGTTCGACGCCACCTCGCAGCAGGCCGACGATCCGCGCGGCGGCGAGCGCCGCCTCTACCAGCAGGTTCCCTTCATCCAACGAGGTACGTTCTGATGCGGCATGCATCCTGGCTGCTGGGCAGCCTGCTGTGGCTCACGACGGGCGCGGCCCACGCCGCCACCGATCCGGCGATCGGCGACCGCCCGGCCCCGACCCCGATCCGTGCCGGCAAGATCGTGCTCGTCGGCGATTCCACCACGGCGGTGCAGGGCGGCTGGGGGCCGGCGTTCTGCGCCCGCCATGTCACCTCGTTCCTGACCTGCACCAACCTGGCGCGCGGTGGCCGCAGCACCTACAACTACCGCGCCGAGGGCTCGTGGGCGCTGGCCGAGGCGGAAATGCGCACGCCGGGCTATGCGACCACCTGGGTGCTGGTGCAGTTCGGCCACAATGACCAGCCGGGCAAGCCGGGCCGCTCGACCGACCTGCAGCGCGAGTTCCCGAACAACCTGCGCCGATACGTGCGCGAGATCCGCGCGGCAGGCGCACAGCCGGTGCTGCTGACGCCGTTGACCCGCCGGCAGTTCGCCCAGGGCGTGTTGATTGACGATCTGGCGCCGTGGGCCGACGTCGTGCGTGCGGTGGCACGCGAGCTGGACGTGCCGCTGGTCGACCTGCACGCGCGCAGCCGCGCGGTGGTGCAGGCGCTTGGCCCGGTCGGCGCGATGCCGCTGGCACAGGCCGCCCCCAGCGCGGCACAGGTCAGCGCCGCGCTGGGCGGCACCACTGTCGGCGCCGCGCCCGTCGCGGGTGCGCCGGCGGTGCAGAACAACGCCGTGGCAGAGCCGATGGGCCAGGCCAAGGTGGCCTTCGACTACACCCACCTCGGGCCGGACGGTGCGGCGGTGTTCGCCACGCTGGTCACCACCGAACTGGCGCGCGAAGTGCCGGCGCTGCGCTCCATGCTGATTCCCTGATCGATAGGTGCGCTAAACCAAAATCGGCGAATTGATCGCTAGTTCGCGCAACGTAGCGCAATGGCCGTGATTTGGGTCAAACACGCCGTTGACGCGGATCGCCTAGACTGGGGATATGCAAGAGCATCTCAATCCGTTTCCGCCGTTTCATGGTCGTGATCGACTGATCGCGGCCATCGACCACGCGGTGCAGCACGACGATGCCCATCGGATCGCCGCCACCCTGCGTGGCGCGTTGCGTGATGCCATCGCCGACAGCCGCATCCAGTTGCCTGCGTGTGTACATCGCCCGATCGCCGACCACTACGCGCGGCGCGAGCTGTACCGCAGCAGTGCGCACGGCTACAGCATCGTGGCGATGAGCTGGGGGCCGGGCCAGGGCACGCCGCTGCACGACCACAGCGGTCTGTGGTGCGTGGAAGGCGTGTGGCTGGGGCAGCTGGAGATCACCCAGTACCAGCTGCTGGAACGCGAGGGCGAGCGCTTCCGGTTCCGCGCCGAGCCCGCGATCCTTGGCGACTGCGGCAGCGCCGGCAGCCTGATTCCGCCGCACGAGTACCACACCATCCGCAACACCAGCGACGACGAGCTGGCCATCTCGGTGCATGTCTACGAGGGCGAGATGACCCGCAGCGCGGTCTTCGAACCCGATGGCACGCAGGGCTGGTACCAGCGGCGGCTGCAGGTCATGGAAACCGACGCCGCCTAGGCGCACGCACCGCGCGCATTGCTGCCCTCGCAAAGCCGACTCTGGTCGCCCCCCGCAAAGCCGACTCTGGTCGCCCCCCTCGTAGAGCCGACTCTGGTCGCCCCTTTCGTAGAGCCGACCTCTGGTCGGCTTCGCGCAGCGCGCAGCAGTCCGATGCCGGAGCCAGGAGCAGCCGACCCACCGTCGATGCCTTCCACCGCGCGGCCAGGCGAGAATGACCCACCCCACGCGCAGGAGCGTCCCATGTCCATCCACCCCTTCTTGCAGATCAACGTCTTCAGTACCGACCCGCTGCTGGGCAACCCGTTGGCTGTGGTGCTGCAGGCCGATGGGCTGAGTGAGGCGCGCATGGCGGCCTTTGCGCGCTGGACCAACCTGAGCGAGACCACCTTCGTCTCGACGCCAACCGACCCACGCGCCGACTACCGGGTGCGCATCTTCACCACCCTGGGTGAACTGCCGTTCGCCGGGCATCCCACCCTGGGCAGCTGCCATGCGTGGCTGGCCAATGGCGGCGTGCCGCACGGGGGGGAGATCGTGCAGGAGTGCGGGATCGGGTTGGTGCGGATTCGCCGGGATGCGTCCGGGGTGGCGTTTGAAGCGCCCCCGTTGCGGCGCGAGGGGCCCCTGGAGCCCGCGCTGCACGCGCGCGTGCGGGCAGGACTGGGCGTTGCCGCCGATGACCTGATGGATGCGCAATGGGTCGACAACGGCCCTCCCTGGTTGGCGGTGCGTCTGCGCAGTCGTGCGGCAGTGCTGGCCGTGCGGCCCGACTACGTCGCGCTGGAGGGACTGATGGTGGGCGTGTTCGCGGCGTGCGGTGCAAACGACGGTGTGGACGCGCAGTTCGAGTCGCGCGCCTTCATTGCCGGTGAGGCCGCGCCGGAGGACCCGGTGACCGGCAGCCTCAATGCGGGGATTGCACGGTGGCTGCTGCGGGAAGGCAGCTCGCCCGACCGGTATGTGATCAGCCAGGGCACGGTACTGGGCCGGGCCGGGCGGGTACAGGTGGAGCGGGTGGGGGAAACCGTATGGATCGGCGGTGCGTGCGTGACCTGCATTGAAGGGTCGGTGACGTTGTAGGCGGCATGGGGTTGAGACCATGCCGCTCGCGGTTACTCCACCGGTACCACGTTGTTGAGCTGTGTCACTTCAGCCCCGCCATCGGGCAGCATCACCCGCACCCGCAGGCCCGCGCGCTTGGCGGCTGGCAAGGGCAGCGCCACGGTGGTGGTCTTGGGCACCAGGTCGAGGGGGGCGTCCATCGCCGGGATCCCGACGCGGGCCACTTCACGCCCGTTGGCGTCTTCAAGGACCGCCGTTCCCGCCGGCGTTGCCACGTGGCCCAGGCTGTGCACGGTGACGTGCACCTGGCCCCCGTCCACGCGCACGTCGCCACGACCGACGCCGAGGTCGGGGCGCTGCTCGACCGGCGTACCGGCCTGCACCAGCGCGAACTCGAACACCTGGCTCTGGCCGGGTGCGAAGCGCAGCGTGGTCGAGGCACTGCGCTCCAGGGTGAGCTCGCGGACCGTTGCCTTGCCGTCAATCCGGTCGTCGCCATCGCGATCCACGCCGCTGGTCATCCGCCATTGCCCGGCGGTGACGTTCCAGGTGGTCATGTCCGCCTCCACGGCCCGCTTGCCCAGGTTGTAGGCAATCACCTTGAACCGGTCCGGTGACGGCGCGTGCACCAGCAGCGCCACCTGCTCGGCCGCATCCGGCTGGGCAAAGCGCCAGCTGACGGTATGCCCCGGCCAGCTCTGGTTGCGCTTGAGCGCGATGCCGCCCAGGCGCGCGCGCTGCAGGAACTCGCTGGGCGCTTCGACGCGGTCGGACCACCAGTGGCCCTCGGTGTTCATGTACTCGCGCTGCGCCTTGGCCTGGATGCCATCGGCGTGCAGGGCTTCCAGGTACCTCTTGTCGCCGGTGGCCTGCCAGGCCATCAGGCTGGAGAAGCCGGTGCTGCCACCGTCGGCGTCGGCGATGAAGCGCGGATTCCACTGCGCGCCGCGCCCCAGCACCTCGACGTAGTTCTCGCCCAGGTTGGAGAGGGCCCCCGGACCGCCGCGCTCCACGCGGTAGTCCAGCGCCTTGAGGTACTTGTCGTCGCCGCTCCAGCGCCATGCCGCCCAGAAGGTGTGCATGACATCGCCGCCGCCGGAGCCGTTGTTGAGCTCGCCGCCGCGGGTCTTGCCGGTGGCCCAGTGGATCTCGTTGGGCAGCGCCCAGCGGCCCTTGTCGTCGGTGTAGGCATGCGCCAGGTAGCTGTCGGCCAGCCCGGTGACCAGCGTGCGGCTGGTTGGATCGGCGTTGTACTGGCCGATCAGGAACGCCGGATGCAGCACCGGGAACGAGTAGGGCTTCTGCCACTGCCAGTTCGGGTCGCGGTACACCTTGTTGCCGCCGAACCAGTTGCTGGAGAACAGCCGTTGGCCCTGCGGATTGGGCAGGATGATGCGCTCGTCGAAGGCCTTCACCGTCTCCATCAGGCGCTCCACGGTGAGCGGATCGCCCCAGTTGAGGTACAGCATGGCGCTGTTGGTGTTGATGCCCTCTTCGTAGGCGTGCAGCTCATCGGTCTCGATGGTGCTCAGGCCGTTGCTGAACATCCCGTTGCGGTACACCGCATCGGACAACGCGGTGAGCGAGGCGTTGAGCCTGTCCGGCTGCACGCCCATCAGCGCCAGGCCCGGCCACTGCTGGGTCAGGTCGGAATCGTCGGAAATGCCACCGCCGAAGTCGCCGTAGGCGATCTGGCGATGGTCGATCCACCAGTCGATGAAGCGGCGCACGTAGCGCAGGTCTTCGGTCTGCCGGAACGCCCACAGCGGCACGCCCTTGGGCGCCTCGGGCTGGACGAACGGCGGTTTGCCCTGGCTGTTGTAGCTGATGTAGTTCCAGTACAGGCGGCCGAGCGCATGGTCCGGGTCGACCCGCAGCAGGTCGCTCAGATCGGCGTAGACGCGCGCGTACAGGCGCTGGCGCTTGGAGGTGGTGTGTTCTTCGACCAGGAAGCCCCAGTTGTCGCGGACCTGATTGAAGCGGTCAGCGAGGTGCTCCTTCTTAGCCTCCTCGCGGTCCTTGTAGACCATGCGGATCTCGGCACCGTCGAGCGCGCCGGCGTTGAAGCCAGGGGCGGCCGAGGCGATCGAGATCCACAGGCTGTCGGCGGTGAGGATGCGGTCGCGCAGGTCCAGCCACAGCGTGCGCTTCTGACCCGGCTTCACCGACACCGATACGTCGATCATGTCGCGCGCCGGCCAGATCGGATCCTTGATGCGGATGTTGAGCGGAATCAGCCCGTCGCGCGTGGCCGGCAGGTCGAGCGCCGGCAGGTCGATGGCAACCCCGTCCAGGCCGTCGTGCATGTTCTCCCAGCTGTGCGCCCAACTGCGGATCAACGGCTGCGCGGCCGGCGCATCGCTGACCCCGGAAGGAATCAGCACGTGCACGATCGGCAGCGGCTGCGCGGGCAACGTGTCGGCGCCGCGCCGGCGCGAGCCGGCGCCCTTGGGCAGGGCCATCACCGTGCTGCGCTCGGCGGGCGGGTAGCGGCCGGCGATGTAGGCGCGCAGGTCGGCGATGTTGGTGTAGTCCGGCAGCGCCTGGCTGTCGATCAGGTAGCGCTGCTTGACCGTGCCGTCCGGTTCGGCGGCATCGCTGACCTGGTAGGCCCAGATCTCCTGGATCGGCGTTTCCTGTTCGGTGTTGCGGAAGTGCAGCACGCCGCCGGTCTGCGCGGGAATGTCGTTGACGCTGCGCACCACGCCCTGCGGCCGCTGGAACAGCGGCTGGGCCGGTGGGTCGCCCGCATTGTGGCCGAGCTCGCCGAAGGCGGCGCCGCGCATTTCGATGCGGTTGACGGTTTCACCGGCCGGCAGGGTCAGGTCGAGCTGCTGGCCGCCCTCGACGTAGGTGTTCCAGTCCGGCAGCTGGAAATAGTCGTTGCGGCCGGGCAGACGCGAGCGGTTGTACACGCCCGGCCAGGTGGTTTCGGCGATGCCGTCGGTGGCTTTCCACATCCACTGCTTGTGGTCCTTGGCATCGGCGAACTCGACCTTGCGGATCGTCGTGGTCGCGCTGGCCAGTGCGGGCGGGGGCGCGCCGTCCCAGCCATGCCGGTGGTTCCAGGCGCGCATCGGATCGACCGGCGCAACGGCCGTGGCAGGCGCGGCATTGCGGGCCAGCGCGGCCATGCCGGCTGGATCGAGCAGGCGGTCGTAGACGCGGATCTCGTCGAGGTCGCTGCCACGCAGGAAGTTGTAGCGGCTCTGCACCTGGTAGGGTGCCATCACCCGGCCGGCCAGGCCGAGCTGGTCCAGCGCCGCGTCGTAGTCGGCGGTGGTGTCCTGGCGGGCGACCTCCCTGCCGTCCACGTACAGGCGCACGCCGTGGTTTTCATCCCAGCCGAAGGCAATGTGCTGCCACTGCTGCGGCGATGGCATCCGGTCCAGCCGGAAGGAGACGCGGGTACGCGCCAGGTTGGCGTCGGTGACAAAGGCATCGAACCCGTGGCCGTTCCAGTCGATACGCAGCCAGGCCATGTCCCAGCTGCTGTGGTCGGCGTAGCCGACCCGGAAGATGACGAACGGCGCCTCCCCCACTGCGTAGCGCGGGCGCCAGAAGAAGCCCAGCGTGCCGCGCTGGGCCTGGATGTTGCCAGGCGCGTTCCACGACAGCACACCATCATCGGCCCACTGGATGGCGCGGCCGTGCGCGCCATCGGCCACCGGCGTCACCTTGTCCTGGAAGTTCGGCACCGGATCGCCGGCGGCCGTGTCCGCGTCCAGGCCATGCTCGGCCGACACGTGGAACAGCAGCGTCGGCGCGGTCTGCGCCCAGGCGGGGCCACTGGCAAGCAGCAGCGCCAGCAGGCTGGCGGAGAGGCGGGACGGACGGAGCAGGGCAGGAGCAACGCGGTGCATGGGGCCTTCCTTTCGACAACGGTGACGGTACAGCGGAACCAGGCGGGGCCGTCACCCCGTCAGGGCGGTCGTCCGCCGCGGCAGCGCGCCCGCCAGCCCGGAGCGACGGACGGGAGCGGACGCGATACCCGGGGCGGACGCCGAAGCACGGGTCAGAACTTGTAACGCAGGCCGACGTAGTACTGGCGGCCGGTGTGGGTGTAACGATCGGGCAGCGACAGCGCCGAATCGACGTAGCGCTCGTCGGCGGTGTCGAGCAGGTTGATCGCCTCGAAGGTCAGCGAGAGCTTCTTGTTGACCTTCCAGGACATGTTGAAGTCCACGTTCTCCACGCTGTACTTGCCCTGCACATCGGCGGTGGCGTACTGGTTGTTGTCCAGGTCCCAGACATTCTCCTGCGACAGGATGGTGCTGATGTAGGCGTCGCGGTAACTGGTGGAGACGCGGGCGCTGAAACGGCCATCGTCGTAGTACAGGGTGGCGTTGTACGAGTTCGGCGACAGGTTGAGCAGGTCGTTCTCGGTGTACGTGGTGACGATGGTGTTGCCGGTGCCGGAGCTGAAGATGTACTTGATCTTCGAATCGACGTGGGTGTAGTTGAGCTGCACGCCGAAGTTGCGCCAGAAGCCGGGCAGGAAGCTGAAGGGCTGCTGGTAGGTCAGCTCGTAGCCCTTGAGCGGGCCGCCCGGAGTGTTGAAGTAGCTCTGCACGTTGAACACCGTGCTTGGGCTGAAGCCGGCGGGCAGCAGGTTCAGCGAGTAGCCCATGTCTTCCCAGGTGGTCAGCAGGCGCGTGCGCTGCACGTAGCTTTCGATGTCCTTGTAGAACACCGCGGCCGAGAGCAGCGCGCCCTCCTGGAAGTACCACTCCGCGCTCAGGTCGTAGTTGGTGGAGCGGAACGGGTCCAGCTTCGGGTTGCCCAGGTTGATCGAGTAGCTGCGGTCGTCGTCGAAGTACGCGGTCGGGCCGCCGCTGACGCTGGGCGACAGGTTGGACAGGGTCGGGCGGGCCATCGTCTTGGCCGCGCCGAAGCGCAGCACCACGGTGTCGGTGAGGTCCCACGCCAGGTTCAGCGAGGGCAGCCAGTCGTCGTACGAATGGCCGACCTGGGTGCCTACCAGCAGGCGTTCGCCGGCGTCGGCGGTGGCGCTGGCCACGCCCAGGAACGGTTCGCACGCGGCGGACAGATCGTTGGCATTGGCTGCCGTGCAGGGTGCATAGCCGGACGCGGTGATATCGGTGCGCACGTAGCGAACGCCGACATTGCCGCGGAACGCGCGGCCGAGCAGGTCGGTGTTGAAGTCCAGCTGCAGGTAGCTGCCGTAGCTCTTTTCGTTGACGTCGAAGTTGTTGTTGGACGCACCGAAGTGGCCGACGCTGGCCAGCCGGTAGTCGCCGCCGAGCGTGCCGGTGTTGCAGTTGCAGTAGATGTCCAGCAGCTTGGCGATCTTGTTGAAGTCCGGCACCAGCCAGCCATTGGGGAGGTTGCCGTCCAGGCCCTTGCCGAACCCGTCCAGGGTGGTGCTCAGGTCGCCCACGCCCACACCGCCCGGCAGCGCCTGCGACAGGCGGCCGTAGCTGATGTTGCGGAACTCCTGGGTGCGCATGTCGTAGTCCTTGTAGGCAAGGCCGCCGCGCAGGGTGAAGGTGGGGTTGATGGCGAAGGTCAGGTCGACCTTGGCGGTGTCGAAGCTGTTGTCCACATACTGCGGGTTGAGCCGCACTTCGCTGATGTTGCCGCCGCGTGCGGTGCCGTTGGCGTTCACCGGCGTGCTGCCGTAACCGAGCCACTGCCAGTTGTTCGCGCTGCCGAGGTCGAACGGGAAGGTCATGGTCGGCACCTTGCCGCCATTGCGCATGTCCAGCACGAAGCCGTCGAGGTTGCTGTTGTCGAAGCTGACCATCGAGAAGATGGGGCGTTCGTAGTTCGATTCGGAATGGCCGACCAGGGCATCCAGGCGCACCGCATCGTTGAAGCGGTGTTCCAGGTTCAGGCTGAACTGCTTGAACTCGGTGCTTTCCTCGATCGCGGTGGACTCGGTGCGGAAGTCCACGTTGTCGAACACGCCATACACCAGCCTGTTCTGTTCGTCGGCCTGCGCCTCGCGCACCACGATCTGGGTCTTGCCGCCGTACTGCGCGGTGCGGTGCAGGTTGGCGCCGATGGAATCTTCGCGCACGTTCTTGTCGAGCTTGGAGTACAGCATGTCCAGGTTAAGCTGGGTGTCGTCGCCGAGCTTGAACTGCAACGCGCCGGTGATGCCCAGGCGCTCGATCTCGTGGTCGGTGCGCACATAGCGCGGGTAGCGCGGAATCCAGGCGTTGGTGGCGGTCTCATATGCGGCGATGTTCTCGGCCGTCGCCGCCGGGCGATCGAGGCCGGTACCGCAGTGGGTGGCGTCGATGCCGTAGCTGCCCCAGCCGTTGTTGCGTCCCTGATTGGCAGCGCTGCCCACACCGGCGGCGGTTTCATTGGCCAGTGGGTTGCGCGGGGTCTGCGGGTCGTAGCCGGCCGGGCTGCAGAAGCCGTAGGTGCCGTTGTTGGTGGCCGTGCTCTGGTTGGAGTTGCGGTAGTTGCCGTGCTCCCAGCGGACCGGGTTGTAGCCTTCCTCGTAGATGGTGCGCTTGCTGTAGGCCACCGACATCAGCGCGCCGACCCGGCCATCGGCCCAGGTGTTGCTGATCAGGCCGGAGATGCGCGGGTCTTTGTTGCGCGACAGTTCGTTGAAACCGTACTGGCCGCCCAGCGACGCCTGGAAGCCCTCGAAATCGAACGGGCGCGAGCCACGCAGATCGACGGTGGCGCCCAGCGAGCCCTCGTCGGTCTGTGCCGACTGGGTCTTGTTGATCTTGACCCGGCTGAACAGCTCGGAAGCGAAGGTGTTGAAGTCGAAGCCGCGGCTGCGGTTGACGCCGGTGGTGCCGCTGCCCGCCGTGGACAGCGCTTCCAGGCCGTTGATGCGCACGCGGGTGAAGTCCGAGCCCAGTCCACGCACCGAGATCTGCTGGCCCTCGCCGCCCTCGCGGTCGATGGAGACGCCGGCGATGCGCTGCATCGACTCGGCCAGGTTGAGATCGGGGAACTTGCCGATGTCTTCGGCGTAGATCGCATCGACCTGCTCGACGCTGTAGCGCTTTTCATCCAGCGACTGCTGCAGGCTTTCGCGGTACGTCGCCTTGACCTCGACCTTGTCCAGGTCCACTGCATCCACCGCCGGTGCCTGCTGCGCCGAGGCGATGCCGGCCATGCCCTGCAGGGCCAGCGCGATCGAGACCGCGAGATAGGTAACCGGTGTCTTTTTCCGTGGGTACTGTCGTTCCATCGTCTGTTCCCCTCCCAGGGTGCGCCGCCATGCGAGCGTGAATGATGTGGTGCGCACGGGCCGCGTCTGACACCGATGGTCAGCCGAAACGTAACAAACCCTTCACGCGCGGGCATCTTGCGCCGCAGCAGCGTGATCGCGATGGCGTGGGTAGGACGAACGGTGGAAGCCGGCACGCGCGCGGCCGGCGGCGTGATCGCTCACGCCGCCGGATGCTTCGCGGTTGAATCAGAATTTGTAGCGCAGGCCGAGCAGGTACTGGCGGCCGGTTTCGGTGTACTGCAGCGGCAGCTTCCACTGCGAGCCCACCCATTCGTCGGAAGCTTCGTTGGTCAGATTGACCGCTTCCAGGCTCAGTTCGAGCTGGTCGCTGATCTTGTAGCGCACCGAGGCGTCGATGACCGTGGTGCCGGTCATGCCATGCACGTCGAAACCGGCTTCGGTGGCGGGCACCTGGGTCAGGTAGTCGTCGCGGTTGGTGGCCGACACGCGCGCGGCGAACACCGGGCCTTCGTAGAACAGCGTGGCGTTCCACGAGTTCTTGGACAGGCCGGTCAGGTCGGTGTTGAGCGAGTTGGCGCCGGTCGCGGTGAGGTACTGGATCTGCGAATCGACGTAGGTGTAGTTCAACTGCAGGCCGAGGTTGGACCAGCGTCCGGGCAGGAAGGTGAAGGGCTGGATGTAGTTCGCTTCCAGGCCCTTGAGCTTGCCGCCGGGAGTGTTGAGCGGAACGCTGAACACGAAGTCGTCGTCCGGGCCGGCACCGGTGCCCTCCAGCAGGCTCAGCGGCAGGCCGCTGGACGAGTACGGACGCACTTCGCGCGCGGTCTGCACGGCGCTTTCGATGTCCTTGTAGAACAGCGCCAGGCCCAGCATCGCGCCTTCGCTGAAGTACCACTCGACGCCGAGGTCGGCGGTGTTGGCGCGGATCGGATCGAGGTTCGGATTGCCGCCGCTGACGGTACGCGCACCACCGCTGACGTTGACGGTCACGCCGGGAGTCAGGCTGCCCAGGCCCGGGCGCGCCATCACCTTGGCCGCGCCGAAGCGCACCAGGAAGTCCGGGGTCAGTTCGGCCACCAGGTTCAGCGAGGGCAGGGTGTCGCTGTACTCGCGGTCCACGGTGCTCTGCACCGGTGCGCCGCTGACGGTGGCATAGCCGGTGGAGCTCTGCTTGGTCTTCACGTAACGCACGCCGAAGTTGCCCGAGAGCGGGATCGACCCCAGCTCGGTGGAGAACTCGCCCATCAGGTAGCCGCCACGATCCTTCTCTTCCACGCTGCGTGCGTTGACCACGCGCTCGGTGAGGGCAAACGTGCCGGTGTTGCTGTAGATGTCAAACAGCTGGTTGAAGGCGTCGATGCTGGGCACCACCCAGTTCGACGGCGACCCGGTGATGCCGCCCAGGCCGGCCTGTTCGGTCATGTCCGCCGGTACCCGCTTGTTGCCGGTGGCGAAGTTGGGGACGGCGGTTTCAGAGCCGCGCCGCCATTCACGCGTGGCGAAGCTGTAGTCCTTGCCGAGGAAGCCACCCTTCAGGCGGAAGCCGGGGCTGATGTTCCAGTTGAAGTCGACCTGGGCAGTATCGAAGTCGTTCTTCACCCACTGCGGACGCAGGCGGATTTCAGCCAGGGTCCAGCCGTTCGGATCGGTGGGATCGATGCCGTAGTTCAGCACCGGGAAGCGGCTGTTGCCGCGGTAGTCGTAGCTGTAGCCCTTGACGTTGAGCTTGTCCATGATGACCGTGGTCTGGATCGGGTTCTCGTGCTCCGAGCGCGAAGTGCCGATCTTGCCGCTGACCTTGAAGTCGTCGGTGAACTGGTGCTGCGCATTCAACGCGAGCTGCTTGAACACCGTGTTCCACTCGTCATGACGGTTTTCCGAGCGCACATCGACGTTGTCGAATACACCGTAGACCAGTGCGTTGTCGCGGATCTCGCCATCGCGCACGATGGTTTCCGGCTTGCCCTGCTGCGAGGCGCCGCGGCTGAACGAGATCGCTTCGATGTAATGCTCATCGCGCGTGGCGTCGATCTTGGAGTACAGCGCATCGAGCGACAGCTCGGTGCGGTCGGTCGGCTTCCACTGCAGCGACCCGGTCACGCCCAGGCGCTTCTGCTGGTGCTCCATCTGCACATAGCGCGGGAAGCGCGGGTGGTTGACGTTGGCGGCCAGCGCCGGCTTGTAGGTCGAGGCCGGGTTGAACCCGCCATTGCTGGTCCCACCTGCCCAGCGGCCGGTGTTGGAGCCTTCTTCGAGCAGTTGGCGCTCGGAGTAGGCCACCGACAGCAGCGCGCCGAAGGTGCCGTCGGCGAAGGTGTTGGAGATCAACGCGGCCATGCGCGGATCGGCCTTCTGGGCCATGTCGTTGTAGCTGGCCTGGCCGCTGGCGGCAAAGGTGAAGCCGTCGTAGTCGAACGGCTTGGCGGTATTGAGATCCACCGTGGCGCCCAGCGAGCCTTCCTCGACGTCGGCCTGCGCGGTCTTGCGCACGATCAGCTGCGAGAACAGGTCCGAGGCGAACACATTGAAGTCGAAGCCACGGCCACGGTTGGTGCCGCCGGACTGGTCGCCGCTGCCGACGGTGGTCAGCGCTTCCATGCCGTTGATGCGCACGCGGGTGAAATCCGGGCCGAGGCCACGCACGGAGATGTTGCGGCCTTCGCCGGCATCGCGGGTGATGACCACGCCGGGGATGCGCTGCAGCGACTCGGCCAGGTTCAGATCGGGGAACTTGCCGATATCTTCGGCGACGATCGCGTCGACCATGCCCGACTCACCGCGCTTGATGTCCAGCGCTTTTTCGACGCTGGCGCGGTAGCCGGTGACGGTGACGGTGTCCAGATCGGTCGGGTTGGTGGTGCCGGCCTCCTGGGCCCATGCACCGCCGCTCAGCGCCAGTCCGATCGACAGCGCGAGCAAGGTAACCGGTGTCTTTTTTTCAGTGTTTCGAGATTGCATGCCTTCCCTCTCCCAAAGGTGCTACATGAAACAGCTATCCGGCGACATGTCAGTGCAATGACACCGCTGGTCAGGGCGGACGTTAACAGTCCGTTCCGGACAGGGCATCTTGCAGCGCAACAGACTTTTGATGTCCCGCAGAGGCTTGCGGGACAATGCTTCCGACATTCAGGACAGGTGGACGAGGGGCGTCGCACCGCTAGAATGACACCGCTAGCCATTGCCGCACCTGCCGTTCCGGCCGGCGCGGCCTTCACAAGGACCCGGTAACCATGAGTCGTGTCGTCTGTTTTGGAGAGTTGTTGCTGCGCATGAGCGCACCCGGCCGGGAGCTGCTGCTGCAGACCCCGCACTTGGTGGTGCACGCCGGGGGCGCCGAAGCCAACGTGGGCGTCAGCCTGGCCCACCTCGGGCATGACGTGGCAATGGTCGGCACCGTGGCCGCCAATCCGCTGGGTGACTTCGCGCTCGGCGAACTGCGCCGGCACGGGGTGGATACCCGCGCGGTGCAGGTGCGCGATGGCCGCATGGGCCTGTATTTCCTCACCACCGGCGCGGTGCAGCGCGCCAGCGAAGTGGTCTATGACCGCGCCGACTCGGCCTTCGCGCTCAGCCGTGCCACCGATTACGACTGGGATGCCGCGCTGGACGGTGCGCAGTGGCTGCACCTGTCCGGGGTGAGCCCGGCGCTCAACCCGACGATGGCCCAGGCCACCCTGGCCGCGGCGCGTGCGGCGTGCGAGCGCGGCGTGGCGGTGTCCTTCGATGGCAACTTCCGGCCCTCGCTGTGGGCGCGCTGGCAGGGCGATGCGGCAGGCATCCTGCGTGAGCTGTTCGCCTGTGCGCAGGTGCTGTTCGCCGATTACCGCGATATCGGCGTGGTGCTCGGCGGCGAGTTCGCACAGGCGCAGCCGCAGGAGCGCGTGGACGCGGCGGCGGCGATGGCCTTTGCCGCGTTCCCCCGGCTGCAGTGGATGGCCTGCACGCAGCGCACGCCGCACAGCGTGGACAACCATGCGCTTGGCGCCATGCTGCTCGGTCGCGACGGCACCCGCGCGGTGGCGCCCACCCGCGAGATGGTCGGGATCGTCGACCGCATCGGCGGCGGCGATGCCTTCGCCGCCGGCATCCTGCATGGCATGATGCGCGGCTTCGCGCCGGAGGCGATCGTGCGCTTCGGCCTGGCCGCCGGATGTCTCAAGCATTCGATTCCCGGCGACTTCAACCCTGTCAGCGAGGCTGACATCATGGCCCTGACGGGCGAGGAGCGATTCGATGTCCGGCGCTGATCCGCGCGTACGCGCAGTCCTGAAGCTGGCCCCGGTGATTCCGGTGTTCACCCCCGAGAGCGTCGAGGACGCGGTCGAGGTGGCCCGCGCGCTGTTCAATGGCGGCCTGCCGGTGATCGAAGTCACGCTGCGCACCCCGGTGGCGATGGACGCCATCCAGGCGATGGTGGAGGCGGTACCCGATGCCGTGGTCGGCGCCGGTACTGTGCTGACCGCCGCGCAGATGGAGCGGGTCAAGGCCGTCGGCGGCCGCTTTGCGGTCTCGCCTGGTGCCACAGACCGGCTGTATGCCGCCGCGCGCGATACCGATCTGCCGTTCCTGCCCGGCGTGGCGACCTCCTCCGAGCTGATGCGCGGCCTGGAGAACGGGCTGGATACGTTCAAGTTCTTCCCGGCCGTCCAGGCCGGCGGCGCAGCGATGCTGTCGGCCTGGAACGGCCCGTTCGGCGATGTGCGGTTCTGCCCCACCGGCGGGATCAGCGCGCAGACCGCGCGCGAGTTCCTGCACCTGCCCAACGTGCTGTGCGTGGGCGGCTCCTGGTTGACCACCCGTACGCTGCTGCAGGCGCGCGACTGGGCCGGCATCGAGCAGTTGGCGCGCGAATCGGCCGCACTGGTTGGCTGACCGCCACGCCCGCCGTCAGTGACGGCGGCGGGCGCTGTTGCCGACCCGGCGGTACAGCGTGCTGCGGCTGATGCCAAGCAGACGCGCCGCCTGGGCCACGTTGCCCCCGCACCGCGCCAGTGCGTCGCGCATGGCGTCGGTTTCAATCGCGTCCAGGCCCCTGTCGGACGCGCCGGCCTGCTCTGCCCGCAGCTCGCGCGGGGCATCGCGCAGGTAGCTGGGCAGGTCGTCATGGCCAAGGACCTGGCCGGGATCGCTGAGCGCCACCAGCGTGCGCAGGCAGGCGCTCAGCTGGCGCACGTTGCCCGGCCAGGCATAGGCTGCCAGCGCGTCGAAGGCGACCGCTTCCAGCTGGCGTCCCTCTCCCAGTCGCTCCCACAGGCCCCGCACCAGCGCGGCACGGTCGGGATTCGCACGCAGCGGCGGCAGGGCCACGCAGTGGTCGGCGATGCGGTAGTACAGGTCGCTGCGGAAGGTGCCGGCCGCCATCGCCTCGTCGAGGTCACGATGCGTGGCGCAGATCAGCGCGAAATCCAGCTGCACCGGCTTGCCGCCGCCCAGTGGCGACAGCGTGCGCTCCTGCAGCACCCGCAGCAGTCGCGGCTGCAGGGCAAGGGGCATGTCGCCAATCTCGTCCAGGAACAGCACACCGCCCTGCGCCTGCCGCAGCAGACCGGTGTTGCCGGTCTTGCGCGCGCCGGTGAACGCGCCTTCTTCATAGCCGAACAGCTCCGCTTCGATCAGTCCTTCCGGCAGCGCCGCGCAGTTCACCGCCACGAACGGCTTGTCGGCGCGTGTGCTGCGCCGATGCAGCGCGCGCGCGAACACCTCCTTGCCGGTGCCGGTCTCGCCCTGCAGCAGCACCGGCAACTGCGCATCGAGCACCCGGCATGCACGCGCCAGCGCCTGCTGCTGGGCGGCATCGAACAGCGGTGAGGGGTCCAGGCGGGGTGCCGATGCGCTGACCCGCGCGGGGGCCGCCACGGGCATGCGCGTCGCCGCCGCCGGCGAGCGCCGTGCCGGGGGCTGTCCAAGGTGGCCATACAGCGCGCGGCCCTGGCGGTCGATCAGCGCGCCGTCATCGTGCAGGCGCGACAGGGGCACATCGAACAGCGCCTCATAGGACGCACGCCCGAGGTCGCCGTGTTCCAGGCCGAACAGCGCCAGCCCGGCGCGGTTGGCCGCCACCAGCCGCCCGCCGCGGAAGCCGAGCACCCCTTCGCGGGCGGTGCCCAGCAGCGCGGCATCGTGATGCAGGCGGACCACCTCGCAGTCGCCCAGTCCGGCATCGAAGTAACGGTGTTCGATATGTGCCACCGCCTGGCGCGCCAGCACCCGGGCGTGCAGATGTTGCAGGCGTGCATCGCCGGAGATGTCGAGCACGCCCACGCGCTGGCCGTATGGGTCGAAGATCGGCGTGGCCGAGCAGGTCAGGATGCCGTGCGGAGCGAAGTAGTGTTCGCCACCGCGGACTTCCACCGACCGCCCTTCGACGATCGCGGTGCCGATGGCGTTGGTACCCACCGAGGTCTCGTCCCAGCGCACGCCGGGCATCAGTGCCACACGGCCGGCCTTGTCGAGGAAGTCCGGGCTGCCTTCGGCGTCGAGGATCCAGCCGGCCTCGTCGGTGAGCAGCACGATGCTGCCGGCCACCGCGATGTCGGCCGCCAGGCCGTCCAGTTCCGGGCGGGCCAGCCGCCACAGCGTCTCCTGGCGCTGCCGCAGCTCGCGCAGACGCGCATCGGGCAGCGGTGCCACATCCGGCTGCGCATGCACCGACAGGCCGCCGCGCAGGCAGCGCTGCCAGGACTGCAGGATGGTATCGGGCACGATCCCGATGGGCGCGGCACCCCGTTCAAAGAACGAACGCCGCGCATTGCCGACGCGGTGCTGGAGCGGAAGCTGGGACACCTGGATTCTCCAGTGTCGCAATCTGCGACAGTTGTAGCGGGGCCTGTACCGATAAACACCACAGCCGGCGTTACCGTGCAATGACCAGTCGTGGTGCGGCGCAACATACCGGCTGCCGCGCACCAGCATCGGCGCGGCCCGCACCCGTGCGGCAGCGCACCACCCCGAACCTGGCATCGTCCCTGCGGCAGGGAAAGGACCCGAATGGGCCGTTCCCACCTGCACCCGGAGATCCACCCGATGAATGCCGTCACGTCCGCCAAGCCGCACGCCACCGACCCGCAGTCCATCTTCAAGCCGCGCTACGGCAACTACATCGGCGGGGAATGGGTCGCTCCGCGCAGCGGCCAGTACTTCGAGAACACGACCCCGGTCACCGGCAAGGTATTCACCGAAGTGGCCCGCTCCAATGCCGAGGACATCGAGGCCGCCCTCGACGCCGCCCATGCCGCCAAACGCGCCTGGGCCGAAACCTCCACCACCGCGCGCGCCAACATCCTCAACAGAATCGCCGACCGCATCGAGGAGAACCTGGAGCTGCTTGCCCACGCCGAGACCTGGGACAACGGCAAGCCGATCCGCGAAACCCTCAACGCGGACATCCCGCTGATGGCCGACCACTTCCGCTACTTCGCCGGCGCGGTGCGTGCACAGGAAGGCAGCCTGTCGGAGATCGACAAGGACACCATCGCCTACCACTTCCACGAGCCGCTGGGCGTGGTCGGGCAGATCATCCCGTGGAACTTCCCGATGCTGATGGCCGCCTGGAAGCTGGCCCCGGCCCTGGCGGCCGGCAACTGCGTGGTGCTCAAGCCCGCCGAGCAGACCCCGGCGTCGATCCTGGTCCTGATGGAGGTGATCGGCGATCTGCTGCCCAAGGGCGTGCTCAACGTGGTCAACGGCTTCGGTGTGGAAGCCGGCAAGCCGCTGGCGTCCAACCCGCGCATCGCCAAGATCGCCTTCACCGGTGAAACCACCACCGGCCGGCTGATCATGCAGTACGCCAGCCAGAACCTGATTCCGGTGACGCTGGAGCTGGGTGGCAAATCGCCCAATATCTTCTTCGCCGACGTGATGGCCGAGGACGACGACTTCCTCGACAAGGCGGTCGAAGGCTTCGTGCTGTTTGCCTTCAATCAGGGCGAGGTGTGTACCTGTCCGTCGCGCGCGCTGATCCAGGAATCGATCTACGAGGAGTTCATGGCGCGCGCCCTCAAGCGCGTGGCCGCGATCAAACAGGGCAACCCGCTGGACCCCAACACGATGGTCGGCGCGCAGGCCTCGTCCGAGCAATTGGAGAAGATCCTGTCCTACTTCGACATCGGCCGCCAGGAGGGCGCCGAGGTGCTGATCGGCGGCGAACAGGCGCACCTCGACGGCGATCTCGCCGGCGGCTTCTATGTGACGCCCACCGTGTTCAAGGGCCACAACAGAATGCGCGTGTTCCAGGAGGAGATCTTCGGACCGGTGGTGTCGGTGACCACCTTCAAGACCGAGGAAGAAGCGCTGGAGATCGCCAACGACACCCTGTACGGCCTCGGTGCCGGCGTGTGGAGCCGCGATGCGTCGCGTCTGTACCGGATGGGGCGCGGCATCCAGGCAGGCCGGGTGTGGACCAACTGCTACCACGCCTATCCGGCACACGCCGCGTTTGGGGGTTACAAGCAGTCGGGCATCGGCCGCGAGAACCACAAGATGATGCTCGACCACTACCAGCAGACCAAGAACCTGCTGGTCAGCTACTCGCCGAAGAAGCTCGGCTTCTTCTGAGCCTGCGCAGGCTTGATCCCGATCAAGGCGCCGGCACGAGGCCGGCGCCACAGTGCAGTTCCTGGCAATCCACGGAGATCCACCCATGAACAAGACCATGAAGGCCGCGGTCGTCCGCGAGTTCGGCAAACCGTTGCGCATCGAGGAGGTCCAGGTACCGCGTCCCGGCGCGGGCGACATCCTGGTGAAGATCGAGGCGTGTGGCGTCTGCCATACCGACCTGCACGCGGTGGATGGCGACTGGCCGGTGAAGCCCAATCCGCCGTTCATTCCCGGCCATGAGGGCGTGGGCCACGTGGTCGCCGTCGGTGCCGGCGTCAGCCACGTCAAGGAAGGCGATCGCGTCGGCATCCCCTGGCTGTACTCGGCATGCGGCTACTGCGAGCACTGCCTGGGCGGGTGGGAAACCCTGTGCGAAAGCCAGCAGAACACCGGCTATTCGGTCAACGGCGGGTTCGCCGAGTACGCGCTGGCCAACGCCGGCTATGTCGGCCATCTGCCGAAGAACGTCGGCTTCATCGAGGTGGCGCCGATCCTGTGCGCCGGCGTCACCGTCTACAAGGGCTTGAAAGTCACCGACACCAAGCCGGGGCAGTGGGTGGTGATCTCGGGTGTGGGCGGGCTGGGCCACATGGCCGTGCAGTACGCCAAGGCGATGGGGTTGAACGTGGCCGCCGTGGATATCGACGATGACAAGCTTGCCTTGGCCGAACGCCTGGGCGCGACGATCACGGTCAACGCGCGCACCACCGATCCGGCCGCGTTCCTGAAGAAGGAAATCGGTGGCGCGCATGGCGCCTTGGTCACCGCCGTATCGCCGATCGCGTTCGAGCAGGCGCTGGGCATGGTCCGCCGCGGCGGCACGGTGTCGCTCAACGGCCTGCCGCCGGGCAACTTCCCGCTGGACATCTTCGGCATGGTGCTCAACGGCATCACCGTGCGCGGCTCGATCGTGGGCACCCGCCTGGACCTGCAGGAATCGCTGGAGTTCGCCGAGCAGGGCAAGGTGGCCGCCACGGTCACCAGCGATTCGCTGGAGAACATCAACGACATCTTCGCGCGCATGCACGCCGGCAAGATCGAAGGCCGCGTGGTGCTGGACATGAGCGCGTAACCGGACGGCGCGCTGCCGTTCCATCGACCGTTTTCCTCTCCCGACGGCGATGGCGCGGCAGCGCCTGTGTTCGCGTAGTGCCGGCCACTGGCCGGCTCCCAGGACCCCTCCATGCCCGACCTCCCGCTCCAGGTCATCGCCACCCTTCCGGCCCTGCAGCTGATCGACACATTGCGCGCGCGCCACGGCGAACTGCTGTTCCATCAATCCGGCGGCTGCTGCGACGGTTCCTCGCCGATGTGTTTCGCCCAGGGCGACTTCATCGTCGGCGACCGCGATGTGCAGCTGGGCGAGATCGGCGGCGCACCGTTCTACATCAGTCCGTCGCAGTTCGCGTACTGGAAGCACACCCAGCTGATCATTGACGTGGTGCCCGGTCGCGGTGGCATGTTCTCGCTGGAGAACGGCGAGGGCGTTCGCTTCCTGGTGCGCTCGCGGCTGTTCAGCGATGCCGAGTTCGCCCTGCTGCAGGCCGCCGGCAAGGCCTGAGCCCGCCGCGCGGGCCATAATGGCCGCATCCTTCTCTGCCGTTGAATGCCCATGTCTGCGCTGTCGCTCGCCAAAACCGGGGTGTTGTCCGTACTGTCGGTGGTGGTGGCGCTGTTCGTGCTGGGCATGGTCGCCGGTGCCGGCGGCTGGGTGGCGCCGTGGCTCGGCCTGTCCGACGGTGGGTCGCTGCGTCTGGGCTGGGATCTGGGCTGGACCGTTCTCGGCGGCGTGGCGGCCACCGCCTTCGCCAGCCGCTATGCGCCGGCCTGGCCCTGCGTGCATGGCGGGGTGGTGTGGGCGGTGATCGCAGCCGCCTCGGTCTACGCCGTCTGGAGCCTGGGCAGCGACTATCCCTTCTGGTTCGTGCTGACGCTGCTGGTCTCGCTGCCGTTCCAGGCCATCGGCGTCTGGCTGGGCGCGCGCTGCCGCCCGCGTTGAGCCGCGCCGGTCCGGCTCACGTGCCGGGCAGCACCTGCTTGACCTTGTCGATCCCTTCCCACGGGTCCTGCTTCAAGCGCTGTGCGCGCTGCAGGGCCTTGGCCAGCGGGAAGGCATCCGGCGCGCTGACGCGCCCCAGCTCCTCCCAGCGCAGCGGCACTGCCACGCCTGCGCCGGGCCGCGCCCGCAGCGACCACGAGCACACGCTGGTGGCACCGCGCGCGTTGCGCAGCCAGTCGATGAAAATCACCCCGCCGCGCTTGGCCTTGCTCATGGTGGCCACGTAGCGCGCCGGCGCGTGCTCGGCCATCGCCTGCGCGAACGCCTCGCAGAAGTCCTTGGCCTGCGCCCAGTCCGCGGTGGGCTGCAGCGGCACCACGACGTGCACCCCTTTGCCACCGGACAGCCGCACGAAGCTCTGCAGGCCGGTTTCCTGCAGCCGGTCACGCACCTCGCGCGCGGCCGCCTTCACCTGCGGCCAGCCCACGCCCTCGCCCGGGTCCAGGTCGAACACCAGCCGGTCCGGGTGTTCCGGGTCGGCCACCGTGGCGCCCCACGGGTGCAGCTCCAGGGTGTTCATCTGCACCAGCTGCAGCAGCCCCTGCACGTCGTCGATGTACAGGTAGTCCTCGCGTCCGCTCTTCTGCTCCAGCGGGATCGCCTTCACCGCATCACCCAGGCCGGTGCCGTGGTGCTTCTGGAAGAAGCACGGTTTGTCCACGCCGTCCGGACAGCGCAGCAGCGACAGCGGCCGGCGCGCGACCTCCGGCAGGATCCAGCGCGCCATCTGCCGGTAGTAGTCGGCCACATCGCCCTTGGTGAGCTTCGCCTTGGCAAACACCACCCGCTCGGGATGGCTGATGGTGACGTCGGTATCGTCGGCGGTCACGGCCGTCTCCTTCACGCGCAGGTCAGTGGCCGGCTTGTCCTCGCGCAGCCGCTTGAAGCTGGCCTGCCGCAGCAGGCCTTCCTTTGCCCAACCGCGGAACGCCACTTCCGCCACCAGCGTCGGCTTGACCCAGTGCACGCCGCGCGCCGTGAACGGCACATGCGACGGCAGTTCGACCGCGGCGGCATCGGTGACCAACGCCTTGAGCTGTCGATGCAGCGCGGCCAACCCGGCATCGTCAAAGCCTGTTCCCACACGCCCCACATAACGCAGCCCGCCCTTGTCGGGCGTTGCCATCAACAGCGAGCCGAAGCCACTGCGCGCGCCCTTCGGGTCGGTGTAGCCCACCACCAGGAACTCGTCGGTGTTCTCGTGCTTCACCTTCACCCAGCTGGGCGAACGCGCGTTGACGTAGGGCGCATCCACACGTTTGCTGACGATGCCCTCGAAGCCGGCCTCACCGCTGGCCTCGAACACCGCCGGGCCGTGGTCGCGCACATGGTCGCTATAGGCCAGGGTACCGGGCGTCTCACCGATCAGGTCCTTCAGCAGCGCCTTGCGCGCGAGCAGCGGCGCACGGCTGATGTCCGCGCCAGCCACGCCGGGCATATCGAACAGCACGTAGCGCAGCGGCTGCTTTGCGGTGCCGTCGATGACCTTCTGCAGCGCGGTGAAATCGCTGCGCCCCTGCGCGTCCAGCACCACCAGCTCGCCGTCCAGGCGCAGGTCGCGCACCGGCAGCCGTTGGATCGCCTGCACCACCTCGGGAAAATCATCGGTCCAGTTCAGGCCACCGCGCGAACGCAGCGTCACTACGCCGTCGCGCACGTCGGCCAGCAACCGGTAACCATCCCATTTGATCTCATGCAGCCAACCCTCGCCGTCGGGCGCAGTGGCTTGATGGTCGGTCAACTGCGGCTTGAACCCTGCGGGATAGGGGCTATCCCGTGCACCGGACAACGCCAGCGCCCGGCGATGCCAGCGCGCATCCGCCTTGCGCGCGGCCGGAGCCCTGGCTGCCTTCGTGGAGGCCGGGCGTTTGCCCGGCCCACGCGGTGGGGTTGCGTTTCCGAGCATGTCGTCGGCCTCCATGTCGCGCGCCTCGTCGTCATCGCGCTTGATCAACAGCCACTGGTGCTGCTTGCCTTTCATCGCGGTCCGCACCAGTTTCCAGCCGCCTTTGAGCCGTTCGCCGTGCAGCACGAAGTCCACCTTGCCGGCGGCGATCGCTTCCAGCGGATCGCCATCGCAGGCCCAGGTGCCGTGGTCGTATACGTCCACATGGCCCGCGCCGTAATGCCCCTCGGGAATATCGCCTTCGAACGTGGCATACGACAGCGGGTGGTCTTCGACCTCCACGGCCAAGCGCTTCTCGCCCACGCGCAGCGAGGGGCCTTTGGGCACGGCCCAGCTCTTGAGCACACCATCGGCCTCCAGGCGGAAATCGTAGTGGCGCGAACGGGCGTGATGCAGCTGCACCACGAAGATCGGCCGCCGCGCCGACGCACCGTGCCGCGTGTCATCGGGCTCGGGGGTTTGGCCGAAGCGGCGTTTGCGCCGGTATTCCTGCAGCGACATGGCCGCTTACCCGGCCTTGCGTGTCGTGGTGCGCTTGGCGGTTTTGCTGGTGGCCTTGGCTGTCCTGGTCGTCGCCTTGGCTGCCTTGGCCGCCTTCTTGGCGGGTTTTCCGCTCTTTTTCACCACCTTCGATACGGCTGCGCTCTTCTTTGCCGGTGTTCGTTTTTTCGCATCCAGGCTTTTCTGCAGCAGCGACATGAAGTCCACCACATTGGTCGCATCGTCCTCGCGCGGGGCCGGTTCCTCTTCCACGCGGGTGGTGCCGCCCTTGGCCTTGATGCGCTTTTTCAGCAGCGTGTGCAGGCGCTCGCGGAATTCATCGTGGTAGTCCTCCGGCTGCCAGTCGCCGGACATCGAGGCGATGAGCTGCTCGGCCATCGCGGTTTCCTTGCTGTTGATGCGGTAGTCGGCCAGGCTGCCGGTCGGCAGCGTGTAGTCCTCCGGGTCCACCAGCTCCTGCGGGTAGCGCAGGATCATCAGCACCAGCGCATCGCCATGCGGCATCACCGCGCACAGGTATTCGCGGGTGCGTACCACCACCCGCGCGATGCCCACCTTGCCGGTGCTGCGCAGGGTCTCGCGCAGCAGCACGTAGCCTTTTTCGGCTTTCTTGGCCGGCACCAGCAGATAGGGCTTCTCGTAGAAGCGCGGATCGATGCTGGCCGCATCGACGAAGGTCTCTACTTCAACGGCCTCGTGGCTCTCCGGCGCGGCCGAGCGGATGTCGTCCTCTTCGAGCACCACATAGCTGCCCTTGTCGTACTCGTAAGCCTTGACGATGTCCTTCCACGGCACTTCCTCGCCGGTATCGGCATTCACGCGCTCGAAGCGGATCGGCTTGCGGTCGCGCGAATCCAGCATGCGGAACTGCAGGTCGACCTTGCGCTCGCCGGACATCAGCGACACCGGGACGTTGAGCAATCCGAATGACAGCGTGCCGGTCCAGATCGGTCGGGCCATGACGGCGCCACTCCAGCGGTAGGGGGAGGGCAGCTGTACCGCGCGCGACGTGAAACGCCTGTGTCCGCGCCGTGCAGGCCGCCTGTACGCAGCCGCGCTACTGCAGCAGGCCGTGCACGGCCGCCGCCGGCATGTGGTCCAGCGCCAGCCAGGCGTCCTCGACGATCGCGCGCGCCTGCGGCCAGCCCAGCCGCGATTGCCCGCGCATCTGTTCCCAGTGCTCGGCAAGCTCGCCATCGGTGTCGTCGTCGTCGCCACGCGGCCAGTCGGCGTAGTGCGTGGTCAACGCGAAGGCATAGGCCGGGTACAGATCGCGCCAACTGCGGCGGCCCTGTGCACGGCGCTGTTCGTAGTCGTTGCGCATGTACTGCAGGTAATCCTGCGCGACGGCCTGCGGCTCCTCCATGCGTTCGCGCCGGCTGCGGCGCCCGCTGCGTTCGGGCTGCAGATAGGCGTTGTACAGCGCGGGGACGGCTCGACGGTCCAGGCGGGGCATGGCACGACTCCGGCAGCGGGAGGGGGAGGCAGGAATAGCCCCGCCGCCGTTATCCAGCCGTGACAGATCCGTTGCGGGCCGGCCATTCAGCGCCGGCTTCACGGCAGCTACCCACCACAGGTGCGTACGCTGCAGGCACCTCTCCCTGGAGACATCCCATGCCACGCGATCCCCTGCGCGACGCCGCCCCCCCGGTCCCCGGCGAACAGCGCGCCAAGCACGACCTGCAGGACGCCGAAGACCGCGGCGCCGGCATGTCCACCCCGAACGAGGAACCGGACCACCTGCCGGTCCCGGCCAGCTCATCCCACGCCTACCGCGACCGCAAGGACCCCACCGGCGCACCGGCGCCGGGCCGCCGCGAGAACGAGGACCAGCGCCGCGAGCGCAAGGAACATGCCAGCGACAACCAGGACGAGGCGCTGGAAGAGACGTTCCCGGCCAGCGACCCGACCTCGCCGTTCGTGCCGGCCAAGGTGCCGCGCTAGGCGCCGCTCACGGCGCCCACTGCCACTGCAGCCCCACGCTGTAGCGGCGGTCCGGCCCGGGCTCGAAGAAGCGCTGGTTGCCGTCGTTGACGATCACCGAGCCGATGTAGCGCTGGTCCAGCACGTTGTCGATCCGCGCGAAGGCGCGCAGCGTGCCCTGCGCGCGCTGCCAGCGGCGCGACGCCTCCAGGTTGAGCAGGGCATGGCCGGGCGCGCGCTCGGTGGCCAGGTCGTTGACCACGGTATCGCTGGAGGCCACCACCTCGGCCGCCCACTGCCACGGGCCAGGGCGGTACTGCAGGCGCGCGTTCCACTGCTGCTGCGGCACGCCGGGCAGGCGCGAACCCGCCGCCACGGTGCCGGCAGCCGACGCGTAGGGATCGCGCACGGTCGCATCGATCCAGGTGTAGGCCAGCGCCAGGTCGGCCCGAGCCCCCAGCGGCTGCAGATAGCTGGCTTCCAGCCCCTGGCGGCGGGTGCGCCCGATGTTGCGGTAGGTGGCCCGTCCGCCGGTGTTGCTGGCCACCGCCAGCTCGTCGTCGGTGTCGGCGCGGAACAGCGCCGTTTCCAGCTGCGCGCCGCCCTGCGGGTGCCACTTGGCGCCTACCTCCAGATTCCGGCTGCGCGCCGCCGACAGATCCAGCGCCAGCCCGGCCTGGCCGTCGGCGCGATAGCCCAGCTCGTTGAACGTCGGGGTTTCAAAACCGCGCCCGGCCGAGGCATACAGCCGCCATGCCTCGCTGGCGCGGAACACCACGCCGGCCACCGGCGTCGTGGCGTTGTAGCGGCGCGATCCGCTGTCGTCGGGGTTGGCGGCGGTGATGTAGTGGTCGTTGGAGCGGAACCGCACCGTGCTGTGCCGCACGCCCAGCAGCAGCGACCAGCGCGGCGCCCACTGCCACCAGGCCTGGGCGAACTGGTCCACGTTCTCCACCCGGTCGGCCTGGTCGCGCCGCAGGCGGCCCTTGATGCCCAGCGTATCGCCGACGAAATTCTCGTAACCGCGCCGATTCTGGCGCTGACGGTCGGCATTGGCGCCGATCACCACATCCAGCGGCCGTCCGGCCCAGTCGCCGTGCCAGGCCCAGCGCGCGTCCACGCCGCCGTAGCCGCCGTCCAGATCGATCACCCCGCCCGCATGCAGCGGGTTGGCCTGCGGCCCCGGCGGAATGGCCAGGTACTGCGCCACGCTGCGCTGCCCGGCATAGCCCATCGCCCGCCAGGTGTGGGCGCCCGCCGTGCGGCTGAACACCAGCCCGGCCTGCGCCTGCCGCACCGATTTGCGGGTGTTGTACTGGGTGGCCACCGCCGTGGCCTGGCGCGGATCCGCACGCACCTGGGCGCGGGTCAGGCCAAGCGGGTCCTGCGCGTCGGGCGCATCAAGGTAGTTCAGCACCAGGGCCAGTTCGCCGCCGCCCAGCCCGGTGCCCAGGCGGGCGTTCACCGAGTCGCGGCGGGCGCGGCTGTGGTCGCGCCAGCCGTCGGTGCGGAAGTGGTTGGCCGCCACGTTGTAGCGGACCGGCCCCTGCTGCCCGCGCAACTGCGCACCGGCGCTTACTGTGGCGTCGCTGCCGGCATCCAGACGCACCCGCCAGGGGTCACCCGCCGCGCCGTCGGCGCTCCACACCTGCACCACGCCGCCGGACGAGTTGCCGTACAGCACCGAGAACGGCCCGCGCAGCACCTCCACCCGCTGCGCGCCGAGCAGGCTGGCGTGCGAGAGCTGGCCCTGGCCATCGGGCATGGTGGCCGGCACGCCGTCCACCAGCACCCGTACCCCGCGCACGCCGAAGGTGGAGCGCGCGCCGAAGCCGCGGATCGACAGCTGGGTGTCCTGCGCGTAGTTCTGGCGGTCGCGGGCCACCAGCCCGGGAATGCCGCCCAGCGCATCGGCGATCTGCACTTGGGGGCCGGCCGCCGCGTCATCGATCCACACCGTGCTGATCGACGCCGGCAGGTCCACATCGGCCACCTCCTGTACCCGCGCGGCCTGCACCTGCACCGCGGGCAACCGTTGCGCCGGGACCGGGTCCGGCGAGGTGTTCTGGGCCTGTGCCAGGTTCGGCAGCAGCGCGGCCGAAAACAGCGCCAACCGGCGGGCAGACGGGGTGAAACGACGCATGCGGGTAGGTGTCCTCGGGATTCGGGCGTGCCACACGCAATGGTACGGAAACGAACGTGACGGCGGCCGCCGCGCCCTCGGCGCGGCTTTGTTACGATGGGTCGGTTTTGGCTGATTCTGCCGCAACCTGCGTCGCGCCATCCTCCCCCCTTCCGTCATCCGAATGAGTACCGCCGTGTCCTTCTTTGCAAATGTGGAACTGGTCCCAGGCGACCCGATCCTGGGCCTGACCGAGGCGTACAACGCCGACAGCCGCCCAACCAAGGTCAACCTGGGTGTGGGCATCTACTACGACGAGAGCGGCCGCATTCCGCTGCTCCGCGCCGTCAAGCAGATCGAGCAGCAGCTCGCCGCCGAGGCCAAACCGCGCGGCTATCTGCCCATTGATGGCCTGCCCGCCTACAACCAGGCCACCCGCGAACTGGTGTTCGGCAAGGATTCGCCGCTGCTGGCCGCCGGCCGCGTGGCCACCTCGCAGACCATCGGCGGCAGCGGTGCGCTGCGCGTCGGCGCCGACCTGCTGCACCGCCTGCTGCCGCACGCCACCATCGCCATCAGCAACCCGAGCTGGGAAAACCACCGCGCGGTGTTCGGGGCAGCCGGCTTCGAGGTCGTGGAATACAGCTACTTCGACCCGGCTACCCACGGCGTGGACTTCGACGCCATGCTGGCCGACCTGGCCAAGCTGCAGCCGGGCACCGTGGTGCTGCTGCATGCCTGCTGCCACAACCCCACCGGTGCCGACCTCACCGTCGCGCAGTGGAAGCAGGTGGCCGAGCTGCTGAAGGACCGCCAGCTGTTCCCGTTCATCGACATGGCCTACCAGGGCTTCGACAAGGGCATCAGCGAAGACGGCGCCGCCGTGCGCATCATCGCCGAGGCCGGCATCGACAGCTTCGTGGTCGCCAACTCGTACTCCAAGTCGTTCTCGCTGTACGGCGAGCGCATCGGCGCGCTGTCGGTGGTGGCACCGGATGCCAACGCCGCCAAGGCCGTGCAGTCGCAGGTCAAGCGCATCATCCGCACCATCTACTCCAGCCCGTCCAACCACGGCGCGGCCCTGGTGTCCGGCGTGCTCAACAGCGTCGAACTGCGCCAGGTGTGGGAAGCGGAACTGACCGAGATGCGCGAGCGTATCCACGCCCTGCGCCACGGCCTGGTGGAACACCTGGTGGCCGCTGGTGCGCCGGAGTTCGCCTTCATCAATGACCAGGCGGGCATGTTCTCCTACTCCGGCCTGAGCCGCCCGCAGGTGGACCGCCTGCGCGACGAGTTCGGCATCTACGCCGTCGGCACCGGCCGCATCTGCGTGGCCGCGCTGAACCAGGGCAACCTGGCGTACGTAGCCAAGGCCGTGGCGACCGTCGCCAAGGGCTGAAGCAACCCGCCGTGCATGAAACAACGGCCGCCCAGTGCGGCCGTTGTTTTTGGTGGCACCGGCCGGCACGACATGTAACCGCTTACGTTCTTCCCAACCTCGTAATGCCGCCAACAACGGGCCACAATATGGCCCCCAAATGTCTGTGGCAGCCATTCCATGTCCCGTACGTCGCTTACCCGGTACCTGATCGAAGAGCAGCATGCCGGCCGCATCAACGCCGACCTGCGCCAGCTGATCGCCGTCGTCGCCCGCGCCTGCACCAGCATCTCCATCGCGGTCAGCAAGGGCGCCCTGGGCGGCGTGCTTGGCGAAGCCGGCACCGGCAACGTGCAGGGCGAAGCGCAGAAGAAACTGGACGTGATCAGCAACGAGATCCTGCTCGAAGCCAACGCCTGGGGCGGCCACCTCGCCGCATGCGCGTCCGAGGAAATGGACCACTGCCAGCCGGTGCCGGATACCTACCCGCGCGGCGACTTCCTGCTGCTGTTCGATCCCCTCGATGGCAGCTCCAACATCGACGTCAACGTGTCGGTCGGCACCATCTTCTCGGTGCTGCGCTGCCCGCCGGGCACCGAGCAGCCCAACGATGCCAGCTTCCTGCAGCCGGGCACCGCGCAGGTCGCGGCCGGCTACTGCATCTACGGGCCGAGCACGCAGATGGTGCTCACCGTCGGCCACGGCACGCATGCCTTCACCCTGGACCGCGAGAAGGGCGAGTTCGTGCTGACCACGCCGGACATGCAGATCCCGGCGGACACCCAGGAGTTCGCCATCAACATGTCCAACCAGCGCCATTGGGAAACCCCGATGCAGGCCTACGTGCAGGACCTGCTGGCGGGCAAAGAAGGCGCGCGCGGCAAGAACTTCAACATGCGCTGGATCGCCAGCATGGTCGCCGACGTCCACCGCATCCTGACCCGCGGCGGCATCTTCATCTACCCGTGGGACAGGAAGGACCCGTCCAAGGCCGGCAAGCTGCGCCTGATGTACGAAGCCAACCCGATGGGCCTGCTGGTTGAACAGGCCGGCGGCGCCGCCACCACCGGCCGCGAGCGCATCCTCGACATCCAGCCCGACCAGCTGCACCAGCGCGTGCCGGTGTTCCTCGGCTCGCGCAACGAAGTGGCCGAAGCCACCCGTTACCACCGCGAGCACGACGCCGCGCACGGCTGAGCCGTCGCCTGGGACCGGCCCATCGCCGGTCCCGTGGCACAACAGAAAACCAACGTGGCAACGGCGTGACATCGGCCATCGCAGCGGTCACCATCGGGGCATCGCGCCCACGGAAGACCCCATGACCGCCGATTCGCCGCTGGACTTCATCGAAGTAATCCACAACGCCATCCCCGCCGAATCCTGCGCGGCAATCCTGGCCCGGATGCGAACCAGTGCGCAGTTGAAGCCCGGTGAAGTGGGCAGCGGAATCTACCCGGAACTCAAGCACAGCAAGGATCTTCGGATCAGCGGCGATCCGGCGTGGGCGCAGGTTGAAATGCAGCTGCAACAAGCCGTTTTTGCCGGCGTGATGAGTTATCTACGCCGTTATCCACAGGCCCTGATCTCGCCGCTGATGTTGCAGGTCCACGACAGCGCCGGCCAGCCGCGCCGTCTGGCCGCCGAGGATTTCGCCACGATGGACGCCGACACGCTGTCCAACCTGGCCCGCACCTGCCTGCGCCCCGGTGCCATCAACCTGCAATGGTATGCGGCAGGCGAGGGCGGCTACCCCTATTGGCACTGCGAGCTGTACCCGCGCGACCCCGCAGCCGAAACGCTGCACCGCCACCTGCTGTGGACGCTGTATCTCAACGACGACTTCGAGCAGGGCGAAACCGAGTTCCTGTTCCAGGGCCGCAAGATCGCGCCGCGTACCGGCAGCCTGCTGATCGCGCCGACGGCATTCACCCACACCCATCGCGGCAACCGCCCGCAGGGGGGCGACAAGTTCATCGCCACCAGCTGGATCCTCTTCCAGAGCGCAGAGAAGCTGTACGGCGGCGGGTGAGGGCGCACCCTGCCGTGATCCATCATCGGTCAGCGCCAAGTGCGTCCACGAGGATGCCGAAAGACAGCGTCCAGATCGGCACTACCGACGCCGCCGTTGCCAGCAGCAGGGTGTAGACCAGCGACACCGCCGCGGCCCCAACGCCAACATCCAGCTGTGCGAGCACCTGATGACCCTCGCTTGCGGCAGCGAAGGTATGGCCATCCAGCGTCACCCGCACCAGCAGAAGAACAGCGCAGCATGTAAGCGCACCGATGATCTGCACTTCCATGCACGCTGCCAGGGCAAGGGTGCGGCTGCTGAACCCCATCGCGCGCAACGTTGCCGCGTACCTGCGGCGGCCCAGGAACGACGTGCTCAGTGCATTGCCGATGGTCAGCGCGGCCGCAGCGCCCAGAGTGGCCGCGATCACCAGCGACACGCTGCGGATCAGCTCTGCCAACCACTGCGTGTGGAGCTGATAGTAGTCCGATTGCCGCACTATCCTGATACCGCTCAGACGGGGATTCTCACGCACCGCCTCCCGCAGCGCCGGCAGATCGGTAGCCGCGTTGAGTCTGATCAACGCGACCGAGAACTGCGACGGTGACTGGTAGTCCGCCTGAAGCGCGGACAGATCTGCCCAATACTCCGAGTCCCAAAGGCTCCCGTCGTGGTCGGCACGGCCTGCTACGTGCCATTGGCCCGCGCGCACCCGTACGGGGTGGCTCGACGGTGGAGTCACCGCCCATGATCCGATCAGAAGCCCTCGCGAGCCCGTCACCAGCCGGGCGAGGCGCTCACCCTCGAGTTCCATCACCTTCCAGGTCATGGGGTCCACACCGCGCACCTGGATGGGCCGGTTTCGGCCGTTCACCGTTATCGTCGTCCGCCCGATCAGGTGTGGCGCGATGAGCGGCGCTCCGTGCTCATCGCGTGCCACAGCGGGCAGGCTGCAAAGCAGCTGAAGGTGCTGCGCGCTCAGCGTGCTGGTCGCCTCATCGAACGCGCCCGCACTCAGTGCCAACGCCACGTCCGGCCTGCCGGTGGAGGCCGCGGCTTTTTCCAGACCGGACGGTATGGCCAGAAGCAGCGTCAGCACCGACGACGCCAGGGCGAATCCCGCGACCGCCATCAAAACGTCGCGAGGGCTCGCCCAATGCATGCGCGCCGCCAAGGCCAGAAGATGAAGGATGCGCATGCGTCGTCCCCTACGCGGCGTTCATGTCTGTTGGCTGGACGCCGCCTACCGCCAGGAGGGGGGCAAGCGCCGACAGCAACCACAACACCCCGCCTCCCGCCGCGATGGCGATACAGGGGCCTGCGGTGATGCGGGTTCCCCCCAGGTGGAGCGAGGTAAGCGGCGCGATGGCGTGCAGCAAGGCGTATCCGGCGGCAGCGCCAACGGCCGTTCCTGCCACGACGACGGCCGCAATCTCCAGGGCACTCCCATAGCGGATCTGCCTGTGCCTGAATCCCAGCGCGAGCAGCACCGCGATGGATGCCCTGCGCTTGGCCGCCGCATGGGCGAAAGCGCTGGCGAAAAGGAGCAGGGTGGATGTGCCCATCGCGGCCGCAACGCCCCACAGGAGCACGCCCACGCTCTCGAAGCGGGCCATCAGGCTCTCGGCCTCGGCAGACGGCGTGGCCTCCACGGGCTCGGTCCCGTGCGCCAACGCGGCCTCCACCGTGGCGGCCAGCGCGGCAGCGCTCACGCCCTTGCGGGGATACACGCGCGCGACCCGAAAGGTTCCGCCGTCCTGCGGCGGACTCATGCGATCGATGTAGCGGTAGTGCGCGTAGGCGATCTGATCGCCGCTGCCGCCAAGGCCAGGCGGAAGGACGCTGGTGATCGTCACGCGCACGCGGCTGCCGTTGAAGGCGTTGATCGGCTCGATGGTCACACCGGCCGTCCATCCGCACTCTCGCGCAAGCCGCGATCCAACCAGCAGGTTTCCATCTGCTGCCTGCCAGGAGCGGATGGCATCTACCGGGGTGTTCTCGCCCAGCACCGCGCGCAGCCTGTCTGTTGGAATGTGCCAGGCGTTGAGCGTGGCAATCGTGGATGGCTCCCGACACATCACCGGCAGGAAGGTCATGTACGCAACGTCGGCCACGCCGTCCAGCGCCTCCATCGTGGCGATATGGCCCAATGGCAACGGTCGGCCCTTGCGCTCTGCCATCACCACGATGGCCTCGCTCTGGCCGTGGGCGGCACGCTCGGAGATGGTCGAGGCGATGGTCGAGAGCACCAGCCATGAGCACGTCGCTATGGCGAGTGATGCAACAAGGTGGATGAGCCTGGACGGATGGCCGCGTAACCAGAGCAGTGCGATCCCAACGGATGCGTACACGCTGATCTAGTCCGGTTTGCGTAGCTGGAAGGGCGCACCCTGCTCGCGTTTGGTGCGCGGTGTGGTGGACCAGTACGTCTCCGAGCAGACCTGCGGCTTTGCACCTGCTGCGGGTGTGCACTCCCTGTCCCATCCGCGCAGGAACGCCGCATCCTCTGCGGCGTTGTCCAGGGAGTAGGTGCTGCAGGAACAGAGCAGCACCACCAGGGGGAGTAGCAGGTACCGGCATGTTCCTGTGTTCATGAACGTGTTCCTCGC
The DNA here is from genome assembly GCF_946900935.1 of Stenotrophomonas sp. Marseille-Q5258. Classification (NCBI taxonomy): domain Bacteria; kingdom Pseudomonadati; phylum Pseudomonadota; class Gammaproteobacteria; order Lysobacterales; family Lysobacteraceae; genus Stenotrophomonas; species Stenotrophomonas sp. Marseille-Q5258. The sequence goes on from NZ_CAMPPN010000007.1 coordinate 199,788, forward strand.
GCGCTGGGCACCCAGCGCCGCGGACGCCAGATGCGTGTGGATGGACCTATGGCGTCACCACTTGATGACGTACTCGCAGTACCAGGTGCCATCGCTGTTGGCGCGGCATCGCAGCGCCTGTTCTACGCGTGGCGATGCGGCACTCTGAGCAGACCTGCAAGAAACACCTTCGACTGTTTCATCTCATTCGTACTCCGTGTTGAATGGATACAAGACTGTCTATCGCCCGGCGCGCTTTTTCGATTCAAGCCTTGATGGAAGCTGCCGCACCAGACGATGGCATTTCCCTCCCCCTCGCACGGTGCGTCAATCCACCCTGACGCATCCGGCTCAATGCAACATCGGGCTCCCGTCGTGATCTCCATCTAGGTCAAGTTGCGGACGGTGTGCTAGTCATCCGTTGACTGTGGCTGCATGCAGTTTTCCGCTTGCGCTGCGCGTAGTGCAGAAATGCAGCCATTTTCAGCGTGTCTAAAGAAGAATGCGTGGCGTGCACTGCGCTGGCATGGGTGCGCGCACAGCCAAGGAACCCCGCGACGTGCATTGAGCTGATGCGGTAGTTGGATGGGCTTCCATCAGAAGCTTCACTGGCCGTCGCGCTGCTTCTGTGCAGTCAGTCATCGATACAGAGACGGAAGAACGCGCTGCACTGTCGGCAATGCCTGCGTTCTGCTGCGGGATGGCGCGTGCTTGGCCTATCACCTCCGTGGCATGCCGTTGCATGCGTACGAAGGCCGTGGGCGATGAGTATCTGCGAATCAGTCCACGTTTCTGGAGCAGCTTGGGCTGATAGCGACATGCAGTAGGCGCCGCCTACTCAAGCTCAAAGTTCAACAGAAACAATCGACCTCGTTTCTTCTGCACCACGTCTTCGACAGATCCTGATCGAAGTGGTCGTAGGCGACCCCAAGTGCTGAAGAAGCGTCCGCACCATCTCCTCCAGCACATGCCTTTTCAGCACTGGCAAATGGGATGACCCCCATGAGAAGCGCAGCGAAACCAAGACAGTGAACGTTATGCATCACCGTGTCCTCCCGGCTATTTGCATCCACATCCATCGCCCGGCTTCGGATAGTCAATGTTCCTGACGTTTCCAGTCCTCGGATCAGATCTTTTGATGACCCCACTTGGTGTCGCTGGATAAGAGAAGTAGGGATTGCCAAAACGAGCTGCCGTTGCGGCATCCAATACCGCAGTCCCGTAATCTCCCCCATTGTCTCCCCCTCCGTGAAGAGTTCCGGATGAGGGCTTGCCTGGTACTCGGGTAGACATGGTACGCGCCATTCGATCATTTCAATACCGGATTGCGTGGCGCTCCATCCGGGCTACGCTGACTGAGGATTGTTATATATATCGAACGCCAAGGTGATCTTCAGCTCCGCGAGCAGCTTCAAAAGGCCATTTTCCAATACGAACCCTGAGTTTTCGGGAGAGAACCACCCAATGAAGTGCTCCACGTGCCCTCCGGTGGAAGACAGACGATCCAAAAATGACTTTTTTTCAGCCAATTCCTTGCTGAAGCGCGATATCACAAGCTCGAATGGCTCATCGCCTGTGGGCAGCTCATAGCACCAGAAAGTTTCTTTTCTGGTGCCAGGAACCTCTTTCCCTTTTGGCGTCAGCTTCTTATCGCCAGCCGTGTAAGAGATCCTGGGATTGAGTCCAAGTTCAGCGCTTATTTCATCACTTGCGATACTTGGATGTGTTATTCGAAGCGAGATTCTGTATCGGATCGAATTACTCATAGCAGTTAATCACCCAAATGTCCTTGATCACTTCCCAAACCATCTTCATTGATCCATACGTTTCCATCAGGACTAATTCCAAACCAGTCTTTGGCCCCGGCATTTATCCCTGCCTTGATTCCATGAATATCGTCTCTGCTAAGGCCCGGCCACTGATCGATTGGTTTTTTACCGGCTGGGCAGTTATCAGGCTTCTGTTCTCTGGAAGCCTTCGCTTTCGACATCTGCGCATTCGGGATAGTGCAGCCAGTCATCCTGCACCATGCCCAAGCGGCAAAGCCGGTGCCTAACGCCTTCAGTGCCAGGTTGGCAGCTCCCCCTACAGAAACCACTTCTGCACACGCAGCGGCTCCGTAACGAGCGCAACAGGCATCAACCGTTTTCGCTTGTAATCCAAGCCGATCAACGAAGCTGATCGGATTCCCCCCACATAGGCATAGGTGCTGATTCCCTCAGCCAACCCAATGGGATCACTTTGCACCTACCGCGCAATGCTCGCATCATAGTCGCGGAAGCCGTTGTACCAAAGCCCTGATTCTGCATCGTAGTACTGCACGAGGAAGCCGATGTTAAGTACGCCGATATCGTCCTGCTGAACACTGCGTCCGCATGCGTAGTCGTATGCCTTCCAGACCGTCTGCCGCCCCGCGTTGGTCACGAAGTCCGGCCGGCCAAGGTGATCGGCGTGGACGAAGTTCAACTGCCCGTTTCGCGCCAGGCCCACCAGCTCGCCATCGAACCATTACGACAACGTCGAGCAGGGCGAAACCGAGTTCCTGTTCAGATCGCGCCGCGCACCGGCAGCCTGCTGATCGCACCGACAGCATTCACCCACACCCATCGCGGCAACCGGCCGCAGGGCGGCGACACGTTCATCGCCACCCGCTGGATCCTGTTCCAGAGCGCGGAGACGCTGTACGGCGGCGCGTGAGATGTGCGGGCCAGCTCCCATAAACGCCCGGAATTGGCGCGGGACCGAGCCGATAGCGACACGTGGTAGGCGCCACCTACTCAAGCTCAAAGTTCAACAGAAACAATCGACTTCGTTTCTTCTGCACCACTCGGCATGGTGGTCAACGGAGCGCAAAAACTCCACAAGAACCAAAATTATGGATGCCCCATGTCGGGAGGGTGGCTAATACAACACCCTCATGGGGGAATACGCCCGCCGTTCGGTTCTTGCGGTTTTTGACCTCCCGACGCCCTCGCCCTCACCGGCGAGGGCCCTTCCGCATTGGAGGCAATCATGACAACCAACCCGATCAAACCGCCCGAAGGCGCATCCCCCTCGCGCAGGCAGCCCCACGCGCCCCGCAGCATCCATAACGTGCGCGCACTGCCGCAGGTGGGGCCCGAGGACCGCGATGCCGTCGGTCCCATTCCCTTCGTCATGCTGCGTGGCGCCTGGCTGCGCGCACTGGGGTTCGACGTGGGCGTGCAGGTAAGGATCGAAGCCATCCCCGGCCAGCTCACCGTCACATCGCTGTGGCAGACCCCACCGCCCGACGCTGCCGCTCCGGCGCCCGCGAAGCCCACCCTGCGCTACGCGGAGGTGGGAGATCGGTAGCGCAGGCCGGATGCGCTGAAAGCACTCAACGCGGAGGGTTGCCTCAACGCAACCCCGGTGTTGAGCATGTGGCACCATCGCCCTTGAACGCCATTGGCTCTGCATCAACGATGTACGCATTTGGGACTCAGAACAGCAACTGCCTGAAGCGCTTTCAGTAGCTTTGCGCGCAGAAGGGAGTGAGCGGCTTCTTCTCACTGTTCCGGTCGTGGTTTGCGCCCGTATCGTAGGGGTCTCTCCGCAGCCGTTTTCACGGCCACGTTTCGTGAGTGCAGAAACATTGGGGGAACCCACACCAACAGGATGCTGGCAAGCAACGCCCCGCCCACCCATAGCCAACGCCCGGTCAGTGCTCCCGCTATCAGGAGTATTCCTACCGGTGCGGCCACAATCTGGGTATAAAACAGAAAAAGCACATACTTGAGTCCGCCAAAGCTAGACTCAAGCGCTACGCCACAGATCGAACACGACGTTCGCGTTGTCTTTTCGAGTGATCGAAGAATCGAGAATCCTTGTCCCTCCGCATGACAGTGTGGACAAGAGAATCTCAACGGCGACGTCAGTTGCATATCTCTTCCCCGGTTATGGCAGCCACGGCCAGTGCCCGCGAATTGTTGTAAGTTGCCTTGAGTGCTGATCCATGCATTGCAGATACTCCGGTTCTCAAACCCACCGCTGGGCCAACGCCCTTAGCCACCGCGCCCCCCAACGGCAGCTCGCCCTGCTGCCAAGTAGCCATTGTGGTCGTGCGCCTCATCTATGCGGCGGGATTGATTGCTTTGTCTCGACTGATCTTCTGCACCACAAGAACTGCGGTCTCAAAAGCAAAGTACACCACGCCAAGCATTGCCAGATAAATCCAGCCGCCTGCAATGGTTGGACCACAGTAACGTCCAGTTAGGCACTTGAAAATTCGTGCAGTGACCTGCACGTCAGCCCAGAGAGCTACTGCTGTTATCAATGCAATGAAGACCAACGATACCGCTCTTGAGATGGGAAACGACTTGCTTTTGGATAGGCTCCTCAACGTTTGCCAAGCCCGGAACGGAAGTAAGCCGATCGAAGCAAGGCCAACGAAGCCAAACAGGTAGATCAGAAAAGTGAAAGACGATGCGCTCATGGTTCCTTCCTGAACTGGCGTAGCAGATACCTAGGGAGCGGAAAGGCCCCGAGGGGCTTCTAGAGTTCCTTCTTCCACACATGGGAGAACGTGCCGAATTCAATCTCGATCTCACCCGAGTGATCAAGCAGGATTCGGTGCTTGAAATGGCAGTTTCCGGGCCATCAAGCCCCTGCCGCCTGGATTCGGGGTTGAACACAGGGGGCTTCTTCGATTTCTCCGACAGCTTGAATCTCAACGAGACGAGGTAATCGCCACCACAATGGTAACCGCCAACGCCACCAGGATCGGCACCATCACCATCAACGCGGTGCGACCGCCTTTGGCGGTTTTCTTCTCGTAGGCAAGAAGTGCATCGGCATCGAGGTAGGCGTAGGCATCCCCGGCGTCCTTGATGATGCCCTGCGCGCGCAGCTGCGTGAGCGTGGAGTGCAGTGCCGGCTCCAGCCCGGCGGTGGGCACTGCGCGCTCGGGTGACAGCGCCTGCCGGTCGTTGAAGTGCGCCAGCACCTTGCGCCGTTGCGCCTGGATCACGGCGATGATCGTGGCGTTGACGGCGGTGGTAACCGCCGTAGTGGCACCGATGTTCATGTCCTTTCCCCTGGAACGCCCCTCATGGGCGACAGCGGATTGTTGGCGCAGGTCCGGCCGGGTGTCCAGCCGCCGAGCTAGAACAGCGATCCCTGCGGCGAATCCTCGCGCGGGGGCAAGGGGCGCTGGAAGCGGCTGCAGTCCAGGCGTGGCCAGTGGCTGTTCTGGGCGTCGAAGCCCAGGCGTCGGCGCGCGAGCTTGAAGCGGTTGGAGAGCAGGTTGACGTACACACCTTCGCCGCGTATGCGCTTGACGCGCGCTCGCGCGCAACTTCTGTCAGCTGCAATGCGAGCGGATCAATCAGCTGGACGGAATTCCATTGCTGGGGTTAGTTGTATATATCTACTGACAGCTCCAACGAAAGTTCAGAGAGTTCCATCATGACGGGCGGCTCCAGCGTGAAACCGGTAGCACCCTCGGCGAAGACGCCAACGAAGAGCTCTGAACGACCTCCATCAAGCACCAGAGTTTCCAAGAAGTTCTTATGCTTTTTGATGGTCTGCAGGAGCGAAGGAAGAGCATCCGTAAATACACCGGCAGCTTTGCGAGTTAATTCAAAGCAGCAGTAGGTACGTCGATATAGCCCCTCAAGGATCTCCCCAGAAGGACTGGTCCTCTGCTCTCCCACACTATGAGCGACCTCAGGTTTCATGCAGATTTGCTTGACCACATCATCAGTCGATAGCGTCGGATGCCATATGCGGAGAGACACAGAAAAGCACTCTTCAGTCACGGTACACCACCTGGTAGAAAGGGGCCGTAATGGCCATGATTTTCACCCGAACCGCCCGACGTCCCCCCGGCTTGAGTAGTGGGCGGGTTTAGAGTCCGGTGCTGATGGTATCTCTCTTTCCAGCCAACTGTGCGGCGTACTGGGCGGGCGTCAGCCCGCCAAGAGCCCGCTTAGGCCGTTCTTCGTTGTAGTCACGCCGCCAGCTTTCGATACTGGTCCTGGCATGGAGCAACGTCGGGAACCAATGCTCGTTCAGACATTCATCGCGCAGCCGCCCGTTGAAGGACTCAACGTATGCGTTTTGGTTCGGCTTCCCCGGCTCGATCAGGCGCAGGGCAATTCCCTTCTCGTGAGCCCACGCCACCATCGCTTTTCCGCAAAACTCCTTGCCGTTGTCTGTCCTGATCACCTGCGGCAAACCGC
>NZ_CAMPPN010000008.1:0-189588 GCF_946900935.1 Stenotrophomonas sp. Marseille-Q5258
ACGGCATCGCCTTCGACGATGAAGCGATGCGCGCCAGCACGCCGCGCAACCGCTATGCGCTCAGCGCCGGTGCCAAGGTTGCATTCCGCCCGGGCGTTTCGGCCTGGGGTGGGCTGGGCCTGATGCGCGGCGACAGCGGCTACCGCGAAGCCAGTGCGCAGCTGGGGATGTCCTACGCCTGGTAATCCATCCCACCCGTTGGCCGTACAGACAGGAACGCCGGGCACTGCCCGGCGTTCCTTTATCCTGGTGCGTATGGCTCAACCGAAGTGCTGGTAGCCACCCGCACCTGCATCGTCTCCGTCGCAGGCAACGCCCTGCCCGTCGGTGATGGTGCCGATGCAGGTCAGCCGGAGCTGCAACTGCGCCGCCAGCGCCGCCAGCGCATCGCGCCGCGCAGGAGCCGCGGTGAAGCACAGCTCGTAATCGTCACCGCCGCGCAGCGCGCACTGGCGTGCGTCCGCGTCCGCGAACAGGCCGCGCAGGGCATCCGACAATGGCAGCGCGGTGGCATCGAGCTGCGCACCAAGACCGCTGCGTGCGCAGATGTGTCCCAGATCGGCGATCAGCCCGTCGGACACGTCCACGGCGGCATGCGCCAGCCCGACCAGCGCGCGGCCCAGGGCCACGCGCGGGGTAGGCCGTGCCAGGCGCAGGCGCAGGGCTTCCCACCGGGGATCGGCATGGGGCTGGCGCACGTCGAGCGTGCCGGCCTGCCACGCGCGCAGCGCGCCGGCCGCGTCGCCGGGTGTGCCGCTGACCCAGATGTCGTCGCCCGCCTGCGCTGCATCGCGACGCAGCGCGGTACCGGCCGGCACCTGGCCCATCGCGGTCACCGACAGCGACAGCGGGCCACGGGTGGTGTCGCCTCCGATCAGCACGATGTCGTGTGCGTCGGCCAGCGCGAAGAAGCCTTCGGCAAAGGCGTCGATCCAGTCCGTGGTGGCGTCGGGCAGCGACAGCGCCAACGTGCACCAGGCCGGGCGCGCGCCCATCGACGCCAGGTCGGAGAGGTTCACCGCCAGGGTCTTCCAGCCGATGTCGCCGGCCGGGGTCTCGGCAGGGAAATGCACGCCGCTGTTGAGGGTGTCGGCGGTCACCACGAGCTGCTCGCCAGCGCGCGGCTGCAGCAGCGCGGCATCGTCGCCGATGCCCAGCACCACGTCCGCGCGCTCGCGGGTGCGGACGCGGATGCGGTTGATCAGGGCGAATTCGGCGAGCGACACGGGGTCAACCCCCGTTTTCGACCTTGCGCCATTCAACGGCGGCGCGGTCGAGCACGCCATTGACGTAGGTGTGGCCGTGTTCGGAGCCGAACCGCTTGGCCGATTCGATGGCCTCGTTGATCACCACGCGGTACGGCACATCCAAGCGGTAGCGCATTTCGTAAGCGGCCACGCGCAGCGCGGCGCGTTCGATGGCGTCCACTTCTTCGATGCCGCGATCCAGGTACGGGTCCAGCGCCTCGTCCAGGTCCTTGCGGTGGTCGAGCACGCCGTGGACCAAGGCTTCAAAGTACGCCAGGTCGGCGATCTCGCGGGCCTGTTCGTGGGCGAACTGGGCGATCACCGACTGCGCGTTGCCGCCGGAGATCTGCCAGGCATAGATCGCCTGCAGGGCACGACGGCGCGCGCGCGAACGCAGCACGGGGTCGATGCCATCACGGCGGACGGGCTTTCCGGAGGGCTTGCCCGGGGTCGACTTGTTCACGGCAACTGCTCCAGAAGATTGACCATTTCCAACGCCGTCAGTGCGGCTTCCTCACCTTTGTTGCCGTGGCTGCCGCCCGCGCGGGTATCGGCATCCTCGACACGTTCGACCGCCAGCACGCCATTGAGCACCGGCACGCCGAAATCCAGCTGCACGCGCATCAGGCCTTCGGCACAGCCGTCGGCCACGTGTTCGTAGTGGCGGGTATCGCCACGGATCACGCACCCCAGGGCGATGATGGCGGCATGTTCATGCGCGGCCGCCAGGCGGGCGGCCACCAGCGGCAGCTCCCACGCGCCCGGCACGCGGATCACGTCGATCGCTGCTTCCTCGATGCCGTTGCCAGCCAGGCTCTTGCGTGCACCGGCCACCAGCACATCGGTGATGCGGGCGTTCCAGCGGCTGGCGAGAATGGCGAAACGGGCCTTTTCCGGCGTCCGGAGGTCGCCTTCGTAGTGGCTCATGGTCGGCGTAGGGTCCATTTGATAGATGAATATTCTAACAGGCCCCGTAGAGCCGGGCTCTGCCCGGCTGACGCGGCTGTAGCGCCGGGCTCTGCCCGGCTGACGCGGCTGCAGCGCCAGGCGCTGCCCGGCTGACGCGGCAGCGAAGCCCGGCGCTACGGGGGCGTCAGGGCGCGACGGTCTCGACGACTTCCAGGCCGTAACCCGCCAGGCCGATCTGGCGGCGCGGGGTGCCCAGCACGCGCAGCTTGCCCAGGCCGAGGTCGGACAGGATCTGCGCGCCGGCACCGTTGCGGCGCCACTGGCTCACATCCTTGTCCTTGCCCGGGGTCAGCGGGGCCGGCTGCTGGCGCAGGCGGGCCAGCAGACCGTTGGTGTCGCGCGGGGCCGACAGCACCACCATCACGCCACGGTCGGCGGCGGCAATGGCGCGCAGGGCGTCGGTGGAGGCCACGCCGAAGTCGTCGCGACGCCAGTGCAGCAGGTCGGCCAGCGGATTCTCCACCTGCACCCGGACCAGGGTCGGTTCGGCATCGACGGGGCCACGGACCAGGGCGAAATGCAGATCGTGGGCGATCCGGTCGCGGTAGGTGACCAGGGTGAACGGGCCGAACTCGGTGTCGATCGGGCGCTCATCAACGCGTTCGACGGTCTTCTCGGTGGCCAGACGGTAGGCGATCAGGTCGGCGATGGAGCCCATCTTCAGGCCGTGTTCGCGGGCGAACACCTCCAGCTCCGGCCGGCGCGCCATGCTCCCGTCCGGGTTGAGGATCTCCACCAGCACGCCGGCCGGTTCCAGCCCGGCCAGCATGGCCAGGTCCACGCCGGCCTCGGTGTGGCCGGCGCGGGTGAGCACGCCGCCCGGCTGGGCGATCAGCGGGAAGATGTGGCCCGGCTGGTGCAGGTCGGCCGGCCTGGCATCGGGCTTCACGGCCGTGCGGATGGTGTGGGCGCGGTCGTAGGCCGAAATACCGGTGGTGACGCCCTCGGCGGCCTCGATGCTCACCGTGAAGTTGGTCTGGAACTGCGCGGTGTTGGCCTGGACCATCGGGGCCAGGCCCAGGTCGGCGGCGCGCTCGCGGGTCAGCGGCAGGCACACCAGGCCGCGGCCGTGGGTCACCATGAAATTGATGTCCGAGGGCTTGACCAGCTCGGCGGCCATGATCAGGTCGCCTTCGTTCTCGCGGTCTTCGTCATCGACGATGACCACCATGCGGCCCAGGCGGATGTCCTCGAGGATTTCGGGGATGGGGGCGAAGTTCATGCGGCCTCTCCCTGTGCCTGCCCACGCTGGGCGGGCACGCTGATCAGCCGCTCCACATAGCGGGCGACCAGATCGATTTCCAGATTGACCGCACTGCCCACACCGGTCGCGGCGAACGCGGTACTGGCAACGGTATGCGGAATCAACGCGACTTCGAAGCCGGCGTCGTCCACGTCGTTGACCGTCAGGCTGACCCCGTCCACGCAGATCGAGCCTTTCCTGGCGATGTAGCGCAGCAGCGCGGCCGGCGCGGCAAAACGCCAGCGCTGGGCGCGGGCATCGTCGTGGATGGACAGGACCTGACCGAGGCCATCGACATGGCCGCTGACCAGATGGCCGCCGAGGCGGTCGGTCGGGCGCATCGCGCGTTCGAGATTGATCACCGCGCCATCGGCGAGCTGGCCGAGCGTGGTCAGGCCCAGTGTTTCGGTGGAGGCGTCGGCCTGGAAGGTGCTGGCGTCGAACGCGATCACGGTCAGGCACACCCCGTTGATGGCGATGCTCTCACCAAGCTGCACGGCGTCGAACGGCAGGCTGCCGACGTGGAAGGTGAAGCGGACGTCGCCGCCGAGGGTCTCGCGTGCGGCCACATGGCCGACGCCTTCGATGATTCCAGTAAACAAGTAACGTTCTCCGCGAAAAGTGAGCGAAAAACGCCGCAAGGCAAACAGGCGGGCGCAGGGCCGGCAAAGGCCCTGTAGCACCGTCTTCTTTCATCCGGACTATACCGTCGGCTCCGGCATCTGACCGGATCTGCTGACCTTCCAGCAGACCTGGAAGCGCTCGCGGGCTCGTGCTTGCGCACCTACCGCCGGTGGGGAATCGCACCCCGCCCTGAAGACGTTTGTGTACCGGCGAACCGGCCCGCGCATTGTACCAGCGAAGCCTGAGTGCTCGCTTTCTGTAAAAAACTTGTTAATATCCGCGCCGCGCGACACGACGTCGCTCCTGCCGCCGCCAAGAAGGTGGCGGCTGAAACGGACATCACCACCCGTGAGGATCTACCCATGCGCAAGACCCTGATTCTGGCCGCCCTGCTGGCTGCCACCCCGATCGCTGCCTCGGCTGCGGACGGCCTGAGCTACACCTACGCCGAAGCTGGCTGGACCCAGATCCAGGTCAACGACGACTACCTCAACGACCCGAAGGTGGACGGCGGCTACATCCGCGGCTCGTTCGCGATCGCCGAGCAGGTGCATGTCTTCGGCGCGTGGTCGACGGTCTCCAAGAAGTACAACTACGCCGATGGCAGCCTGAAGCTGGAACTGAACCAGCCGGAGCTGGGTATCGGTTACCACATGCCGATGAGCGACCGCGTCGACTTCACCGCCGACATCGCCTGGGTGCGCCAGAACGTGGAAGCCAAGTCGACCTACGACGGCTTTGGCACCGTGCGCGAGAAGGACCACACCAACGGCGGCCGCGCCAGCATGGGCGTGCGTGGCAAGCCCTCGCCGCGCACCGAAGCCTGGCTGAAGGCCGGCTACCTGGACGGCAGCGACATGGACGGCACCTGGATCGGCACCCTCGGCGGCCAGGTCAACTTCACCAAGGCCTGGGGCCTGGTCGGTGAAGTGCAGGCTTACGAAGACGTCACCCAGTACTCGGTGGGCGTGCGCGCGAGTTTCTGATCGGGCGGCGGCCTCCGGGTCGCGCCATGATCGAACGGGCCCCGAAAGGGGTCCGTTTTTTTTTGCCTGGCGGGCGCGCCCTCACTGCCGCAGCAGCAGGCGCAGGTCGTTGCCGAGCACGCGCTGGTCGATCACGCGCAGGCGGCGCTGCTGGTCCATCGCGTGAATGCCCAGTCCGGACAGCAGCGGACGCCCGTGCTCGCCGAGCAGGATCGGCGCCTGGTAGAGCAGCAGTTCGTCGACCAGGCCGGCCTGCACCAGCGCGCCGGACAGGGTGGCGCCGGCTTCGGTATGCACCTCGTTGATCCCACGGTCGGCGAGCAGGGCCAGCACTGCGGCAAGATCGAGGCGACCGTTGTGGCTGGGCACGCTGGCAAACGCCGCATCGGCGGCATCGGGGGGGCTCACGGCTGCGTCGTGCAGGTACAGCGTGGGTGCCCCGCCCTCGCGCACGCGCGCGCACTCCAGCGAGCGCAGGCGCGCATCGAGCACCACGCGCAGCGGCGCGACGACCTCGGTGTCGGCCAGCCGCACGGTGAGCATCGGATCGTCGGCCAGCACCGTGCCGGCGCCGGTCAGAATCGCACCGGCGCGCGCGCGCCAGTGCTGTACGTCCTCGCGCGCGGCTGCACCGGTGATCCATTTGGAACTGCCGTCGGCCATTGCCGTACGGCCGTCCAGGCTGGCCGCCAGCTTGACCCGCAGCCACGGGCGACCGCGTTCGATGCGCGACAGGAAGCCGTGGTTGAGGTCGCGCGCCTGCGCGGCCATCAGCCCTTCGGCGACGTCGATGCCGGCCGCGCGCAGCAGGTCGAACCCACCGCCGTCGACCTTCGGAAACGGATCGCGCATCGCCGCCACCACACGGCCGATACCCGCCTCGATCAGCGCCAGTGCGCACGGCGGCGTGCGCCCGTAGTGGGCGCAGGGCTCCAAGGTGACGTACGCGGTGGCCCCGCGTGCACGCTCACCCGCCTGGCGCAGCGCGAACACTTCCGCATGCGGGCCGCCGGTGCGCTGATGCCAGCCCTCGCCCACCACGTCGGCACCCTGCGCGATCACGCAGCCCACCATCGGGTTGGGTCGCGTGGTGTACGCGGCGCGCTCGGCCAGGCGCAGGGCATGCGCCATGTGCAGGTGGTCCAGTGCGGAGAAGTCGGTCATGGCAACGGTCATCGGCAGGCAAGCAGCCGCGATGGTAGCCCAGCCGGGCCGGCGGCGAAGCGTAGGGGCTCAGCCCTTCTTCTTCTTGCCCAGTGCGATCACATCCCCGAGCAGTTGCAGCTGCTCGGTGCTGGAGGGCAGCTCGCGTTCGAGCTTCTCGATCTCCTCGCGAAAATCGGCCACGTCCTCGAAACTGCGATACACCGAGGCGAAGCGCACGTAGGCCACGTGGTCGAGCTTGCGCAGTTCGTTCATGACGAACTCGCCGACCTTGATCGACGGGATTTCGCGCTCGCCGCAGGTCCGCGCCTGCTGCATCACCGCGCGTACCGCCAGTTCGATCTTGTCTTCCGGCACCGGGCGCTTCTGCAGCGCGCGGTCGAAGCCGCTGCGCAGCTTGCGGGCGTCGAAGGCCTCGCGGCTGCCATCGCTCTTGATGATCGCCGGCAGCTTCAGTTCGATGGTTTCCAGGGTGCTGAAGCGCTCATTGCAGGCCTCGCATTCGCGACGACGCCGGATCGTCGCGCCGTCTTCGGAGACGCGCGAATCGATCACACGGGTATCGGCATGCTGGCAGAACGGACAGTACATGGAACGCCTAGCTGGAGAAAAACGTCATGCCACGGTCATGGCAGCGTCGCAACGGTACCTGAGAAGAACCGGGGCGGCAAATACGCGTCTGTGCATCAGCTTGGTCCCTCCGATCGGCGCAACCACACCAGGTGTGCGCTGGGCACCAGCAGCAGCGGGCCAAACACCAGATACCCCAGCACCTGCCAGCGTCCCACGGCCCCGGCGTACAGGAGGACGAGCAGCAGGCCGCCCGCCGCCAGTGCCCCCATCGCCAGACCGGCCCACGGGAGGGTCCCGGCCCGACGCAGCCCGTCGCGGCCGCGCCGGAGATACCGGGCGCTCAGCCACAGCCAGGCCAGCAGGCCGAGCAGGCCGGCGCCGCCCCAGAGCAGCAGCAGACCGCCCTCGTTGCCCGCGAGCAGAAAACCGCGATGTACATCGACATGGCGCAGGCCCTGGACCCCAGCCACGCCGCAGGCCACCACGGTTGGCAGCCCCAGCAGCCCGCACTGGAGCGCGTACAGACGCCGGTGGACGCCATCGCGCATGACCGGCCCACCTCGCGACCTGGCTCTCATGCCTGCGTCTGGCCCGACCAGCGCATCCATGCCAGTTGTGCGCTCGGCACCAGCAACGGCGGACCGGCGGTCAGATAACCGAGCACCTCCCAGCCGCCCTGGGGGAGAAGGCGCATGACGACCACCAGCACACTCAGCGCGCCGATGACGCCGCAGGCAATGCCGATCCAGCCCAGCGGGCTGCTGCGGCGCAGGCCCTCGCGGCCGTGCCGCAGGTACACGCCGCTCAGCCACAGCCAGCCCAGCAGACCGAGAATGCCCGACAGGCCCCAGGCCAGCAGCGCCAGGCTTTCCAGGGTGCCCATGTAGCTGTTGCGGGAGAAAAAGACGATGACCGCCAGCACCGACAAGGTGCCGCCGACGGCCAGCGTGGGCAGGCCCAGCAGCAGAGCCACCACCGCATAAGTGCGACGTTGCGCGATGTCATTCATCCGTGGTCAGCGTCCGTGCGGGGGGCGTGTGTTTGGCATCAGGCCGGGCGCGCGCGGCCAGGGCCGCGGCGGGCACCGCCAGCAGCAGGCCGGCCACCACCAGTGCGACGGTCTGCCGCCCGCCGTCCTGCCAGTGCCAGAGCAGCGTGGCCAGAACGAACAGGCCGGTGAGCAGCCCCAGCAGCAGGCCGATCCACGGCAGCACCCCGGCGCGGCGCAGCCCCTCTCGACCACGCCGGAGGTAGGCCACGCTCAGCCACAACCAACCGGCCGGTGCGGCTGCGCCAGCCAAGCCGAACGCCAGCGTCAGCAGGCGCTCGGAAAGACCCATGTAGTGCGGTCCGAACACTGACAGGACGATGCCGAACAGCGCCAGGGCGCCGCCCCCGGCCAGGCCGGGGACGCCGAACGCGAGGGCCAGGATCGCGTAGCGTCGCTGCGCGCGGCCCTCGCCCATCTCACCCGTAGACCGGGTACTTGCGGCACTGCGCGCTGACCGCCTCGCGCACGCGGGCGATCACCGCCTCGTCCGCCGGGGCGTCGAGCACGTCGGCGATCCAGTTGGCCAGGTCCACACAGTCCTGTTCGACATAGCCGCGGGTGGTGACCGCCGGGGTGCCCAGGCGCAGGCCCGAGGTCACGAACGGCGAACGCGGGTCGTTGGGCACCGAGTTCTTGTTGACGGTGATGTGGGCCTTGCCCAGTGCGGCTTCCGCGTCCTTGCCGGAGACGTCCTTGCCGATCATGTCCACCAGCATCAGGTGGTTCCGGGTACCGCCGGAAACGATCTTGTAGCCACGCGCGATCAGCGTGGTGGCCATCGCCTGGGCGTTCTTGACCACCTGCTGCTGGTAGGACTTGAAGCCCGGTTCCAGCGCTTCCTTGAACGCCACGGCCTTGCCGGCGATGACGTGCATCAGCGGACCGCCCTGGATGCCCGGGAACACGATCGACTGCAGCTTCTTGACCAGGTCCTCGTTTGCCCCCTTGGCGATGATGATGCCGCCGCGCGGGCCGCGCAGGGTCTTGTGGGTGGTCGAGGTGACCACATGCGCGTGCGGCAGCGGGCTCGGGTACACCCCGGCGGCAACCAGGCCGGCGACGTGCGCCATGTCCACGAACAGGTACGCACCGACCTGGTCGGCGATGGCGCGGAAGCGCGCCCAGTCCACCACCTGCGAATAGGCCGAGAAGCCGGCCACGACCATCTTCGGCTTGTGCTCCAGGGCCAGGCGCTCGACTTCGTCGTAGTCGATCAGGCCCTGCTCGTCCACGCCGTACTGCACGGCGTTGAACAGCTTGCCCGAGGCGTTGACCTTGGCGCCGTGGGTCAGGTGGCCGCCGTGGGCCAGCGACATGCCCAGAATGGTGTCGCCCGGCTGCAGCAGCGCGAAGTAGACGGCCTGGTTGGCCTGCGAACCGCTGTGCGGCTGCACGTTGGCGTAGTCGGCATCGAACAGCTGCTTGAGGCGGTCAATGGCCAGCTGCTCGGCGATGTCCACATACTCGCAGCCACCGTAGTAGCGCTTGCCCGGATAGCCTTCGGCGTACTTGTTGGTCAGCTGGCTGCCCTGGGCCTCCATCACGGCCGGGCTGGTGTAGTTCTCGCTGGCGATCAGCTCGACGTGGTCTTCCTGGCGCTGGGTTTCGGCGGCGATGGCCTTGGCCAGTTCGGGATCGTAGGTTTCGATGCGGACGTCACGCGGGAACATCGGTTACTCCAGGCAGGCAGAGGGGGTACAGCGCGAGCTCTGGATTGTAGTCCCCGCGACGCGGGGTGACCAATCGGGTCGACCGCCCCCAGAACGACGGACGGCGCCCGCGAGGGGCGCCGTCCTGGGTGGCGAGGCCGTGGCTGGCCTTACCGGTTGTTGATCACGTAGTCGGCGATGATGCCGGTGGCGATGGCCACCAGCAGCAGATTGCCACGGTCGTCGCGGATCCAGTGGTGGTCGCGGGGCGGACGGCGCACCGAGTAGCGGCTGTAGTCGTTGACCACGTAGACCGGGCCACCGTAGTACTCGCGGTAGCGGTGGCCACGCGCCCAGCCGTAGGAGCCGTAGCCGGGTGCCGGGCGGTAGACCACGCGCGGCGGGGGCGCCGGGCGGTAGTAGCCACGGTTGTCGTAATAGCGACGGTCGTGGCGGGCTTCGCGGTGGTCATCGCGCCACTCCCGGCGGTCATGGCGGCGGTCGTGGCGATCATCATGACGGTCGTAACGGTCATGGCGGTCGTGACCACGGCCGCGATGGTCGTTGTCGGCGAAGGCCGGTGCAACCGCGCCCAGGGCCAGCAGCGAGGCCACGGCCCCGACCACAATTCGATTCATGCGCATGACGGGCCTCGCTCGAGTGGATGGATGATTACATCATGCTGACCGGATCTGAACGGTTTCCGGCTGGAAACGGTTTCCATTTCAAGGGCTTTGACGACCCGTTCAGGCGGCGGCAAGCCCCACCCTCCCGGGCCGGCCGGCGGTTGTCACCGCTTCCCGCTATAATCGGGGGTATTCCTTTTACATCTGTTCCTGTTCCCAACGGAACGGGCGCAGGGTTGCGCCTTCGGAGACCACATGTCCTCGCAATACATCTACACCATGAACCGCGTCAGCAAGGTGGTCCCGCCCAAGCGGCAGATCATCAAGGACATCTCGCTGTCGTTCTTCCCGGGTGCCAAGATCGGCCTGCTGGGCCTGAACGGCGCCGGCAAGTCGACGGTGCTGAAGATCATGGCCGGCGTGGATACCGACTTCGAGGGCGAAGCCCGCCCGCAGGCCGGCATCAAGGTCGGCTATCTGGCCCAGGAACCGGAGCTGGACCCCAACAAGACCGTGCGTGAAGCGGTCGAGGAAGGCGTGGGCGAAGTGCTGCAGGCGCAGGCCGCGCTGGACGCGGTCTACCTGGCCTATGCCGAGGAAGGCGCCGATTTCGACAAGCTGGCCAAGGAACAGGAGCGCCTGGAGGCGATCCTCGCCGCCGGCGACGCGCACACCCTGGAAAACCAGCTGGACGTGGCCGCCGACGCACTGCGCCTGCCGCCGTGGGATGCCATCGTGGGCAAGCTGTCCGGCGGTGAAAAGCGCCGCGTGGCACTGTGCCGCCTGCTGCTGCAGAAGCCGGACATGCTGCTGCTCGACGAACCGACCAACCACCTGGACGCCGAGTCCGTGGAATGGCTGGAGCAGTTCCTGGCGCGCTACACCGGCACCGTGGTGGCAGTGACCCATGACCGTTACTTCCTGGACAACGCCGCCGAGTGGATCCTGGAACTGGACCGCGGCCGCGGCATTCCGTGGAAGGGCAACTACACCGACTGGCTGATGCAGAAGGACGAGCGCCTGAAGCAGGAAGACAACCAGGAAAAGGCCCGCCAGAAGGCGATCCAGAAGGAGCTGGAGTGGTCGCGCCAGAACGCCAAGGGTGGCCGCACCAAGGGCAAGGCCCGTCTGGCCCGCCTGGAAGAGCTGCAGTCGGTTGATTACCAGAAGCGCAACGAGACCAACGAAATCTTCATCCCGCCGGGCGAGCGCCTGGGCAACTCGGTGATGGAGTTCAAGAACGTGTCCAAGAAGTTCGGCGACCGTCTGCTGTTCGACGACCTGAACTTCCTGGTCCCGGCCGGCGCGATCGTGGGCATCATCGGCCCCAACGGTGCGGGCAAGTCGACCCTGTTCAAGATGATCACCGGCCAGGAAAAGCCGGACTCCGGCGAAATCGTGGTCGGCCCGACCGTGCAGCTGTCCTACGTGGACCAGAGCCGCGACGCGTTGGAAGGCAACCACAACGTCTTCCAGGAAATCGCCGGCGGTCTGGACATCCTCAACATCAACGGCGTGGAAATCCAGTCGCGCGCATACATCGGCCGCTTCAACTTCAAGGGCCAGGATCAGCAGAAGCTGGTCGGTTCGCTGTCCGGTGGTGAGCGTGGTCGCCTGCACATGGCCAAGACCCTGCTGCAGGGGGGCAACGTGCTGCTGCTCGACGAACCGTCCAACGATCTGGACATCGAAACGCTGCGTGCGCTGGAAGATGCGCTGCTGGAATTCCCGGGCAATACCTTCGTCATTTCGCATGACCGCTGGTTCCTGGATCGCATCGCGACCCACATCCTGGCGTTCGAAGGCAATTCGCACGTGGAGTTCTTCCAGGGCAACTACCGCGAATACGAAGAAGACAAGCGCCGCCGCATGGGCGACGACGCCGCCCCGAAGCGCCTGCGCTTCAAGGCGCTGAAGTAACAGCAGAAGAAACGGCCGCGCTCGCGCGGCCGTTTTGCATGTGTGGTTTGTTGATTGGAAACAGAAGCAGAAGAAACAGCAGAAGCGCGGCGTCTGTGTTGGGTGCGAGGTGGGGCGGGCGGCGGGTAGCCCCCTCCGGGACACGCCGTGAATCCATCCCTGGAGGCTTGTCAAAAACATCCATGTTTTTGACAGTCCCTACGGGGGCTACCCGCCCCCCGCCCCCACACAGTGTCATGTGCGGTCAGAAGAAGCAGCCACGCAAGGCGTGGCTCTACGCACTGACGATGGCGTTGCCGTTGCCGTTGATCTTTTCTGGTCACCGACCTGTTATCGGAGGGACGGCGGGTGTAGGGGTACGGGGGGCTTTACGAAACATGGATGTTTCGTAAGAGCCTACACGGACGTATTCACGGCGCCCCCCCGTACCCCTGCAGCCGCCGGCCCTCAGCGCGCGATGCTGCAGCCCAACGCTGTTGCTGTTGCTGTTCCTTGCAGTGCTTTGCTTAGAAATGGATCCCCAAACCATGAACCTGTCAGAACGCCTGTTCCAGCTCCAGCAGCACGGCACCACCGTGCGCACCGAACTGCTGGCCGGGCTGACCACCTTCCTGACGATGTCCTACATCGTCTTCGTCAACCCCGACATCCTGTCCACCACCGGCATGGATCCGGGCGCGGTATTCGTCGCCACCTGCCTGGCCGCCGCGCTCGGCTCGCTGGTGATGGCGTTCGCCGCCAACTTCCCGGTCGGCATGGCACCGGGCATGGGCCTGAACGCCTTCTTCGCCTTTACCGTGGTCGGTGCGGCCGGGCTGCCGTGGCAGCAGGCGCTGGCGGCCGTTTTCATTTCCGGGCTGGTGTTTCTGGTGCTGTCGCTCACCGGCGTGCGCGCCTGGCTGGTGGCGGGCATCCCCGCGTCGCTGCGCGCGGCCATCGTCGCCGGCATTGGTCTGTTCCTGGCGATCATCGCCCTGCAGAAATCCGGCGTGATCATCGCCAACACCGACACCCTCGTCGCGCTCGGGCCCCTCAACACCGCACCGCCCCTGCTCGCGCTGGCCGGCTTCCTGTTGATCGCCATCCTCGAAGCGCGGCGCGTGCGGGGCGCGATCCTGATCGGCATTCTCGCGGTCACCGGCGCGGCCTGGCTGCTGGGTGACGTGCAGTTCCACGGCGTGGTGTCGCTGCCGCCGAGCCTGGCCCCCACCTTCCTGCAGCTGGACCTGCCCGGCCTGCTGCACCACGACGGCGGTGCGCCGATCGCTGTGCTGCTGCAGGTGGTGCTGGTGTTCGTGCTGGTGGAGGTGTTCGATGCCACCGGCACCCTGTACGGCGTGGTGGGACGCGCGGGGCTGCTCAAACTGCCGGGCGCACAGAAGCGCTTCGGCCGCGCCCTGCTCGCTGACAGCACCGCCATTGTTGCCGGCTCGCTGCTGGGCACCAGCAGCACAACCGCCTTCGCTGAAAGCGCCTCCGGCGTGCAGGCGGGCGGGCGCACCGGCCTGACCGCGCTGGTGGTGGCGGCCCTGTTCCTGGCCGCGCTGCTGTTCTCGCCGCTGGCGGCGATGGTGCCCGGCTACGCCACCGCCCCTGCCCTGCTGTTCGTTGCCGGCCTGATGCTGCGCGAACTGGTCGATGTGGAATGGGGTGACCTGACCGAATCGGTTCCGGCGGCCCTGTGCGCGTTGGCGATGCCGTTCACCTACTCCATCGCCAATGGCCTGGCGTTCGGTTTCATCGCCTATGCCGTGCTCAAGGCCGGCACCGGGCGCTGGCGCGACGTGCACCCGGCGGTATGGCTGGTGGCCGGGTTGTTCGTACTGCGCTACGGGCTGGAATAAACGCGGTTCACCCCTCGGCAACGCGGCTCTGGGATGATGCGTGCATGACCGATGTCCGCCAGCCCACCGATCTGTCGTCCCCGCTGCGCCGGCGCCTGCTGCGCGCAGCGCTGCTCGCGCCTGCGGCCGCCGCACTGGCGACCTTGCCCGGGTGTTCGACCCCGCCGCATTTCGACGGCAGCTTCATCCAGCCCTGGCGCAGCCACCTGGACCTCACCGCACAGGACTGGCAACGGCACATGGCGCTGGCCCGGCAGCTTGGCTGCCGCCAGATCGTGGTGCAGTGGGCGGGGCTGTACGGCAGCGGCGGCGACGCCGACTGGGATGTACCCGATCCGGTGATGCAGCTGATCTTTTCCACCGCCGCGGCGGAAGGGTTGCGGGTGCGCGTCGGGCTGCCGTATCACAGCGGCTGGTGGAAGGCGTTGCAGGCAGCAGATCCGGCCGCGCTGGATGCGTTTCTCGCACTCACCCTGGACCACGCCCGCCGCTACCTGCAACGGGCGCCGTGGGCGCGGCAGGCCAATTTTTCCGGCTGGTACCTGCCCTACGAACTGGAACAGTTCCACTGGGCGCAGGACGACCGCCAGCAGCGGCTGTGCACCTGGCTGGCCGCGCTGAGCGCGGCGGCGAAAGCAGGTACGCCGCACGTCACCGCCATTTCCACGTATTTCAGCCGGCTGCCCACCACCGGATCGCTGGCGCAGCTGTGGACCCGCATCCTGGAACAGGCGCCGCTGCGGCCGATGGTGCAGGACGGCGTCGGCGTGGCTGGCCTGGACAACCTGGACGGCGTCGATCCGCTGCTGGCGCTGCTGCGCGCGCGCAACGTCGACTTCGACGTGGTGGTGGAACTGTTCGAGGAACTGGCCAGCTCGCCCGCCGACGGCAGCCATTTCCAGGCACAGACCGCCGACGCCGCCCGCATCGCCAAGCAGCTGGCGTGGGCCGAGCGCAGCGGCGCGGCCGGCGTGTTCGCCTTCGCGCTGGACCCGTGGCTGTCGCAGGACACCCCGCGCGCGCAGGCGTTGCGCCGGCGCTGGCGTACCAGCGCGCCATAGCGCGCGCTAGAGCGCGCGCCCGATGATCTCGCGCAGGATTTCGCTGGTGCCGCCAAAGATGCGCAGCGCGCGCGCGTCGGCCCATGCGCGGCCGATACCGTATTCGCTGCTGTAACCGTAGCCACCGTGCAACTGCAGCAGATCGTCCAGGACCTGCCCCTGCAGTTCGGTGGCATTGAGCTTGGCCATCGCCGCGCGGGTCGCGTCCAGCCGCCCCTCCATCTGCTCGCCCAGACACTGGTCCAGGAACGTGCGCAGCATCGCCAGCCGTGCCGCCGCATCGGCGAGCACGAACCGGGTGTTCTGGTGGTCGATCAGGAACCGGCCGAAGGCCTTGCGCTGGCGCACGTAGGCCACCGTTTCGGCCAGCATGCCCTCGGCCGATGCCGCCGCACGCAGCGCGATCGCCAGGCGTTCGGCCGCCAGCTGTTCGCCGAGATAGTCGAACCCGCGCTGTTCCTCGCCGAGCAGGTGCGATACCGGCACTTCCACGTCCTGGAAGAACAGCTCGGTGGTGTCCTGCGCGTGCTGGCCGATCTTGGCCATCGGCGCGCTGCGGGTGATACCGGGCAGATGCGCGTCCACGCACAGCAGAGTGAGCCCGCGCGCGCCCAGTTCCGGCGCGACCGTCGCCACCACCACCACGACATCGGCATGGGCGCCGTTGGTGATCCAGGTCTTCTGGCCGTTCAGTACGTAGTGGTCGCCACGGCGCTCGGCGCGGGTGCGGATCGCTTTGAGATCGCTGCCGGCGCCGGGCTCGGTCATCGCGATGGCGCCGATCGCCTCGCCACGCGCCATCGCCGGCAACCACGCATCACGCAGCGCATCGCTGCCGTACTGCATCAGATACGGCGCGACCATGTCCGAGTGGATCGAGAAGCCGATACCCAGATAATTGGCGCGCGCCAGCTCCTCGATCACACAGGCGGCGTGCCCGTAATCACCGCCCACCCCATACGGGTCGGGCAATTGGCAGTTGAGCAGTCCGGCCTCGCCCGCCTCGCGCCACAGCGCGCGCGGCGTGATGCCGTCGCGCTCCCATTGCGCGTAGTGCGGCGCGATATGCGCTTCGATGAAGCGCTGCACCTGGTCGCGGAACAGGGTGTGGTCATCGCGGAAAATGGAACGCGCATGCATGGATCAGCGCCCCACCGGATCGGTCCCGCTGAGCTGGCCCTGCAGGACAGGCGCACTGGCGCTGCCGGTCAGGAACAGGCTGTAGTGGTCGCCGGGCTGCAACGAGGGCAGCGCCACCGGCAGGCTGTCCTTGCCGCCGCAGCCGGCGACCAGTCGCGCCTTGACCGGATTGATGGCGCGCGCGCTGCTGGCGCCGGCGGCGACCGCCGGGAACACCACCGCCCCCTTGTCGGCCATCGCCAGCCGCGCCTGCGCGCAGCCCGTGGCCAGGTTGTAGAAGCGGATTTCCGCCTTGAGCGCATCGCTGCTGCCCCCGCCGTCGGCCAGCACGGCCAACGGCCGCGACGGCGTCGCCGGGTCCAGCACCAGCGTGGTGAAGGTGCCGGCGGCGACCTGCCCCTGCGTGCGCGGCTTGCCGGCCACACGGACCGGGAACGGTTTGCCGCCTTCGACGATCGCATAGCGCGTGGCGCGCGTGGCCGGGCCGATGCTCTGGTCGGCACCGTTGCCGACAGCAACCTTCAGCGCGGTCGCGCCGGGATTGAGCACGCGCACGAATGCCGAACCGGCGGGCGGTCGCGCCGCATACAACTGCGCAAGGCGGCCTTCCGGCGCGCCCTGCTGCGCGTTCGCGGCCACGGGGGAGCACGCCAGCAGGGCGGCGGCGAGCAGGGTCAGCGGCATCTTCATCGTTTGGGTTCCTGGCTGCGGAGCGTCCGCGCCAATGCGTAGCGCTGCTCCAGTTGTTTGCGATCGACCTTGTTGGTGGCGCCGGTGGGCAACGCGTCCACGGCAATCAGTTCGGAGGGGATCATGTAAGGCGGCATGCGCCGGCCAAGCTGGTCCTTCCAGTCCTGCAGGGCCTCGGGCAAGGGCTGCACCGCGCCTTCGCCCGGCTGGGTGAGCTCGACGAAACCGATCATGCGCACCAGGCTGCCGTCGGGGCGGCGCAGCACCACCGCCGCACCCGCAACAACGCCCTCCAGCGTGGACAGTGCCGCATCCACTTCGGCCAGTTCGATGCGGTAGCCGTTGAGCTTGATCTGGTCGTCCTTGCGGCCGCGGAAGTACACCCGGCCCTGCGCATCGAGATCGCCGAGGTCGCCGCTGCGGTAGGCACGCTTGCCGTTGTGTTCGAACAGCACGCCCTGATCGAGATCGGGTCGGTCGAGATAGCCCCGCATCACGTGGTCGCCGGCCATGCAGATTTCGCCGTCGTCCAGGAAGACTTCGGCATACGGCTTGGCCACGCCGATCGGGAACGGATTGGGGGCGGCGGCGCGCAGCCCGGCATCGATCTCCACCCAGGTGGTGGAACAGGTTGCCTCGGTGGGGCCGTAGGAGTTGATGATGCGCGCCTGCGGGAACCGCGCCCACAGTTCCTCGGCCACGCGCGGGGTCAGCGACTCGGCGCCGAACACGAACACACGCAGCGACGGCAGCTGGGCGGCGGTGAAACGCGGGTTGAGCATCTGCTGGCGAACGAACGACGGTGTGGAGGCCCACACCGCGACATCGGACTGGCGCAGGTGGTCGACAAAGCGTTCGCTGTCGGCGATCACCTCACGCGGACAGAGTACGCAGCAGCCGCCGAGACCCAGCGCGCCGCACAGATCGAACAACGAGAAATCGAAGCTGAAGAGCATCTGGTTGAGGAACGCCGGTGCCTCCCCCAACGCCAGGCAGTCCCGGATCCAGCCGGTGAACAGCGCCACGCTGTCGCGGCCGATCTGCACGCCCTTCGGATCACCGGTGCTGCCGGAGGTGAACATGATATAGGCCAGCCCCGGCACGGTCAGCGCGCGTGGCGCGGCAGCACCGGGGCCGAACCTATCGGCGGCCGCATCGTAGACCGCAACGGCATGCACCAGCCCGGTGATGCGCTGCAGGCGCGCCGGCGGATTGATGGTGTCCACCGGCACGTAGGTCACGCCCATCTGCAGGCAGCCGAGCATGGCCACAACGAAGGCGGCCTGCTTGTGGCCGGAAATCACCAGGGCATGCCCGGGCAGCACACCGGCCGCCTGCGCCCGGGTCATCCAGGCCTGGGTGGCCCTCTCCAGCTCCGCCCAGTCCATCACCCCGTCGGCATCGTGCAGGGCCGCCGCGTGCGGGGCGTGCGCGTGATCGACGAAGCGGCCGTGGTCGAAATCGAATCGCATGCGGTCGGCTCCTGCGGAAGGTGGGCGGCTCAGCGCTGGTGCGCGGCCACGTAGTCGGCCAGCACCTGCACCGAATCGACCAGCGCGTCGATCTCATCGACCGGCAGGGTGACACCCAGGCGGTCCTTGACCTCGACCATCAGCTGCACCTTGGACATGGAGTCGAACAGCGACTCCATGTACTCGTCGGGCTGCACGCGGGTGCCGATCACCGACTCGACGATGTCGATCAGCTGGGTCTGGAGGGTCTGGATATCCATGTGGTTCACCTTGTCAGAACTGGAAGTAGAGGAAACGCGATTCTTTGTGCAGGCTCATCAGGCACAACCCGAGCAGAACCAGCATCACCAGCAGCCACCGCAGGGTGGGCTGCCAGCGCATCCACGCACGCGGCGCCGGATTCGGCTTGGCCAGCGAAGGCGAGTACACGCCCATGATCTGGTGTGCGTTGGGGGTGCCCCACACGATTGCCAGCAGCACCACGATATACACGAACTGCAGGTGATGCCCGATCAGCAGGCGCGCACCGTCGGCCAGGCCCAGTCCGGCCGCATGGGAAACGCTCTCGAGCGCTTCCCAGCCCCGCACGCCGGCCATGCCCTGCACCAGCTGCCAGGCATCACCCACGCCGTCGGCGCGGAAGAACGCCTGCGCCACCAGGACCGCGCCGAAGGTCAGCAGCAGGTAGCCCACGTGCTGCAGCCTGCTCACCTTGCGCAGCGCCACCGGCGTGCGCCCGCCGACGAACACGCGCCAGGCGTGGTTGATCGCCAGGTAGCCCGCATGCAGCAGGCCGAAGATCAGGAACTGCAGGCCGGCGCCGTGCCAGATGCCCGCCAGGCCCATTGCCCATACCGTGGGCAGCACGATCATCGACAGGAAGCCACCGGCCGAGGCTACCGCGGTGGGGCCGGTCGGGCGGCCGTGGCGGGTGCGCCAACGGGTCACCGCCATCGCCACCGGGTAGTACAGGTAGGCGGTGATGTAGCGGGTCAGCGTCATGTGCCAGCGCGCCCAGAAGTCGATCACGCTGGTCGCCTTGTACGGCGAATTGAAGTTGAGCGGGAAGCGGATGCCGAACATGCGCGCCAGGCCGAGCGCCATGTCCGAGTAACCGGAGAAGTCGAAATACAGCTGCAGTGCGTAGCTCAGCGCCGTGGCCCACGCGCCCCAGAACTGCACGCTGCCGGTCTCGGCGAATCCGGCGTCGGCATACGGGGCGATGGTGTCGGCCAGCAGCACCTTTTTGGCCAGGCCGATCACAAACAGCATGCCGCCCACCGACAGGTTGTCGGCCTGGAAGCGGTAGGTCTCGCGCTTGCTGAACTGCGGCATCATCTCCTTGTGGTGGAGGATCGGGCCGGCGATCAGATGCGGGAAGAAGGTCACAAACAGCACATAGCTGAGCGGGCTGCGGTCGTTGACCACGCCGGCGCGACAGTCGAGCAGATAACCGATCTGGGTGAAGGTGAAGAAGGAGATGCCCAGCGGCAGGATCAACGCGTCCATCGGCCCGACGTTGAAGCCCATCTCGCCGACGAAATTCACCATCGCCGCGAAATACTTGTAGTGGAACAGCAGCAACAGGTCGGCCGCCACGCCCAGCGCGGTGACCAGCACCTGCAGGCGCGGGCGCGTGGCCAGTGACAGGATCGCCAGGCTGACCAGATAGTTGAATACGATGGAGCCGGCCAGCAGCACCACGAACTGCGGGTTCCACCAGCCGTAGAACACGATCGAGGCCACGCACAACCACAGCGCGGCCATCCGCGGCTTCCAGGCACCGAGCAGATAGTGGATGCCCAGTGCGATCGGAAGGAACACCAGCAGGAACAGGAAGGAGTTGAAAAGCATCGTCGTTCGGCGCTCAGTCGATCTCGGCCAGCGTCGCCTGCTCACCGTCGGTCAACGGCAAGGACAGGGCCATTTCGGAGTATTCCCAGATCACCAGTTTCAGGCTGGACGGCCATTGCGCCCGCTGCGGCAGCGCGGCCAGCAATGCGCCGGAGAACTGGCCGCCATCCAGGCTCTGGTTCCACACTTCACGCCCCAGCGCGTTGCCGAGGCGTTCGGCGAACAGGCTGCGGCGGCCGTTGGAACTGCCCAGCAGCAGCACCTCCACCGGCGGGGTGTCATCGAGCAGTCCACCGCTGCGCAGCGGTTCGATCACCTGCACAGGCTCGCGGTCCAGTGCCGGCCGCCAGCGTGGCGGCGCATGCTCCAGCCCGGCCAGCACGATGAGGTCGCCCATACGCGGCTGGGCCGGGCCCGGGGCGCCCACCTCGAACGCCTGCTGTCCGCGACCGCCCAGCAACGGCAGGGCGGACGCGGCGACCGCATCGGCGGCGCGCTGCGCGCCGATCCGGTTCATGTGCACGTCGGTGCGGAAGAACACCGGTTCGGATGCGCCCTGCAGCACCGGCAGCAGGTCGGTGGACGGCACGCCGGCGGCGGCGAGCGCCTGCTGCCACTGCCCCAAGCGCGCGCGCATCGGCGCGGAATGGCGCAGGCCGCAGGTGTGGGACGCCTCAATCCGCGATTTGTCCGGCACCACCACCACCAGCAGTTGCACGCCCTGCGCCTTGAGCTGCTGCGACCAGTGCTGCATCAGGCGCGTACGCTGGGCGAAGACGGCATCGCCTGTACCGGCCGGCGGGCGCAGCCCATCGCGGTAGAACAGCCAGTCCGGGCAGCCCATCGCCACCTGCGGACCGGTGTCGCCCAGAAAGCGGTAGCGCACGGCGGCACTGGCCAGATCGGCCTGCGCCTGTATGGGCAGCTTCAGCGCGTCGTTGATCGCGCGTCCGGCTTCGCCATCGGCCCAGCGCGCCGGCGCCAGTGAGGCCGCCGGCAGTCTGGCGTGGGCCAGCATCCAGGCGCCGGACGCCAGGCCGAACACGAGCAGCACGATCACCACCACAGCGGTGGCGATGTGCGCACGGGCCGGCGCGGCCGGTGGCAGGGGCGCGGGTGCGCCGGGGCGGGCACTCATCGGATCACTGTCCCAGGGCTTTGAGCAGGCGCGCCTGCCACTGCTGCGGCGTCATGATCGAGGCGTTGTCCCACTGGCCACGCGCGTCCGGGCCCTGCACGTAGGAGGGCTCGAACATCTGCCATACCAGCACCTGCGGCTTGTGCTGCTTGAACTCGGGCGATTCCAGGTACTCCAGCAGCATCACCCAGTGACCCACGTTGCCGGGCTTCCAGTTCACCGACACCGGCCGGTCGAGCACATTGGACAGCTTCTGCGGGAACCCGAAGTACGGCTGCACCATGCTGTGTCCGGTCACGTGCACGGGCGCGGGCGCGTCATCCAGCAGCGACTGCTGGTCGGACTGGCGTCGCACGGTGAAGGTGTCGCGACCGATGGCCTTGCGCTGTGCGTCGGTGAGGAACAGCTCGGCCAGATCGCCGAAGCGGCGCTCCTTGATCTCGCTGCCCAGCGCCATGCCGGTGCCGGCCTCGCCAGCGAGCGTGGGCACCTGCTGCCGCACCTGGGCAGCCACGGCCACGGCCACCGCATCGGCGGCGGCCTGGGTCCAGTGCTGATCGCTGCGGTAGAACACGTCCTGCCCGCCCTGCTTGGTCTGGCGCAGCACCTGCAGCGCGTCCACCGCCGGCACGCCCGCCTTCTCCAGGCCGTCGTGCACCAGCGCATAGCGCCCCCGCACCGCATCCCCCAGCCGTTTGCCGTCGGGCAGCCTGTCCTCGTAGAACAGCGCCTTGTCCGGCAGCACCAGCACCTCCAGTTTGACGCCGGCGGCGTCCAGGGCGCGCTTGGCATCGGCGATCAGTGCAGTGTTGCGGGCGATGGCCGGCGCATCCACGTCGGTCAGGCTGCCCCAGGCCGGGAACAACCAGCCGTCCTTGCCGATCAGCACGATCGAGGAATCCTGGTTGGCCGCGGCGGGGGCCGGCGCTGCGGCCGGCGCCTGGGCAACTGCCGGGGCCGTTGCCAGCAACGTGGCGCACAAGGCGGCCGGCAGCAGCAGCGCCGAACGGAGCGGCGGCGTGGGGCGATGGGGTCGGGTCATCGTCGATTCCTTTTCGATGGTCAGTAGTAGAGCGTGGCGGTGGCGAACAGGCCCTTGGCCCGCTGGGTGTCGCCGCCGCCAATGGCAAAGCGGTACTGCACGCCCAGATCGAGGTACGAGCGCGCCGCGTTGTAGTGGTCTTCGCGGAACCAGTAGCGCACGCCCACGCCCGGCCCGGCACCCAGCGACCAGCTGCTGGCGGTGTCGGACAGGTCGAAGGACTGCGCGCCGATCAACGGATAGGCGATGCCGCGCACCTTGGAACGCTGATCGATCCAGTCCGCACCGACCACCAGGTAGGGATTGATCACCCAGCGGGTCTGGTCGGCGCCGAAACGGTAGCTGCGTCCGGCACGCAGCTCGGCCGCGCCAAACCACTGCTGGCGGCGCAGGCGGCCGTCGGAGTCGGTCAGGCGCGCCATCGTGTCACCGTTCATGTCGATGCGGTCGACGGTGAAATGCGCACGGTTGTCATCCCAGCTGAAGCCGGCCTGGGCATAGCCGCTGATGGTCCACCACTGATTGACGTCGGTGCGCACGCCGGTGCCGTTGTAGAAGCCGTAGGTCAGGTAGGACATCCAGCCGCCGGCGTTGTCGCTGAGCCGGTAGCGCGCGGCGGTGGTCATCTGCAGCGGCTGGCTGGATTCCAGCTGGATACGGCACTGGATCGCCGCCGAATCCGGGTAGACGCCGCCGTTGCGGGTGGCCGTGCCGATGAACTGGCGGCGCTCGATGCCGGCGCTCAGGCCGGTCTGGCCGAAGGCGTAGCGGACGCCGAACGAGGCGATGGTGGACGGCCAGCCGGCAATGGAGCGCGACCGGCTGAGGCGTTCGGCACGCGCGCGTGCGTCTTCGGTCGCCACGCCCGTGCAGGGGTCCACAGCCAGGATCGACTCGTAGGTCCCGCCTTCGTCGTACAGCGTGTTGGCGATGCGCGCATACGCCTCCAGCGTCCCGTGGCGGGTGTTCAACGCCGGCGGACGCCAGAACGCTTCCAGCGTACCGAACACCGAATCGCCGGGCGTGCTGATGGCCGCGCCGCCCAGATTGGTGGCGGCCTGGCGGGCACCGCGGTAGCCGGCCGAGGCGGTGATGCCCCATTCGCGCGAGAGATTGGCGATCGAGCTGCGGGTGTTGTAGCGCTGGCTTTTGTCCAGCTTCAGCGTCCCCGCGTCGGCGCTGTCGATGGCGCCGCGCAGCAGGCTCACGGCCTGGCGGTTGTCGCCACTGGCGGCACTGGCGTAGGCCTGGTCCAGCACCACGGTCGGCGGTGCCTTGCCGGTGGCCTGGGCCGCGCGGAAATCGGCCAGCGCCTGGTCGGGCTGGCCGACGCGCTGGTTGAGGTAGCCGCGCTGCATCAGCAGACCGGCATCGGCGGGCCTGGCTGCCAACGCCGTATCCAGCCGCTCACGGGCCTGTGCCGCTTGGGCGCGATCACCGGCCGACAGCGTGGTGGTCAGCAGCGACTGCAGTGTCGGGTTCTGCGGATCCTCCTCCACTGCGCGCTGTGCCTGGCGGATCGCTTCCTGGTAGTCCTGCCGGCCGAACGCCGCGTAGGCACGCTGCGCGGGGCCGCCTTCGCCCTGCAGGTCGGCCGGCATCAGTTCGCACTGCGTGCCGTAGGGCGTGTCGCGGCACTGCTGGAACGGTGCAGGGTAATCGGCCAGGGTGAGTTCCTTGCCGCTCCCGGCATGGCGCAGCGTCTTGGCACGCTGCGCCACAGCAGCCTCGAGGACCTGGCGCGCATCGCCATCCAGGTCGGCATAGGTGTCCTGCTGCAGCGGCTGCAGCAGCGCCGCCGCGCGCGCGCGGTCACCGGCCGCGATGGCGGCATCGGTGGCGAGCAGTCGCACATTGCGCCGCTGCTGGTCGTCCAGCCAGTCCTGCTGCAAGGCCGCATCGAAGTCGGCATTGGCCGCCTCGGTCTTGCCCTGGCGCTGGCGCAGGTATGCGCGCATGACCAGTGCCACGGTATCTTCGCTGTCGTTTTCCAGCGCCTGGTCGGCGGTGCGCTCGGCCGCAGGCAACTGCTCGTCGAGCAGTTGCGCGGTCATCAGCAGCAGCCGGTGGGATGCCACGTCCGGCGCACGCGCAACGGCCTCCCGGGCATAGCCGGTGGCCGCGTTGAAATCCTGCGCGATCAGCGCCTGGTAGCCTTCCTGCGCCGGCTTGACCGCGCGCTGGCGCCCCAGCGCGACACGCTTGGCCTGCAGGTCGCCGACATTGGGCGCGCCCAACTGGATGGCCATCGCCGCCGCCGCATCGGCCTGTTCCAACTGCTGCTGCGCTTCCAGCGACGCCACCCACAGGGTCGCCCAGGCGCCCTGCTGCGGCTGCTGGCGGAAGGCCTGCTCGGCCTTGCTGGCCGCTTCATCCATGCGGTCGTTGTTGTAGGCCTCGTACGCCTGCGTGGCCAGCGCGAAGGCACGCTGGTACGCCTGTTCGGACGCGCTTGGCCGGGCGGCAGCGGACGGGCGGCCGCCGCTGGTGGAGGCACCGCGCGCTGGCGCCGCAGCGGCCAGACCGGGCAGCGCCGGGTCGCGCAGGCCATCGGCGATGGCCCGCTGGGCCAGGCGGCGTGCCTCGTCGGGGCGGCCGAGTTTCTGCGCGGCGTAGATCTGCAGCAGGCGCAGGCGGACCACGTCGGGGCGCAGGCGCGCCGCCTCGGTGGCCGTGCGGTAGGCCTGCGGATAGTCACCGCGCTCGTAGGCACCGAACGCCTGCTCGGCAATGCGGTAGGCGTTGCCGGACAGCGGCAGCGGTTCCTGCGCCTGCGCGCTGGCGCAACCCAGCCCGAGCAGGCTCAGCGCGATCATGCTCGAAAGCAGCGTGGTTCTCATGCCTTCAGCTCTCCGCTGGCACTGTACTGGGGAAGGCCCGAGCGGCGGTGCTGCTCGCGCACGGCGGTGGCGATGGCCGCTTCGGTGGCCACGCCATGTTTGACCAGATAGTCGCCGATGCGGCCGTCGCGCTGCGGCTTGTACTCGTCCAGCACGCGCTCGAACTGGTCGCGCGGGATCAGGCGCATTTCCACCAGCAGGTCGCCGAGCAGCGGCACCGCGTCGATGCGGTAGGTCTCGCCACTGATCAGGCGCAGGCCGGCATTGATCTCGCTTTCGCGGGCGATCGACTGCACCACCGAGGTGGCCGGCAGCCCCTTCAGCAGTTGCGCCTGTTCGGCCTCGGACAACGGGTTGGCGACCGCCACCGACAGTTCGTCGGGCGTGTCCGAGGGCAGCGGCAGCAGCCGCCACTGCACGCATGCGTCCACCGGCAGCGGGAACTGCCCGCTCTGCAGGTACGCCACGTCGATCACCGCCCGCGGCAGGTCACCCTGGAAGGCGATGGCTTCGGCCAGCGTTTCATCATCCAACCACCCCTGCGAGACCAGAATGCGGCCGAGCGGCTGCTGACGCCCGCCCTCCTGCTGCTGCAACGCTTCTTCCAGCCGTTCCGGCTCGACCGCCTGCCAGGTGGTGAGCAGCTCGCCCAGGCGTTTGCGGGTCTGCACAAGCTGCGAGGCGCTGGGGAAATCGTGCATGGTCTTGTCCCATACCATGCGCTTGCCGAACAGCAGGTACAGCAGGAACATCCGCCACGCGCGGGCGGTGGCCATGAAGTTGATCATGTTGCCGACCACCATGCGCGGGATCGACATCAGCGCATGTTCCCAGCCGTACAGCTTGTTGACGAAATAGAAGCGCTGCACCACGCGCGTGGCCAGTGCGGCGGTGGTCAGCAGCGCCACGTTCATCTGCCAGGTGCCGGCCTGGAAGATGGTGGGGAACTGGGTGTTCCACAGGCCGCTGACCTTGAGCACCCAGAACAGCAGCAACTGCAGGAAGATCACGTAGGCAATGATGCTGACGAAGGACGTGACAATGCCCTTGCGATCGCGCGCGAGCAGGTATTTGGTCGCCAGCGAGCCGCGCCAGCCCAGCATTTCCCAGCTCTGCAGGCCGATGCCCAGCACCCAGCGCGCCTTCTGCCGGTAGGACGCGCGGAAGTTGTCGGGGAAGTACTCACGCACGCACAGCGCCATGCCCTGGGTGCGCTCGCGCACCGGACCCCAGCCAAACCACGACGGACGGCGCACGCGGAACTGCACCGGGAAGCGCGCGAAGATGGAATGCATGCCCATCGCCGCCAGTCGCGCGCCGACGTCGTAATCCTCGGTCAGGCTGTCAGTGTTGAACGGCTGGTTGTTGGTGGCCTCGCTCAGTGCCAGCAGTGCCTTGCGCGAGAAACACGTGCCGACGCCGGCCGAGGGCACCATGCCGGAAACGCTCTCGCGCACCACCAGGTCCTTGGCGTGCCATTCGGCGAACTCGTCCATGTACACGCCGGCGATCAGCTCGTACCACTCGCGGTCCAGCGAGGTCACCGGCAACTGGATCATGTCCTTGCGCGGCAGCAGGTAGTTGAAGAAGCGCAGCTCCATCGGGTGCAGCACGTCCTCGCTGTCGTGCAGGATCACCCCGGCAAACTCGATGCCGTGGCGCTTCTCGTAGTCGAAGATCGACAGGATCAGCCAGTTCAGGCAGTCGGCCTTGCTGGTCGGCCCCGGATGCGGCACTTCGACGCGACGCAGCCGCTTGTAGCGGCGGCGCATGCGCTCCACTTCGGCGATGGTTTCGGCATCGTTGGGATAGGTGCCCACGAAGACGATGTACTCGCGGTAGTCGAGCACGTCGATCATGTTCTCGACCATCTGCGCGATCACGTCGTACTCGGCCCAGGCCGGCACCATGATCGCCAGCGGCTGTTCCGGCCGCTGCAGCAGGTCCTGCTGGGTCAGCGGCCGGTATTCGCGGCGCTTCTTCACTGTCAGGGTGCGCCAGGTTTCGCGCACCCAATACCAGACATCGATGAACAGGTCGTCCAGGCTGGAAATCAGGATCAACACGGCCACCGCCGCCGCGACCGTTTCCAGTCCGGCGTAGTAGTTGGCCAGGTAGATATCCCAGTGCAGGCCGTCCACGGCGAATCAGTGACCGGTCGAGGCGGACTTGCGGCGACGACGGACCTGCGCAACGCGCGCGGCCAGCAGCATGAACACCACCACGCCCACCAGCACCAGCAGCCACACCATGTGCTGCTGCCAGACCGGTTCGGGATTGCCCTGCTTGGCGACGTTGGCACCGGTCGGGTCCTGGCCATCGAAGTCCTGGACCACGCCACGCCCGTCCAGCAGCGCGATGTTGCCGCGGATCAGCCGGAACGGTTCGCCGATCTGCGGCGCATGCGCGCCGAGCTCGCGGTAGATCACCCCGGTCCTGTCGCCGCTGCCGACGACTTCCACCAGCGCCGACTGGTCCAGCCCGGCCACATCCAGCAGCACCTGCTTGCCGGTGCCGGCGATCACCAGGTGGCCATCGCGCACCGCGCCGCTGGACGCCACGTCCTGCGGGGCCAGCGCAAAGCTCAGGTAGGCACCGGTCGGCGCGATGGACGCCTTGGCGTCACTGACCTTGAGCACCGCGTGGGTCGGCGAGGCGCCGGCGGCGC
Source organism: Stenotrophomonas sp. Marseille-Q5258 (assembly GCF_946900935.1). Lineage (NCBI taxonomy): Bacteria > Pseudomonadati > Pseudomonadota > Gammaproteobacteria > Lysobacterales > Lysobacteraceae > Stenotrophomonas > Stenotrophomonas sp. Marseille-Q5258. Next base: position 27,802 of record NZ_CAMPPN010000008.1, read on the forward strand.
TGGCGATGTGGATCACCTTGGCCAGCGAGGCCGGCGCATCCTGCAGCCAGGTCGCCGGTACGAACACGTCGTGCTTGCCGGCGAGCTGCGCGGCGGCGCCGACGAAGTCCGGCGCCATGCTGCGGTCGGCCAGGCGCAGGTGGCTGCTGGGCAGCACCGACACCGGATAGCCGGTGGCCGGGTCATGGCAGTACGGCCGCGCCGGTTGGCGCAGGAAGCTGATTTTTACCTGATTGCGGGCGGCCAGCGCGTAGCTGGGCACGGTGGCGACCAGGCGTTGCGGCTTGCCGTCGTTGGCCAGCACCTTGGCGCCGAGCAGGTAGTCGTTGAAGAAGATGGACGCTACCGCGCCCTGCCCGGCCGGGTTCGGCGCGGCAGACACGTCGAGCACCACTTCGCTGGGCAGACGGCCTTCGCTGGACAGTGCGCCCAGATCGAACGTGGCAATGCGGTCACCGCGCGTGACGATGTCCTGGGTGCCGGCCATCGCTCCGAGGCGGCTGAGCAGCACCACGTCCTTGTCGGCCTGCGGCAGCAGCGCCTGCTCCACCTGCAGCGAACGGCCCAGCGCATAGGCGCGCCACTGTTCGGTCAGCAGGCCGGCCACCTTGGCGCCGGCCCCCACCGCGACCAGCAGGGTCGGACGCCCGCCGACCATCGCCACCTGCACCGACGCGGTCCCCGGGGCGGTTTCCAGGCCGGCCATGTCGGCGCGGCGCCACTGGGTGAATGCCACTGCCGCATCGGGCGACGCCGCAGCGACCTCGGTCGCCAGCGCATCCAGCGCGGCGCGCACGGCGGCACGCAGCGGGTCGCTGGTCACCGCCACGTCCGGCGCGAGCGGACCGTCGGCCAGCGACAGCAGCGCGCCGACTTCGGCCAGACTGCCGATCCGGTGGGTGGCGCTGCCATCGGCAAGGGCGGCATACGCGGGAATGCCGGCCAGGCTGGCCGGGATCACCAGCCCGCGCAGGTCCACCGTGCCGCCCACGGCCGGCAGGCCCACCACGTCCACGCGCTTGCCGCCATTTTCCAGTGCAGTGCCCACGCGCCAGGCCGCGTCGTAGCTTTCCACGCCGAGCGCGCGGCCATCGACCAGCAGGCGGACCCGGGCCGGCAACGCGCCCCATGCCTTGGCCACGGTGTCGATCTGGCGGCCATCGAAGCGATAGCTGAAGCGCGTGTCCGGCGACAGCCGCAACACGTTGGCCGGCGCGCTCTGGTCGGCGCACTGGTAGTCGGACACCACGGACCACCAGCCCACGCCGAAGCGGACGAAGCCGCTGGGACGGGCGAAGCCGTCGATGCCGATCAACTGGCTGGCGTCGCCCTGCGCGTCGGTGATCGAGCGCGCCGAGACCGGGTCGCCATCAACCGACAGCAGACTGGAGGTACGCCCGGTATGGCCGCGCACGTAGCGGGCATCGAGCTGCAGCTGCGCCTCGCGGGTCTCCACCCCGGCGGGCACCGGCAGGTAGATCTCGCGCTGGCTCTCCTGCCCGCTCAGCACCACCGGCTGGGTGAAGCCCAGGTCGCGGAGGGTCATGCTGCGGCTGACCGTGCTGTCGCCGGCCCACTCGGTGAACTGGCCGGCCACACTGTCGGCAGCCAGCGCCGTCGGCAGGGGACAGATCAGGACCAGGGCCAGCGGCAATACCTTGGAGAAGCGTGCGGTACTACGGTTGGTCTTGGTCATGAGGTGGCTTCAGTCAGGAAGGGAGTGGACAGAGCGTCGACCGCACGGCCGGGCACGAACTCGTCAAAGGGCACGCCGCGCAGCGCGGCGACGATGCGCGCGGATGCACGGCCGTCGCCGTAAGGGCTGGCATCGGGGCGGAACCGCGCAGGGGTCGGTGCGGCATCGCAGGCGGCGCCAACCTCGGCAACGATGCGCGCCGCGTCGGTGCCGACCAGCTTGACCACCCCGGCCTGCACGGCTTCAGGGCGTTCGGTGACATCGCGCATCACCAGCACCGGACGGCCGAGCGCCGGCGCTTCTTCCTGCACACCGCCCGAGTCGGTGAGCACCACATGCGCGCGCTGCATCAGGCGGACGAAGTGCAGGTAATCCTGCGGCGGGATCAGGTGCACATTGTCCAGGCCGCCGAGGTGCTGGTGCACCGGGCCCTGCACGTTCGGATTGAGGTGGACCGGATAAACGATTTCCAGATCCGGGCGACGGGCCAGCTCGGCCAGCGCGCGGCAGATGTTGGCAAAGCCGTCGCCGAAGCTTTCGCGGCGGTGCCCGGTGACCAGCAGCAGCTTGCGACCCGGGGTGAGGAACGGGAACGCGGCATCCAGACCCGCGCGCAGCGGCGCGTCGCGATCGATGCGGTCCACGGTCTGTTCCAGCGCGTCGATCACGGTGTTGCCGGTGATGGTGATGCGGCCCCCGAGATTCTCCTGCTCCAGGTTGTAGCGGGAGCTGGCAGTAGGGGCGAACAGATGATCGGCGACCACGTCGATGACGCGGCGGTTCATTTCCTCGGGCCAGGGCTGATCGAGGTTGCCGGTGCGCAGCCCGGCTTCGACATGCCCGACCGGGATGCGCCGATGGAAGGCGGCCAGCGCAGCGGTCATTGCGGTGCTGGTGTCGCCATGCACCAGAACGCGGTCGGGCTGCACCTGCTCGTAGAGCGCATCGAGCTTGGCGAACAACCGGCCGCACAAGCCGTTGAGCGTCTGGTTGGCGACCATGACGTCGAGGTCGTGATCGGGTTGGATGTCGAACAGCGACATCACCTGATCAAGCATCGCCCGGTGCTGTCCGGTGATGCAGACCACGGAGTGGATTCCCGGCGCTGCTTCCAGCGCGCGGACCAGGGGGCCCATCTTGATGGCTTCAGGGCGAGTACCAAAGACAGAGAGAACCTTCACCTGACCGCTCCATGTGCTGACTAACGATGTGTGACGTCCATCACGCAAATCGTAGGCCAAGTGGGGCTTCCTAGCCAGCTCAACGTGATGCGTATCACATTTCGACATCCAATGTGACGCTGTACGTCACTTTGTGTCGCCACCCGAATGTGATTGTCTCTCTGTGGGCGCGTTACTCAGGTGAAAGTTCGAACACCTGGCGCAGATAGGCCAGGTAGCCGGGGTCGTCGCACATGCTCTTGCCGGGCGAGTCGCTGAGTTTTGCCACCGGCTGGCCGTTGCAGCGGACCATCTTGATGACGATGTTGAGGGGCGTCGGACCGAGGTCGTTGGTGAGGTGCGTGCCCACGCCGAACGCCACCTGGCAGCGCCCGCGGAAATAGTCGAACAGCTGCATCACCTTTTCGATGTTGAGCCCGTCGCTGAACACCAGCACTTTGCTGCGCGGGTCGACACGACGTGCGTTGAAGTGCGCGAGCATGCGGTCGCCCCAGGCGAACGGATCGCCCGAATCGTGGCGCACGCCATCGAACAGCTTGCAGAAGTACATGTCGAAATCGCGCAGGAAGGCCTCCAGTCCGACCACGTCCGACAGGGCGATGCCGAGGTCGCCACGGTACTCGCGTGCCCACGATTCCAGCGCCGCCACCTGCGAATCGCGCAGGCGCGGCCCCAATGCCTGGAACGCCTGCAGGTACTCGTGCGCCATCGTGCCGTGCGGCGTCATGCCGTACAGGCGGGCGAAATGCACGTTGCTGGTGCCCACGAACTGGGCGCCCAACGCATCACGCATCATCGGCAGCATGCGCGCGTGCCACGCGCGCGAGTAGCGGCGGCGGCTGCCGTAGTCGGCAATGCGGCACAGCTCGAAGCCGGGCGTATCGCGCAGCAGTGCGGTCTTGGCCTGCAGCCGCCGCTCGCCTTCGGCGAAGTCGGGCGTGCTGGTATTGCGGAACCAGACCTCGTTGATGATCGCCAGCAGCGGTACTTCGAACAGGATGGTGTGCAGCCACGGGCCGGTGATGTCCAGCTCGATCTCGCCGGGAACGGTGTCCGATGCGCGCAGACCGATGTACTTGCGGTCCAGGTGGAACAACCCGAGAAAGTCGGCGAAGTCCGGCTTGACGAAGCGCAGGCCGCGTACGTAGTCCAGCTCTTCGGCGGTGAAACGCAGGCGGCACAGGTGGTCGATCTCGTCGTTGATCTGATCGATGTACTGCGCCAGGTCGATACCCGGCGTGCGGCATTTGAACCGGTACTGCACCTGGGCGCCGGGATGCTGGTGCAGCACCGCCTGCATCATGGTGAATTTGTACAGGTCGGTGTCGAGCAGGGACTGGATGATCATGCGGAATCCACGCGCGTTCGGAAGGTGCGCCGGTAAAGTATGCGCCGGGCGTGGCGTTCACCGCCGCCCGGGCGCGGCCGTGCTTGACCACGCGTTCATCTCGGTGCGGCCTCAGGCCGGGCGTCGTGCCCGCAGCAGACGCGGCACCTGCGCCGCCGCGTGGGCCCAGATCGCTGTCCATACCGCGCCCTGCACCAGCAGGTTGCGGCGCGGCGCCTCGAACTTGCGGAAGTAACGCCACAGTCCGCGGTGCTTGTGCCATTCGACGAAGAACGGCCGCGAGCGGCTGGAGACGCCACGGACGTGGGTGACCTGCAGATCGTTGGCAATGGCCACCACCGCCCCGGCATCGCGGGCGCGGCGGCACAGGTCCAGGTCTTCGGCATGCAGGCGGTAACCGGCATCCCACCCGCCAAGGCGGTCGAACAGACTCCGTGGCATCAGCAGCAGCGCACCGGACAGCGCCGGCACGACCTGCAGTGTCTGCGCCGGATCGGCCGGAATCGCCAGGCGCGCGCCACGGCCGGGATTGCGCAGCATCGCGGCGAAATCCGGATCGCGGCGGCGTACCGCGTCGTCGCGGCGACCGTCCTCGTCCACCTGCTCCACCCCGAGCAGACAGTCGCCCAGTTCGGCGGCGCGGGCGCACAGCCGCGACAGTGTGTCCGGCACGACCAGCAGGTCCGGGTTGATGAAGGCCAACCACGGCGCCTGGCAGTCGGCCACGCCCTGGTTGTTGGCGGCCGCAAACCCGGGGTTGTCCGGATTGGCGATGAAGCGTACCCGCGCATCGGCCGTGGCGTGGCGCTGCACGATGTCCAGGGTCGCGTCGGTCGAGCCGTTGTCGACCACGCGGATCTCGGCGACATCGTGGGCGGCGCGCAGCCGGGTCAGGCAGGCATCGAGGGTGCTGCCGCTCTGGTAGCTGACAATGATGGCGGCGATGGCGTGGCTCAAGCGGGAAACTCCGGTGCGGCGGGCGGCGCGAACAGGTCACCCTGTGCACGTGGCATTATCGCCTGCTGGTAGCTCTGCTGCAGCGCCTGGCGTGCCTGGCGCAGCGGATCGCCCATCAGAAAGGCGGCAAGCCGTGGCCGCCAGCCAGGCCAGCGCGTGCCCAGCGCGTCCATGTCCCCGTCGTGCGCACGGCCCTCGTCTGCCCGCGCGACGAACGCGGTTTCGCACAGCGCATTGCGCCAGCCCAGCCCGGCCATGCGCAGGCTCAGGTCGATCAGCGCCGCATTCCAGGAGCCGTAGCTGTGCGCGTCCAGGCCCCCCGCCCTGCGCCGCGCGTTGCCGCGCAGCAGCACCGCGTGGGTCACCGCCGAGGGCAGTTCGGGGTGCACTGGCGGCAATGCCGCGCAGGCATGGGCCACGGCATCGAGCGCCTCCGGGACCGGATTGATTTCACCCAGCCGTGGCCAGGCGGCGGTTTCACCGGCATTGCACCACGGCGTGGCCGAGCCGATCGATGGATCGTGCGCGAAACAGGCCTCCAGTTGCTGCAACCAGCCCGGCGCGGGGATCGCATCGGGCGCCAGCACCACCACATCGGCACCGGCACAGGCCTGCAGCATCTCATCCAGGTGCGCCACCTCGCCGATGCTGCGCGCGCGCCGGGTGTATTCGGCACGCAGCCGGGTCTGCACCAGCCAGTGCTCGATCACCGCCTGCGCCCGGGGCCCGGCCTGCCCGTCGTCGGCCAGCCACACCGCCGTACCGGCAGCGGTGCCGGTCTCCAGGGCGCCCAGGCACTGGTCCAGGGCGGTGTCGTCGACGCCGATCGGCAGCAACACGATCGTCCCCATCGCTTCCCCCTGTCTGTGGTGGGTGCCGGATGCGCGCAGCGTAACAGGCAGCGCGGGGGGCGCGTCAGTTCTTCTTCGGGTGGTTCGGGAACGGCTCCATCGCACGGAAGCGGCTGCTGTATTCGTCGGTCAGGTTGCGCGACTCCTGCGCGTTGCGCACGATCGTCGGGGTGAGCAGTACGATCACTTCCGAGCGACCGCTGTTCTGGGTCTTCCTGCCGAACAGCGCACCCAGCACCGGGATCTTGCTCAGCCCCGGCACGCCGTTGCTGCCATCCTCGTCGGAGTTGGTGATCAGTCCGGCCAGCATGATGGTATCGCCGCTCTGCACGGCCGCCTCGGTGGAGATCTTGCGGGTATTGATCGGCGGGTTGCAGGTGGTCTTGGTCGGATCGCAGCCGGCGGGAATCGCGCCGGCCGAGCTGACCTCCTGCACGATGTCCAGGAACACCACGCCATCGCGGGTGATGCGCGGGCGCACCTTGAGGATCACGCCCGTGTCCAGGTACTGCACCTGGCTGTAAGTGTTGTCGCCGCCCACGCCGGTGTTGACCGAGACCGAGTTGATCGGGATCTGGGTGCCGACGTTGAGCGTCGCCTCGGCATTGTTGCGGACGAAGATGGAGGGGGTCTGCAGAAGGCGCAGGTTGCTGACCTTGTCCAGCGCGGTGACCACGGCGGCCGCGTTCTTGCCAAGGAAGGTCCAGCCCACGCCTCCATCGCCGACGACCCCGGAAATGCTGCCCCAGATCGAGCGGCCCAAGGCGCTGGGCAGGTCGACGCCGCTTTCGGTCTTGCCGGTGGCCACGGCCTGCTCGAAGAACCAGTTGACGCCGTAGCTGAGGTCGCCGGTGAGCGACACTTCGGCCACCTGCGCCTCGATGTGCACCTGCATCGGCATCACGTCGAGCTTTTCGATCACCTCGCGGATGGAGCGCCAGGCCTGCGGCGTGGACCGCACCAGCAGGGTGTTGGTTTCCTCCACCGCCGACACGCCGACGCTGTCGCCCTGCACTTCCAGGTTGAAGCTGGCGTTGCCTGCCTGCCGCTGCGGCAGGCTCATGCTGCCCTCGCCCAACCCGCCACGGCTGTTGCCGTTGCCGCTGCCGGTGGTACTGATGTTGTTGGTGTTGCCGCCCAGGTCGCGGCTGCCGACCTCCATCTGCGAGCCCCCCGGCGCCAGCGAGGCGCTGCTGCTGCCACGGCCGCGGCCGTTCTCGCTGGCGAACGCCTCGGCCAGGCGCTCGGCCAGGTCCTTGGCTTTGACGTAGCGCAGCTCGTAGGAGAACAGGCGGGCGCTGCCGCCGGCGGTGTCGATGCGGTCCAGCCACTGCTGGATCTGATCCAGGTAACGTGCCTGTGGGGTGATCACCAGCACCGCGTTGGCGTTTTCCAGCGGCAGGAAGCGGAACATGCCCGCGCTGGGGGTTTTGCTCTCTTCGCCGAACACCTTTTCCAGATCCGCAGCGACCTGCTCGGCCTTGCCCGACTGGATCGGGAACACGCCCACCGACATGCCCGACAACCAGTCGACGTCGAAGATCTCCACCGTGCGCAGGTAGTTTTCCAGTTCGTTGCGGGTACCGCCGAGGGTGATCACGTTGCGCCCGCTGTCGACGTTGACGATCGCGTTGGGCCGCGCATACGGCTCCAGGACCTTCTTCATCTCCGTGGCGGAAATGAACTGCAGCGGCACCACGCGCACCTCGAAGCCACGCGCGCTGGCGGCCGGGGCGGTGCTCGGCGCGACCGTGCCGGCGAGCGCCTGGTCGGCGGGCACGATGTTGTACCGGCCGCCGCTGTAGACCATGCGCGCGTTGTTCCAGCCCAGCACCATTTCCAGCAGGTTCAGCGCCTGCGCCGACGACACCGGCTTGGGCGTGGCCAGCGTCACGGTGCCCTGCACGCCCGGCGCGATCACGTAGTTCTGCCCGAGCATGTCGCCCAGGATGGCCTTGACCACGGCATGCACCGATTCGCCTTCAAAGTTGAAGGTCGCCTGCCCGCTGCCGGCCTGCGAGAGCGCCGGCTGCGGCGCCGCAGCGGCGCTGCGGTTGATCATGGTGCCGGTGCCGCGGCGGATCACCGCCTGCGGTGCGCCGGCCTCCAGGCCTTCGGTGGCCACGCCCTCGCGCGAGCCGTCGCCGGCCACCACCTGGTGCGGCCCGTCCAGCACGGCGTCGCGACGCACCTCGGGAGCAGGCACGGTGGCGCAGCCCACCAGCAGGGCCACGGCAAAGGAAATCGGGAAAAGACGCAGTGTCATGCTTTCACTCTAAGGGTTTTGGCCGGAGCCGCCCGCGGGCGGTCGCTGCGACGACTGTTGTTGTTGCTGCTGTTGCTGCAGTTGCTGGCGGCGCGCCTGGATGCGCTCGCGGATCGCACTCATCTGTTCTTCGCTGGGGCCTTCGTTCTGCGCCGGTGCCGGCGCGGGTGCCGGTGCGACCGGCCGCGCCACCGCGGCGGGTGACGGGCCATTGGTCGGCCGGGCCTGGGCCGCCGCCGACGCCGGTGGTGGAAGCGCGGGCATCGGCTGACCAGCTGGCGGCACGCCTCCACCGGGCGTGGGGTTGCCGAGCACGGTGGGCGGCTCGCCGCCCTGCCCGTTGAACACCGGCAGCTCCAGTACCTGGGTGCCGCCGGGGCCGGCGACAGTGGCACGACGCGGCTCCAGCGCCAGCAGCTGCCAGCCGTTGACAGCATCGCCATTGAGGCGCAGGCGCAACGAGTGGTGCTGGTCGGTGGTGAGAATGGCCATCGCGAAACTGTCGGTGAGCAGCACGCCGGTCAGACTGACCGTGCTGGCCGCACCCGGTTCGCTGCCGCCCAGCAGGTAGGGCCGGGGGGTACGGTCTTCGGCAAACAACGGGCGCGTGCCGATGTCGGCGTAGCTCGCGGCCGTGGCCATGCGCTCGGGGGCCGCAGGCGGCAGGACCGGCAGCGCGGCGGCGCCGCGTCCGGGCGGCGGCGCCGGACCCAGGCGACCGCCCAGCCCGAACAGGGTCGCCAGCCAGATTGCCGCGGCCCAGGCCAGTACCGCAGCCAACCACCAGGTGCGCAGGGGCGCCACGTCAATTTTCATGCGCGCCCTCCTCATCCGGCACCGCGTCGCCACCGTCCGCGTCCATCGGTGCGGCGGGCATGGCCATCGCATCCCCCATCGACGGCGCGGCGACCGCTGCGGCGGATGCCGCGGCACCGGCGGCGTCGGCCGCAACGGGCGCCTGCGCGATGCCATCGGTCGCGGTGTCGTCCAGATACCCCACCAGCTCGAACGACACGTCCAGCCCCGTCCCGGTTTCGCTGGGCGACTGCTGGAAGCGCTGCGCGAGCAGGTTGAGATTGTCGATGAACAGACGCGGCGTGCCGGTTTCCAGGGTGTGCAGCACCGCCGCCATTTCCGGTATGCCGCAGCGCAGCCGCACCTGCAGCGCCACCCGTGCAAAGCGCGCATCCGGCGTGGTATCAGGCAGGGGCGAGCGGTTGCTGATCGTGCAGCTGCGATTGCCCGGGCTGGCCGAAGCAACCGCATCCTGCAGGCGGGTGGAGAGCGCGGCGGCGGCGGATTCGGCGGTGGCCTCGCGCAGGAAACCGGGGCGTCCCTGCAGCGCCGCGCGTGCCTGCGCCAGGCCCTGCGCCACCTGTGTGCGCTGCTGCAGCTGGGCCTGCACGCGTTGCTGGCGCTCCTGCAGCCCGGCAATGTCGGCATCGATGGCGCGCAGCGGCTGGGTAAACCACGGGTGCACCAGCAGCAGGTAGGCCACGCCGATCACCGCGATCAGCAGTGCCAGCGCCAGCCAGCGGTCACGGCGTGTCGTTGGTTGCGCCATCGGCACCCTCCGACGTTGACGGGATGGAGGCGGTGCCCTGGCCGGGCAGTGGCTGCAGCTCGGCGGTCAACGTGAAGCGGTCGCGGCCGGCGGCGCCACCGTCGGCCTGCAGCACACCGGTCAGGTTGACCTTGCGCCACAACGGCGACACCTGCAGCAGCGGCACCAGCTGCGAGGCTTCACGGCTGAGCCCGATCAACTGCAGCGTGTTGCCTTCGATGGACAGCTTCTCCAGATAGGTTCCGTCGGGCAGCAGCCGGGTCAGCTCGTTCCAGATTTCCACGCTGCTGGCATGGCGCCCGCGCTGTTGTTCCAGGAACGCCGCACCGTCCACCAGCGACTGCAGCTGCTCGCGTTCGGCCGCCACCTGGCGGGCGTCGCGCGCCGCTGCATCGACCTGCGCCCGCAGGCGCTCGGCCGCCGCCTGGCGGTTGTCCAGCAGCTGCAGGCCAGCAAGTACCAGCAGCAGCACGCTGGCCGCGCCCAGCAGCAGGTTCCAGCGCCGCATCGGATCGCGCGTGGCCTGGCGCTGTGCCGGCGGCAGCAGGTTCACGCCGAGCGGCACGCCGGCTGCATCGACCGCATCCAGTCCGGCCAGCCCCTGCGACCACGCGCCGTACTGCTGCGCCCACTGCGCCAGCGCCTGCAGCGGCACCACCACCAGTTCGACCTGGAGCTGGCCGTCGTCGAGCACGCCGAGCTCGCGTACGTCGAAGGCGACCTGGCTTGCATCGAACGGCGTCTGCCGGTCGATCTCGAAACGCACCACGTCGTGCAGCCGCTCGGCCGCGGCCGCCGGCAGCCGCAGTGGCCGCCGCAGCACCGCCGAGGCCGGCAGCAGCCAATGCCGCGGCAGGGTACGCAGGCGTGCGTCAAGGAGACTGTCCAGCGCAGTGGGCGACGTCGAGAGCGGCACGTCCACGACCGGGCCGATCATCGCGCCGGTTTCCTGCATCAGGCGCACCTGCCCCGCCTGCGCGGATAGCAGCAGGCGCGAGCGCGACCAGCCCAGCGCCCACTGCCAGCGCGCCGGCAACCACGCCAGCAGCGAACGCCGCCACCAGCGCAGGCCACGGCCCACACCCGGCGCCATCTGCCCCTGCGCCCGCACCAGACTGTCACGCCATGCCGTCATCGTGCTGCCATTCCCTGTTCCCAGCGAAACACTGTGTAGACCCTTCCCGGCGTACCCGCCGACCCCATCCGCACGACGGCGCGCAACACCGAAACACGGCCCCGCGCGTCCGTGGCGCGGCTCTCGATACTATAGGTGCCGCCGCCGCTGGCAAGCGGTGCGACAGGAACACCGGCTTCGACCGCCGCCTGCGCACGCTCGCGTTCGGCCAGCAGCCGCTCGGCATCCAGCCCCAGCGCGCTCAGTACCGGACCGGCGGCGAAGCGAGGGTCCGGCCGCGACTGGCGGCTGTACAGCGTCAGCATCGGCTCCATGCGCGCATACAGCGCCGCATCCATGCCGAGCACCCGCTGCAGTTCGCCCAGGCTGTCAAAGCGCGCATTGCGCGCGCCATACGGCAGCCCGGCTGCCCGGTAGTCCGCCGTTTCGGCGCCGCCGCCGGGTTGCTTGAGGTTGTCGGCGTCGCGCCAGTCCAGGATCGCCCCGGCCAACTGCTGGGCACGTGGCGGCGGTTCACCCAGCGCGCGCAGGAAGCCGGACAACAACGCCGCATCGGCAAGGTTGAGATTGATCTTGCCGTTCTCATCGACGATACGCAGGTCGATACGGCGTTCGTCGAACTGCCACCGGTAGCGCCGGCCATCGGGTACCCACGCCGGCTGCGTGGCGGTGGGCTGCAGGCGGTGCAGCGCGTATTCCAGGCCCGCCCGCGCATGCTCCTGGCCGATTGCGTCATCGCCGACCACGCGTTGCTGAAGATGCTCCACCCGGGCGGTAAGCGCGTACGCGCCCACCACGGCCGTCAGCAGCGCGATCAGCCACAGCACCAGTACCAGCGCGGCCCCCCGCATGCGCCGCGTCATGGGCGCGCGGCCTGCTGCTGCGACAACGCCACCACCAGCGTGGGCCAGGCCGGCCCCTGTGCCGGCTGCACATCGATGGACACCAGCAGCGGCAGGCGCCGGGTATCGTCCCACCGGTCCTGCCAGGCGCCGACGTCGCCGGTGCGCGGGTCGATGCCGCGATAGCGGAAGTGCACGCCCCGCAGGCCATCGACGAGCAGTTCGGGGGCGCGCGGCGGGGTTTCCTCGATGCGCTCGCCGTTCTGCACCAGGGTGAGCGTCAGGTCCAGCCGCTGACTGCGGCCATCGGGGCGCAGCGCGAGTTCGTGCACATACGGCCCGCCCCGGCCGAGATAGCCCGGCAGTTCGGACACGAACAGCATGTGCTGCGCGTCACCGGCGAAGTAGACCGGCTCGCGGGTCGGGTCCGGCGGCGTGGTGGCGGTGCGCGTGGCCATTGCCAGGCGGCGCCGCAGGAACCCTTCGACCGCCCGCATGCGCTCGTTGTGCGCGGCCACCGCTTCGCCCCGTTGGCTGATCGCCATCGCCGAGCGGATCGTAGCGAACGCCAGGGCCAGCCCGCCCACCAGCAGTGCGGTGGCCAGCAGCACTTCGATCAGGGTGAACCCTGCGCGGGTGTGAACCGCCAGCGGCCTCATCGGGGTGCCCCCGGCACTGCGGCCGTTGCCGGCGGCAGCAGGCGCAGACTGCGCCACTGCAGCGTCTCGCCGCCACCGTCGCCCCAGCGCACCTGCAGGGTGATCCGGGCCAGGCGCGGCGCAGCGGGGTCGATGACCGACGGCGCGGTATCGCCACGCGCGTCCACGAACGGCTCCACCTGCAGTTGCCAGCGGTAGCGGCCGTCCTCCCACTCACCGCGGGTCTGCCCCGGTTGCAGCGGCGCGTCGATGCCGGTGGCCTCGAGCAGCGACTGCGCATGCAGTACCGCGCGGGTCCGCAGATCGGACTGGCCGACCTGTCGCGACGCGCCGGACAGGCTGCCCAGCAGCAGGGTCAACGCCAGCGCCAGCAGCGCGAACGCGACGATCACTTCCAGCAGCGAATAGCCGCGCTGGCGCTTCATGGGCGGTCCCGCCGCATGCCCGAGCGCACCTCGCCGGTGATCCAGCCCACCTGGATGTCCCACACCGCATCGCGCGCGCTCAATGCGATCCGTCCCCCGCTGGCGCCGCCATCGGGATAGAACGCGATGGCGGCCTGGCCGGGCCCGGGGGCGACTTCGCGCGCCGCACTGACCTGGACCTCCAGCGTCGCCGGCAGGGTGCCGTGGCGGCCATTGGCGGCGGTCCAGGTACGCGCCTTCGGGTCCACCACGAAGCGCTGCTGCTCACCGGTGGCGATCGCCTGGGTCCGGGTGTAGCGCAGCTGGTTGGCCATTTCCTTGCCGGCGTTGCGCAGCCGCATGCCGTCGATGCCCCCCCGCATGCCACTGGCGGTGATCAGCCCGATTACCGCGATCAGGGCCACCACCAGCAGCATTTCCAGCAGCGACAGGCCACGCGCGCCCGTCCGCGGGGCAGCGCGGTGGTGGCGCGGCGGGCGCGGGGCGGCCGCCTCCATCACTCGTAACGGATGTCCGCGTCGTAGCTGCTGCCGCCGACCTTGCCGTCCTTGCCGAGGCTGATCAGCTCGAACGGCTGGCCTTCGCCGGGCACGCGGTACTCCAGCGCGTGGCCCCACGGATCGTTGAGATCGGCCGGCTTGGCGTACGGGCCGAGCCAGCCGCTGCTGCCGCCGGGCTGGGTGACAAGGTCGTCGAGCTTGGCCGGCAGCTTGCCGGTATCCAGCTGGTAGTTCTCGATCTTGCCGGCCACGGTCTGCACCTGGGCCTTGGCGATGTTGGCCTTGCCGCGGTCGGCGCCGCCGAGAACGCGACTGCCGACCAGGGTGAGCACCGCGCCGATCAGCACGATGACGATGATGATTTCCAGCAGGCTCATGCCCGACTGGTTGCGCGGCGAGGAGAAGCGGATCAGGCGGCGTTGCATGCAGTGGGCTCCTTGGATCGGGTCGGTCGGGGATGGGCCGGCGGCGCTCAGCCGATGGCGTTGGTGAGGTCGTACAGCGGCACCAGCACGGCCACGATCACCAGCCCGACCACCGAGGCCAGCACCAGGGTGATCACCGGTACCAGCGCCGACAGCAGGCGGTCGATCGCGCGTGCGCTTTCCTGTTCGAACGTGTCGGCGGTCTTGAGCAGCATGGTATCCAGCGCGCCGGATTCCTCGCCGACCTGGATCATCTGCAGGGCCAGACGTGGGAAGCGCTTGCCGCGCGCCAGCGAGGCGGACAGGCCGTTGCCGTTCTTGACCTCGTCGCTGGCCGCATCCACGTCGGCCGCCAGCGCGCGGTTGCCCAGCACGTTGCGGGCGATGCCCAGGCCGGACAGCAGCGGCACACCATTGCGCAGCAGCGTGCCGAGGGTGCGTGCCAGCCGCGCGGTTTCCAGCTTGGCCACCAGCGCGCCGATGCCGCGGCGCTGCAGCAGCCAGCCATCCAGCGCCAGGCGGAACGCCGGCTGGCGCAGTTTGCGCTCGATCACCAGCGCCACCAGCGCCGGGACCACGATCACTGCGATCCAGCCTTCACGCACCACCGTGCCGGCCGCCAGCACCCACTGGGTGAACCAGGGCAAGGCCACGTCCAGGCTTTCGTACATGGTGGCAAACTGCGGCACCACATAACCGAGCAGGAACAGCAGCGCGCCGCCGACCACGGCCAGCAGGATCGCCGGATAGATCAGCGCGTTGATCACCCGGCCTTTCAGCTCGGCGCTGCGTTCGAGGTAGTCCGACAGGCGCTGCAGGGTGTCGTGCAGGCTGCCGCCGGCCTCACCGGCGCGCACCATGTTGATGTACAGCCGCGAGAACAGGCCGTGCTGGCGTTCCAGTGCGGTGGACAGCGCGGCGCCCCCACGCACGATGTCGCGGATCTCGGTGATCACCCGGCGGCTGCGCTCGTCCTCGGGCAGCTCCAGCAGGATGGTCAGCGCGCGATCCAGCGGCTGGCCCGCGCCGAGCAGCGTGGCCAGCTGCTGGGTGAACTGCACCAGCGCGGCGCCGTCGAACGGTTTGCGCCGCAGCAGCGTGGCCCACGACGATGCGCTGGCCACGCCGTCGCTGGCCAGCCGCGCTTCCATCGGCACGTGGCCCTGGTCCTGCAGCCGCGCGGCGACCTCGGCTTGGCTGGCGGCCTCCATCTGCCCGTCGAACAGCTCACCGTGGGCGTTGAGCGCCTTGTAGCGGTACTGGGGCATGCTCAGCCGCCGCTCCGCTGCCGGCACGCGCGGCGCATCAGGATTCCTCCGTCACGCGCAGCACTTCCTCAAGGGTGGTGTGGCCCTGCAGCGCCTTGGACAGGCCATCTTCATACATGGTGCGCATGCCGGCGGCGCGTGCGATCTGCTCGATCTCGCCCATGCCGGCACGCCGCATCACCGCACGCCGCAGTTCGTCGTTCATCACCAGGAACTCCATGATCGTGGTGCGCCCCAGGTAACCGGTGGGCGCTGCCGCCGACGGCTGCGCGCGGTACAGGAAGATCTCGCCCTGCGGCTGCAGGCGGCGCAGGCCGAACTTCTCGATCTCCTCCGGCGAGGCCGGATAGCGCAGCGCATGCGACGGCTCCAGGCGGCGCACCAGGCGCTGGGCGAGGATGCCGTTGATGGTGGACGTCAGCAGATAATCCTCCACGCCCATGTCGAGCAGGCGGGTGATGCCACCGGCGGCGTTGTTGGTATGCAGCGTGGACAGCACCAGGTGGCCGGTGAGCGCGGACTGGATGGCGATGCGCGCCGTTTCCAGATCGCGCATTTCGCCGATCATGATGATGTCCGGATCCTGGCGCACGATGCTGCGCAGGGCGTTGGCGAAATCCAACCCGATCTGCGGCTTGGCCTGGATCTGGTTGATGCCTTCGATCTGGTATTCCACCGGGTCTTCGACGGTGATGATCTTGACGTCGGCGGTGTTCAGCTGGCTCAGCGCGGTGTACAGCGTGGTGGTCTTTCCCGATCCGGTCGGGCCGGTAACCAGCAGGATGCCATGCGGCTGTTCCAGCACCCGGCGGAACTGCGGCAGGAAGGCGTCGGTGAAGCCGAGGCGCTGGAAGTCGAACACCACCGTGTCCCGGTCGAGCAGGCGCATCACCACACTCTCGCCGTGCGCGGTGGGGACCGTGCTCACGCGCAGGTCCAGCTCTTTGCCCTGCACGCGCAGCATGATGCGGCCGTCCTGCGGCAGGCGGCGTTCGGCAATGTTCAACCGGGCCATGATTTTGACGCGGCTGATCACCGCCGCGGTCAGATTGGCCGGCGGACTTTCGCCGTCGATCAGCACACCGTCGACGCGATAGCGCACCTTCAGGCGGTTCTCGAACGGTTCGATGTGGATGTCCGAAGCGCGCAGTTCCACCGCGCGTTGGATCACCAGGTTCACCAGGCGGATCACCGGCGCTTCGGAGGCCAGGTCGCGAAGATGTTCGATGTCGTCCACCGCAGCGCCTTCGCCGTCAGCGGTCTCGATGATCGCGCCCATCGCGCTGCGGCCCTGGCCGAACCAGCGTTCGATCAGATCGTCGATCTCCGAGCGCAGCCCCACGTGCAGGCGCACCGGAACCGAGGTGGCCAGCTGCACCGCCTCGGCGGCGTACGGGTCCTGCGGGTCGGAGACCCACAGGTCGAGCACGCCGTCCTGCAGCGCCAGCGGGCAGACGTGAAACTGTTTGAGAAAACGCAGCGACAGCGGCAGCGTTTCGAGCAGGGCCTCGGGCGGGCTTTCCGGAACCGCCTTGGCATCCAGCAACGGCAGCCCCAGCACCTCGCTGCTGGTCTGGGCATGGTCGCGCTCGGACACCAGGCCCAGCCGCACCAGCAGCTGCAGCAGGCTGCCGCCGGATTCACGGTGCAACGGACGCGCGCGCGCGAGGTCGCCTTCCTTCAGGCGCCCCTTCTGCAGCAATACGTCGACTAGTCGTGTTTCCGCTGCGGATTCGGCAGTGGGATCGTGGGCAACCGCGTTCACGAAGCTCTCCTGGCAACCCCTGCGACTTTAGCAGTTCGTCGCGATCCTACGCGGGATTCCCCGGTGCGGAATGCAAAAGCGGGAGCCCGTCACAAGACGGACTCCCGCAGCAGGGCCATACGCTTACTGGTTGGCGACGATGCTCACGCCGCTGAACGCGGACTCGCCGACCAGCTTGATGTAGTACGTGCCCGCCACCGGCGCGGTGAAGCGCACGGTTTCACTGTTGCCCGGACGGGTCGACTTGGCGTCGTAGGCCGTCGCGGTCGGTTCCTTGCCCTGGCTGACGTACACCGACACGTTGCCGCTGCCACCGTAGGTCAGCAGGCTGAGCACCTTGCCGGCCTGGGCCTCGAAGCTGTAGAGCACTTCGCTGCCACCGGCGCCGCTCAGGCCGCCCACCGCCACCTTGTTGGTCAGCGGCGTCGCGGTCGGGCCGCAGTCCTCGGTGCACGGCTCTTCCAGCGCCTTGTCCAGCGCGGCCTTGGCATCGAGGATGCCGGTGCCGATCGGGGTGGACGCCGGAATGCTGACCGGGAACGGACGGGCCGTCTCCTTGAGCAGGGTCTCCATCGCCGCCGGGGTCAGCGGGTCGCGGTTGTTGGCGATCAAGGCGCTCTGCACCAGCGCGGCCACGGCGGCCACGTGCGGCGAGGACATCGAGGTGCCGCCCTTGCCACCGTAGGTGGAGGTGCCCAGATCCGGCGAGGTGGTGCTGCTGGACACGGCCTGCCAGACGAAGCCGCCCGGGTTGCCGTCGACGCTGCCGCCGCCACCCGGTGCGGACAGATCCACTGCCGGGCCGTAATTGGAGTAGTAGGTGATGCCACCGGTGATGCGGGTGGCACCGACGGCCACCACGTTGTTGCAGTTGGCCGGACGTGCGTTGGCCACCGGGCCGCCGTCGTTGCCTGCCGCCACGATCACCACCGTGCCGCGCTGCACCGCACCGTTGATCGCGGCCTGGTAGACCGGATCGCACGCGCCACCGCCGCCCAGGCTCATATTGATGATTTCGGCCGGGTTGGGGTTGGCCGGAATGCCGGCCACGGTGCCGCCGGACGCCCAGGTGATCGCATCGGCGATATCCGACAGGCTGCCACCACACTTGCCGAGCACGCGTACCGGCAGCACCTTGGACTTGTACGCGACACCGGCCATGCCGATGCCGTTGTTGGTCGCTTCGGCCACGGTACCGGCCACGTGCGTGCCGTGCCAGGAGCTGTCATCGGCAAGCGAGCCCTGGTAGCACTCGTTGTCGTTTTCCACCCAGTCGCCGTAGTCCAGGGCGCCGGGCACGCGGTCATTGGTGGGGCGACGCGAGCGCGCCGCGTTGCTGATGAAGTCGTAGCCCTCCAGCAGATTGCCGGTGAAGTCCACATGGTTGGGCACGATGCCGGTATCGATCACCGCCACCACCACGCCCTCACCCTGGGACACGTCCCAGGCGGCCGGTGCGTTGATGCCGCCCACGGCGTTGTGGAAATGCCACTGGTATTGCTGGTAGTACTGGTCGTTGGGCACCAGTTGCGGGGTGGCGTCGGCCTTGGCGCGCAGGTCGGCGCGCTGCATCAGCACGTCGGCCACGGCGTACTGCACCGAGGGATCGGCCGACAGTTCGGCCAGTACCTTCTGCAGTTCGGCGCCGCCGAGCCGGCTCTGCAGGCGGATCAGGTCGGCACCCACGCCGAGCGTGCGCACCACCTGCGGGCTGAGCGCGTTGGCGCGCACGGTGCCACCGTTGAGGCTCGCCCGCGACAGCGCCGAATGCACCACCTGCAGCTTGGCCGAGCGGTCGGACGCAGCAGCGGTGCCGCTGCGGTACTTGATGATGATGCCGTCGCTGACCTGCTGCGCGACAGTGGCCGCGCGTACCGGCTCTTCGGCGCGAAGGGTGCCGGCAAACGCGGCACCGGTGCCGACCGACATCGACAGCAGCGCGGCTGCCAGTACGTTGATGCGAAGGTTCTGCTTACTGATCACGTTGAAGTCCTCTTCAAGGTCATGGATCAAACGACTGTTCAGGCCAACACTCCATGCGACAACCACTGGCCGGCCCTGGCCAGGGTTCCCGTGACCCGCCCCCTCAGGCCTTGCATTTCCCGGGGCGACACCCTGCCGGTGCCGCCCCGTTCACGCGCTTACCAGCCGAAGCCGGCACCCACGCCGACCGAGCTGTCATCGCTGCTGAACGCACCGCCCAGGGTGACCGTGGCGCGCTCGCTGATGGCGCGCTGGTAGCCCAGCGACAGCGCCGATTCGCCGCCCTGGAACCCGATGCCGACACCGACGCGGTTCTGCGTGCGTACGCCGGCGGCACTGGTGGCCATGTTGAGCATCGCCGCGCTCATCGCGCCCTGGCGGTCGATGCGGCGATCCTGGTGACGGAGGCGCTGGTCGATCTCGCCCTTGTAGATGTCAAAGCTGTCGGCCATCGTGGTGAAACGCTGGTCGGTGTAGCTGTTGGCGCTGGCGATGCCACCGTCGAGCTGGCCCTTGTTGACCGCGTCGGTGGCCTGCGTACCGGCCGCGACATGGGTGACCTGGCGTTCGTTGCCGGTGGCACCAACCGAGACCGTGTCGGCGCGGTCGGCGACCGAGCCCTGGCCCAGCGCCACCGAGTTGGCTGCGGTCGCCGACGCCCCCTGACCGATCGCGGTGGACGCGGCCCCGCTGGCAACCGCGCCCTCGCCCATCGCCACCGCGTTCACGGCAGACGAGGCGGCGGCGGACGGTGCCACGTAAGCCTGGCTGCCGCCCACGCTGGCGGCGGTTGGCGTGCCCTGCACGTCGGCCAGCGCCGTATCACTGGACAGCGGTACGGCCGTTTCCACGGTGGCCAGACTGGCGCTGGCCACCGTGGCACCGGCACCGCGTGCCCGTGCCGTGCCGCCACTGCCGGCCATGCGCTGGTCAAGCTCGGTGACCTTGCGGTCGAGCGCACCCAATGCATCGCCGACGTTGGCGTAGCTGGCGCCCTGGATCACGTAGTTGGGCGCCACGAACACGCCCTGCATGCCCACACTGGCACCGCCGCCGAGGAAGCTGGCAGCATCGCTCAACGACTGGAACAGCTGGCCGCCGTTGATCGCCTGGCGGCTGCCGGACGCGATCGAGCCGTTGCCCACGTTCTCCAGCGTGGTGCCCTGCAGACCGGACAGGGTCAACGTGTCGCGGCTGCTGTCGTCATAGGTGAGCGCATTGGCCGCCACGTTCTCCACCGTGCCGATGCGGGTGTCGATATCGCCCACGCGGGTTTCCACCGCGCCCACGCGCTGGTTGGTGGTGTTGAGCTGCCCGCCGGTAACCGCATCGGTGCTGCCCTCGGCGATGCGACCGGCGCCGACGTTGACGATCCGGCGCGTGGCCGGACCATCGGTACCGTTGCCGCCGCCCACCGAGACCACGTTGGCTTCCACCGCGCGCGAACCGGCACCCAGCGCGACCGCGTTGGCGCCGGACACGCCCGCCGCAGAGCCGATGGCGATGCTGTTGGCACCGTTGCTGGCGAAGGCACCGTTGCCGATGGCCACGCCGTTGGTCGCATTGGTGGAGGCCTGGCGGCCGATCACCGTGCTGTTGGTGCCGCGTGCGGATGCATCGGCGCCGATCGCGGTGGCTCCGGTGGCCGACGCCACCGCAGCGGTACCCAGCGCACTGCTGCGGGTCGCGCTGGCGGTCGCACCGGCACCGGCGGCGAGTGCGTCGGTGCCGCTCGCCGTGGCGACGCCGCTGCCGCTGGCCTGGAAGTGCTTGCCTACCGCATCGGCAGTGGCGGCCACGCTGTCCAGCTGCGACTTGTTGACCGCATCGGTAGCGTTGACGCCCGCACCCACGTTGGTGATGCGGCGGGTTGCCGGACCGGTGGTGCCGTTGCCGCCGCCGACCGAGACCACGTTGGCCTCGCTGGTTCGTGCACCGGCGCCAAGCGCGACGCTGCCTTCGCCGCTGGCCGAGGCGCTCTTGCCCAGCGCGGTGGCGTTGATGCCGCTGTAGGCATAGCTGTCCTGGCCCAATGCGGTGGAACCGGCCGAGGTCGCCCACGCCAGCTGACCCACCGCCGTGCTCTGCGCGGCAGTGGCCCAGGCGTTGGCGCCGGCGGCCAGGCTGTTGGCGCCGCTGGCCTGCGACGCGTAGCCGATCGCGTTGGCATAGCTGCCCGACGCGGCACTGCCCCAGCCCAGCGCGGCAGCGTAGTCGCCGCTGGCCTCGGCACCGTAACCGAGCGCGGTGGTACGCACGCCGGTGGCGGCACTGAAGGCGCCCACGGCGGTGCTGTAGTCGCTGCCCGCCTCGGCGCTGAAGCCGAACGCGGCCGACTGCAGCCCGGCCGAGGTGGCGGCCGCACCGGTGGCGGTGCTGAACACGCCCTCTGCCTGTGCACCGGCGCCCAGCGCGGTGGCGCCGATACCGCTGGCACTGGTGGCCTGGTCGAGCACCACGTTGCCGTTGGCGTCCTCGTAGTACAGCGCACCACCGATCGCGGTGGCCGAATCGGCCGTGGCCGACGCGTTGAAGCCCGAGGCCGACGCGTTGCGGCCGGACGCCAGCGCGCCGCTGCCGTATGCCGATGCGCCGGTGCCGAAGGCGTTGGCCGCCTCACCTGCCGCCGTGGCGTAGGCACCGTCGACATAGCTGCCGACATCATCGCCGTTGCCGCTGCCCGACGCCTTGAAGTACCGGTTGGTTTCCTCGGCCACATCGGCCACGGCATTCAACTGGTCCAGATTGACCGCGTCGGTGCCTTCGGTACCCGCCGCCACGTTGGTGATCTGACGCTGCGCGGTGGCCGTGCCCACCGAGACGGTATTGTCGCGGTCTGCGGTCGACCCGGCGCCCAGGGCGACGCTGTTGACGCCACTGGCCACTGCGCTTTCACCCAGCGCGGTGGCGCTGGCCGCATCGGCCCATGCATTCCAGCCGATCGCGGTGGCGTAGTCGTCGGTGGCCCATGCGCCGGCACCAAAGGCCGCCGCCCCCGTGCCCGACGCGCGTGCCGGCAGCAGACCGTAGAAGGTCGAGCCGCCGATGGCCACGCTTTCATCGCCGGTAGCCTCGCTGGATTCGCCGAGCGCGACCGCGCTGGCACCGGACGCGGTCGCCGAGGTGCCGACCGCCGTGGCCAGGTTGCTGGAGGCGATGGCGCCGTAGCCCAGCGCCGCCGACAGACGCCCGCTGGCTTCGCTGTAGCTGCCGTAGGCGGTGGCGCCGGCATCGCTGGCGCTGCTGCGGAAGCCGGTGGCGGTGGCCTGCTGGCCGCTGGCGATCGACTCGGCGCCGGTGGCGGTGCTGTAGGCGCCGGAGGCCTGTGCCGCAGTGCCGATCGCACTGGCACCCAGCTCGCTGGCGCTGGCACCGGTACCCACCGCCACGCTGTTTTCGCCGGTGGCCTGGGCATTGCTGCCGATGGCCGAGGCACCTGCGCCGGTGGCCAGAGCATCGACACCGATCGCGGTGGCGTTGTCCGCCAGCGCATTGGCTCCGCTGCCGAGCGCGGTGGTGCCGTCACCGATGGCGTTGGCCGCTTCGCCGGCCGCCAGCGCGTTGTCGCCGTCGACCAGTGCACCGGCATCGCTGTCGTCGCTGCCACTGGCCTGGAAGTACTTGCTGGTGGTTTCGGCCACCGCTGCCACCTCCTTCAGTTGCGCCACGTTGACCGCATCGGTGTCCTGCGTGCCGGCAGCCACGTTGGTGATCTGGCGCTGCGCGTCGGCGCTGCCGACCGACACGGTATCGTCGCGGTCGGCGATGGAGTCGGCGCCGAGGGCAACGCTGTTGGCGCCGCTGGAGGTGGCTGCATTGCCCAGTGCCGTGCTGTTCACACCCGGCGACCACGCCCCACCACCGACGGCAGTGGAATAGTTGCCGGAGGCCTCGGTGGGCAGCAGACCGAACAGGGCGCCACCGACGGCCACGCTGTTGGTGCCGCTGGCCAGGCTGCCCTGGCCGGTGGCGGTGCTGTAGGCGCCGGAGGCTTCGGCATCGCCACCCACGGCCACGCTGTTGGAGCCGGTGGCCTGCGCGAAGCTGCCGAGCGCGGTGGCATTGAAGGCCGAGGCGACGGCATAGCCACCAATCGCGGTGGCGTAGTTGGCGGTGGCTTCGGAGGCGAAGCCGTAGCCGGCTGCGAGCGTACCGCTGACCACGCTCTCCGCACCGACCGCAGTGGCACCCTCGCCACTGGCGGTGCTGAAGTAGCCCAGCGCCACCGATTCTTCACCGGCCGCTTCGGACAGCGCACCGCCGGCGAGACTGCCGGCACCGGAGGCGATGCTGGCCGCGCCGGTGGCGGTGCTCTGCTCGCCGGAGGCTTCGCTTTCGGCACCGCTGGCGGTGGCGTACTCGCCGGTGGCCTGCGCGTTGGCACCCACCGCAACCGCGTTGGCCGCACTGGCCAGCGCATTGAAGCCGACCGCGCTGGCATTGTTGGCCAATGCGAACGCACCACTGCCCAGCGCGGAGGCGCCGTCAGCGCCGGCGTAGCTGCTGGAGCCCACGGCCGTGGCGTAGTCGCCATCGGTGGCGGCGTTGGCACCGGCGGCCACGCTCTCTTCACCACCGGCCACCGCCACGCCATCACCGCTGGCCTGGAACTGGTCGGTTGCCGCGTTCAACTGGTCCAGATTGACCGCGTCGGTGCCTTCGGTACCGGCGGCCACCTGGGTGATCTGGCGCTGGCGTGCATCGCTGCCCACCGACACCGTGTACGCACGATCGGCCACCGAGCCGGCACCGAGCGCGACCGCATTGCTGGCACTGGCCGCGCTGCCGGCACCGATGCCGATCGCGCTCTCGCCGCCGGCCACCACGTTGGTGCCGATGGCAATGCTGTTGATGCTGTTGCCCAACGCCTGGAAGCCGACCGCGACGCTGTTGTCGCCATAGCCGAACGCACCACGCCCGAGCGCGGTGGCACTGCTGCCGCGTGCCCAGCTGTTGTAGCCGATGGAGGTGGAACCGGTGCCGCTGGCCCAGGCCGACTGGCCCACGGCCGTGGCATTGGCTTCGGTGGCCCACGCACTCGCACCGAAGGCGGTCGCGCCGTCTGCCGTTGCCCACGCATAGGCGCCGGTCGCGGTGGATTCCTCACCGCTGGCGAAGGCGTTGTCGCCCTGAGCGACGCTGTAGTCGCCGGTCGCGCGGGCTTTGTAGCCGCCAGCCAGGCTGTTGTCGCCCGTGGCCTGCGCGCCGCTGCCGAAGGCATTGCTCAGTGCACCGGTGGCCTGTGCACCGGCTCCCACCGCAACCGCGTCCGCGACGGCCGTGGTGCCGACCAGGACCGCGTTGCCGTCGGCATCGACCAGCGGCTGGTTGTACGCGTCGTACGCCTGCCCGAGCCCACCGATGGCGACGCTGCCGTTGCCATTGGCGGCCACGTTGCGACCGACGGCCACCGTGTCATCGCCCACCGCGCTGGCGCCGTTGCCCAGCGCAGCGGCACCGGCACCGAGCGCGTTGCTCGCTTCGCCGGCGGCCAGCGCGCCATCGCCGTCGGCGAAGGCACCCACGTCACTGCCGTCGGAGGCGTTGGCCTTGAAGCGGTTGGCGGTGACGTTGGCGACCTGCGCCACGCCATCGAGCTGCGCCTTGTTGACGGCGTCGGTCGCCTCGGTACCGGCGGCCACGTGGGTGATCTGCCGCTCGTTGCCGACATCGCCCACCGAAACGGTGTTGTCGCGGGTGGCGGTGGAGTTTGCCCCCAGCGCCACGCTGTTGGCGCCGCGCGCGGTGCTGTAGAAGCCCACGGCGGTGCTCAGGTCGCCGCTGGCCCAGCTTTCCGCGCCCAGCGCCGAGGCTCCCTCGCCCGGTGCATAGGCAAAGTAGCCGACCGCCGTCGCTTCGGTGCCCGATGCTTCG
Organism: Stenotrophomonas sp. Marseille-Q5258; assembly: GCF_946900935.1. Taxonomy (NCBI): domain Bacteria; kingdom Pseudomonadati; phylum Pseudomonadota; class Gammaproteobacteria; order Lysobacterales; family Lysobacteraceae; genus Stenotrophomonas; species Stenotrophomonas sp. Marseille-Q5258. The sequence goes on from NZ_CAMPPN010000008.1 coordinate 52,541, forward strand.
CTCAGGGTGCCGTTGGCGACCGCGTAATCGCCGCTGGCGATGGCGCCGGCGCCGACGGCCGTGGCGGCTTCGCCGCTGGCCTGGGTCTGCACGAAGAAGCCCAGCCCCGGCAGCAGATCGGCCGGGCCGCCGATGGCGGTACTGCTCGCGCCGGTGGCCACGCTCTGCGTGCCGACCGCCGTCGAATAGTCACCGGTCGCATTGGCGACCGCACCGAACGCCGACGATTGCGCACCGCCTGCGTATGCGCCGACACCGTAGGACGAGGCTGCGAACCCGGATGCTTCGGCGCTGGCACCGACGGCCGTGCCACCGACGCCGGCGCTGGTGGCGCCGGTATCCACCGGCACGCCCCCATTGGTGATCAGCGGATTGCCGTCGGCATCCACTGCTGCACCGCCGACGGCCACGCTGCCCGGGCCGTTGGCCTGTGCGTTGTTGCCGAAGGCCGCGCTGTTCTGGCCGCTGGCCACGGCGTTGTAGCCGACCGCCGTGGCGTTCTGCGCCACGGCCGTGGCGCCGCTGCCCAGTGCGGTGGCGCCGTTGCCGAGTGCATTGGATGCTTCGCCGATTGCCGTGGCGTTGTCGCCATCGACGTACGCACCGGCATCGCTGTCGGCGCTGCCACTGGCCTGGAAGTACTTGTCGGTGGTGGCGGCCACCGCGCCCACTTCATCCAGCTGGGCCTTGTTCACCGCATCGGTGGCTTCGGTGCCTTCGGCAAGATTGGTGATCTGCCGGCGCAGGCCGTTGTCGGCATTGCCGACCGACACCGTGTCCACGCGGTCGGCGTAGGAGCCGGCACCGAGCGCCACGCTGCCGACCGCAACGGCGGCGGAGTTGGCGCCGAGGGTGGCGCTGAAATCGCCGACGGCCACGCTGAACGCGCCGACCGCCACGGAGGCTTCGCCGCCGCTGCCGGCACCGCGGCCAAGCGAGGTGCTGCCCAGGCCGATGGCGAGCGCGCCACCACCGACAGCGGTCGCGCCATCGGCACTGGCTTCGGCCAGGCCGCCGATGGCGGTCGCCGCGCCGTTTTCGCTGGCCGCGACGGCCGACGCGCCGAGCGCGACATCGCCGAGGCCGACAGCGACCGCACTCTGCCCCACGGCGGTGCTCGCATCGCCCAAGGCCAGTGCGTTCTGACCGAAGGCGCTGCCACCGAGGCCGGCGGCGATCGCGTCACTGCCCACGGCCGTAGTCGCATTGGCCAGCGCCTGGCTGCCGCGCCCCAACGCGGTTGCTCCGTCGCCTTCTGCAGTGGCACTGGCGCCGGCCGCCAGCGCACCCTCGCCATCGATACGGGCCGCATCGGTGTCGTCGCCGTCACCATCGGCCTTGAAGTAACGGGTCGCGCCTTCGGCGGCGACCGCGACCTTGTCCAGCTGCGCCTTGTTCACCGCATCGGTGGCGGCGGTGCCGGCCGCGACGTTGGTGACCTGGCGCTCCTTGCCGGCATCGCCGACCGACACCGTGTTGGCGCGGTTGGCGCGCGAGCCGGCGCCCAGCGCCACGCTGTTGGCCGCCGACGCGGTGCTGCTGCTGCCGATGGCCACCGCATTGGTGCCGGTGGCGCTGGCGCTGCCGTCGACCACGCAGCTGTCGAGGATCTTGCTGTTGAGCACCACGCAGTTCGCGTTGCCCCCCACTTCAACCGACTGCGCACGGGCGGTTGGCGTGACAACAGCCGCGCCGAGGCCAAGCGTCAAGGCGATGGCGGCCGACAGCAACGTGGCGTTGCGGCCGCCAGTGGATCGGCGCTGATCGATGACTCCCCCCGGGGACTGGCTGCTGGCCAATTCCGAGGCGACGACCATCTGCCCCAGTGCTTTGTTCCAGACCTTGCGATAAATCCGATTCATCGATACGGCTCCTGATTAGGCTGGTTTTAGGCAAAGCGACGCCAACGCCGGGCCGCGTGGCCCAACGTCCCCTGGGGGCGTTTTCGCTTGATTTACTGCGTTATGCCGAACGGCAGGCAGAGACGTACAGCGTTGCTCGCTTTCCGTGCGGTTACTGCTGACTGAACGCTGTCGAAATGAGAATGCAGTGTTAACTTACCGTGCCGAATCCGTCAAGACATTGACGTGGAAAAACATATGACCGTGTGTTTCGTCACATTTTCGACGCGATACTCGGTTATTTCGTTATAACAGTGTGAAACCACGTGAAAACGGATTTCGGCCATGTAACGCGCTGTAACTCATTGCCAGCGATGAAAATCGCGGCGCAAAAAAAAGTCGCCGGTGATACCGGCGACTTTCTTCATGCGACTTTCACAGTGCAACCATTCGCAACAGTAGGGTTGATCATCCGCACCATACGCGTGCGTTGCGGAACATCCGCAGCCACGGCGAGTCGCCGGTCCACTCGGCCGGATGCCAGCTCAGATTCACCGCGCGCGGCGTGCGCTCGGGGTGCGGCATCATGATGGTGACGCGGCCGTCGGTGGTGGTCAGGCCGGTGATGCCGTCCGGCGACCCGTTCGGGTTGAGCGGGTACTGGCTGGCCACATTGCCATCGCCGTCCACGTAACGCAGCGCGACGCGGGCGGCCGCCTGGTCCACGGCGGAGGCGAACACCGCCTGGCCTTCGCCATGCGCCACGGCCACCGGCAGGCGCGAGCCGGCCATGCCACGCAGCAGGATCGAGGGCGATTCCACCACTTCCAGCAGGGCGGTGCGCGCTTCGAACTGCTCACTGCGGTTGCGGCGGAACTGCGGCCAATGCTCGGCACCCGGGATGATGTCCTTGAGCTGGCTCATCATCTGGCAACCGTTGCACACACCCAGCGCGAAGCTGTCCTGACGCGCGAAGAACGCCGCGAACGCATCACGAAGCGCCGTGCGCTCCAGCACCGAGGTGGCCCAGCCGCGGCCCGCACCGAGCACGTCGCCGTAGCTGAAGCCACCACAGGCAACCAGCCCGGTGAAGTCCGACAGAGCGACGCGGCCTTCGATCAGGTCGCTCATGTGTACGTCGAAGGTGCGGAAACCGGCACGTTCGAAGACGTTGGCCATTTCAATCTGGCCATTGACGCCCTGCTCGCGCAGCACCGCCACGCGCGGGCGCGCGCCGATGTTGATGCGCCGCTCCTGCCCCTCCTGCGCCCGCGACACGGGTGCATCCCGGTACGGCGACGCCACATCCTCGTTGAGGTCGAAGGTCAGCTTCGGCTTCAGGCCCGGCGCGGTGAAGCTGCGCGCGACCGCACGCTCCTGGTCGGCGTTGTCCGGGTTGTCGCGCAGCTTCTGCATGGCGTGGGTCACCGACCACCAGGCATCGAACAGTGCTTCCCAGCGCCACTCGACCAGGCTTTCGCCCTGCAGCGACACCCGCACCACCGGCGCGGTGGTCGGCCGTGCGATGCGCTGCGCGCATTCGGTCAGCGCATGGCGCTCGACCAGATCGGCGAACGCGGCGCGGTCTTCCTTGGCGATCTGCACCACCGCACCGAGTTCTTCGTTGAACAGGCTGCGGAACGGATCATCGCCCCAGGCATCCAGGGTGATGTCCATGCCCAGACGCGAAGCAAAGGCCATTTCGCACAGCGCGGCGAACGCGCCGCCATCGCTGCGGTCGTGGTAGGCCAGCAGCAGGCCGGCCTGGCGCGCGTCACGGATCAGCTCGAAGAACGCACGCAGGCGCTGCGGATCGTCCAGGTCCGGTACGGCACCGGCGAACGCGGGCAGCGCGCTGTGGTCGGCATGCACCTGGGCCAGGATCGACCCGCCCAGACGCTGTTTGCCGGCGCCCAGGCCGATCAGCCACAGCTCGCTGTCGGCATCGCGGTCCAGCAGCGGGGTCAGCTGGGTGGTGGCGTCGGCCACCGGCGCGAACGCGGAGATCACCAGCGAAACCGGCGAGACCGACTTGTGCGCGGTACCGGCGTCGTGCCACTGCGCCTGCATGGACAGCGAGTCCTTGCCGACCGGAATGCTCAGGTCCAGCTGCGGGCACAGCTCCATGCCCACCGCACGCACGGCGTCGTACAGCAGCGCGTCTTCGCCGTTGTGGCCGGCCGCAGCCATCCAGTTGGCCGACAGCTTCACCGTCTCCAGCGCGTCCACCGGAGCGGCGCACAGGTTGGTGATGGCTTCGCCCACCGCCATGCGTGCCGACGCGGCCGCGTCCAGCAGCGCCAGCGGGGTGCGCTCACCGATCGCCATCGCTTCGCCGGCCACGGTGTCGAACCCGGCCAGGGTGATGGCGACGTTGGCCAGCGGCAGCTGCCACGGACCGATCATCTGCTCGCGCGCGGTCAGGCCGCCAACGCTGCGGTCGCCGATGGTGACCAGGAAGTTCTTGGACGCCACCGACGGATGCGCGAGTACGCGCAGGCCGGCGTCATGCAGGTCCAGCCCGGCGGTCTTCAGCGCCGGCCAGCGCGGCGGCGCCGGGTGAACGGTATCGCGGTGCATCTTCGGCGCCTTGCCGAACAGCACGTCCATCGGCAGGTCGATCGGCGCGTCGGCCGGGATGTTGTCCACGGTCGCGCCGTAGGCCACCACCAGGCGTTCTTCGGCGGTCGCCACGCCAACGGCGGCGAACGGGCAGCGCTCACGCGCGCACAGCGCGGCGAACTCGGCCAGGCGCGCCTGCGGCACGCCAAGCACGTAGCGCTCCTGCGATTCGTTGCACCACAGCTGCATCGGCGACAGCGACGGGTCGTCGGTGGGCACCTTGCCCAGATCGATCACGCCGCCCACGCCCGAGTCGTGCAGCAGTTCGGGAATCGCGTTGGAGAGACCACCGGCGCCGACGTCATGGAACCAGCGGATCGGATTGTCCAGGCCCAGCGCGACGCAGCGGTCGATCACTTCCTGGCAGCGGCGTTCCATTTCCGGGTTGTCGCGCTGCACGCTGGCGAAGTCGAGGTCTTCGGCACTTTCGCCCGAGGCCACCGAACTGGCGGCACCACCGCCCAGGCCGATCAGCATCGCCGGACCGCCGAGCACGATCACCGCGTCGCCCGGCTGCAGCCTGAGCTTTTCGACCTGGACCTGGTCGATGGCACCGAGGCCACCTGCCAGCATGATCGGCTTGTCGTAGGCGCGGGTCAGGCCCTCGCCTTCGGGCAGCTCGAAGCTGCGGAAGTAGCCAAGCAGGTTGGGACGGCCGAACTCGTTGTTGAACGCGGCGCCGCCGAGCGGGCCGTCCAGCATGATGTCCAGCGCCGGGGCCATGCGCGGGTTCAGCGCGCGCGGCGCTTCCCACGGTTGCGGCAGGGTCGGGATGCGCAGGTGCGAGACCGAGAAGCCGGTCAGGCCGGCCTTGGGCTTGCCGCCGCGGCCGGTGGCGCCCTCGTCGCGGATTTCGCCGCCGGCGCCGGTGGACGCGCCCGGGAAGGGCGCGATCGCGGTCGGGTGGTTGTGCGTTTCCACCTTGATGCAGAACGCCGAATCGACCACCGCTTCGCTGCGGTACTCGCCCGTGGCCGGGTCCGGACGGTAGCGCGCGGCGGGGAAGCCGGCGACCACCGCGGCGTTGTCGCTGTACGCGCTCAACGTGTGCTGCGGGGTCTGCTGGTGGGTGTTCTTGATCATGCGGAACAGCGAGTGGGGCTGGTCGGCACCGTCGATGGTCCAGCTGGCATTGAAGATCTTGTGCCGGCAGTGCTCCGAGTTGGCCTGCGCGAACATCATCAGTTCCACGTCCGACGGGCTGCGGCCAAGCGCACCGAAGCGCTCGCGCAGGTAGTCGATCTCGTCCTGGGCCATCGCCAGCCCGAGGCGGCGGTTGGCCGCTTCCAGGTCATCCAGCGCGATGCGCTCCAGCTCACCCCGGGCGGGCGCGGTGAACAGCGCCTGGGCCTGATCGGCGCTGTCCAGCACCGACTGGGTCATCGGGTCGTGCAGCACGCGCGCCACCGCCTCGGCCGTGGCCGCGTCGGCCGGCCAGCCGACCAGATCGATGCGCAGGCCGCGCTCGACGCGGCGGATCGGCTGCCCGGCACCGCGGACCAGCTCGGTGGCCTTGCTCGACCAGGGCGACAACGTCCCCAGGCGTGGCACGACGAAGCGGGTAACGGCCCCCTCTTCCTGCCCGGCCAGCGTCGGCTGGGCTTCCAGGATCCGGCTCAGGATCGCCGGGTCCGGGGCGGCATCGCCCTCGGTCTGGATGAAGTAGACATGCCAGGCACCGGCGATGCGCAGGGAGGCGGCGAGGGACTGCAGGCGGGATTCAAGACGTTCGCGGCGGAACGGCGAAAGGGCGGATGCGCCCTCGAGGACCATCATGTCCGGGGAACCGTGGTTGGAGACGGGGCCCACTATTGTACCCAAGTCCACCGCCGGAACCCGCCCGGCCGGGGGAGCAGCCCCCTGCGTCTTCACGGCTGAACCATGCACTGGTTCACGGATTGTCGGCCGAATGCATGACAACGTTATCACCACCTGGCCGGGCGCCTTCCGGCCGGGGCCCCGTCCGCCCCCACTGCTGTCGCCGGCCTCTCTCACCGGCCCCGGACTGCTGCACGCATGGCGCCAACCCGGCGCCATGCGCCCACCACCTGATCGGAGAATTCCCATGCAGGACCCGATAGTGCGCAGTGCAGTGACATCGATATCTCCCCCGGCCCGACATGGCCATGCCCGCTGGCTGCTGGTGCTGGCCCTGGCCGCCGCCGCCGGGGCGCCGACCCTGGCCCAGGCCGCCAGCTGTACCGGCGTGCCGGAATGGAACCCGGCCGCCATCTACCTGGCCGGGTCCACCCTGCAGAAGGGCGGCGTGCTGTACCGGGCCAACCAGGACATCTGGAACGCCCCGCCGGATCACCCGGCCGGCGCGCCCTACTACACCAACCTGGGCACCTGCGACGGCAGCGGCGGCAACCAGCCGCCGAGCGTCAGCCTGACCTCGCCGGCCAATGGCGCCAGCTTCAGCGCCGGCAGCAGCATCACCGTCAGCGCCAATGCGAGTGACAGCGACGGCAGCATCAGCAAGGTCGAGTTCTTCCGCGGCGGCACCTCGCTGGGCATCGACACCAGCGCGCCGTACAGCGTGACCTGGACCAATGCAGCGGCCGGCAGCCACACCCTCAAGGCCGTGGCCACCGACAACTCCAATGCGGTCACCTCCTCGACCACGGTCAGCGTGACCGTCACCGCCGCCAGCAACGACACCACCCCGCCCAGCGTGCCCGGCGGCCTGGCATCGCCATCGAAAACGGCCACCACGGTCAACCTGACCTGGAACGCAGCCACCGACAACAGCGGCGGCAGCGGCGTGGCCGGCTACGACGTGTACCGCAACGGCGGTCTGGTGGGTTCGCCCAGCGCCACCCAGTACACCGACGGCGGCCTGACGGCGAGCACGGCCTACACCTACACGGTCCGCGCACGCGACAACGCCGGCAACGCCTCGGCGCAGAGCGCATCGATCAGCGTGACCACGGCGGCCGGCGGCGGTGGCGGCGGCACCAAGCGGGTGATCGGCTACTTCACCCAGTGGGGCATCTACGGGCGCAACTACCGGGTCAGGAACATCGACACCAGCGGTGCGGCGGCCAGGCTGACGCACATCAACTACGCCTTCGGCAACGTGCGCAACAACCGCTGCGAAGTGGGCGTCACCCAGGCCTCCGATCCGAACACCGGCGTGGGGGGCGATGCCTTCGCCGACTACACCAAGGCCTTCGGCGCCGGCGAGAGTGTCAGCGGCAGCGCCGATACGTGGAACCAGCCGCTGCGCGGCAACTGGAACCAGCTCAAGCAGCTCAAGGCCAAGCACCCGAACGTGAAGGTGCTGATCTCGCTCGGTGGCTGGACCTGGTCGCGCGGCTTCTCCAGCGCGGCGCAGCCGGCCAACCGCCAGGCCTTCGTGGCCTCGTGCATCGATGCCTACATCAAGGGCAACCTGCCGGTCACCGACGGTGCCGGTGGGGTGGGCGCGGCCGCCGGTGTGTTCGATGGCATCGACATCGACTGGGAGTACCCGGTGGCCTGCGGGCTGAGCTGCGGCACGCCGGCCGACAACGCCAACTACACGGCGCTGCTGGCCGAGTTCCGCCGTCAGCTCGACGCGGTGCGGCCGGGGCTGCTGCTGACCGTGGCGGTGGGCGCGGGTATCGACAAGATCCGGGTGACCGATCCGGCCGCGTTCCACCCGTACCTGGACTTCATCAACGTGATGACCTACGACTTCCACGGCGCATGGGACCCGCAGACCAACCATCACTCGGCGCTGTTCGACTCGCCGGCCGACCCCTCCACGGGCGACCAGAAGTTCTACAACAGCAACGATGCGATGGAGGCCTTCATCAGCCGCGGCGTACCGGCCAGCAAGCTGAACCTGGGCATCGGCTACTACGGGCGCGGCTGGACCGGCGTGGCCAGCGGCAACAACGGCCTGTACCGCAGCGCCAGCGGCGCGGCACCGGGCACGTACGAAGCCGGGATCGAAGACTGGAAGGTGCTCAAGAACCTTGCCTGGCCGGTCTATACCGACACCACGGCCAAGGCCACGTGGATCTCCAACGGCACCACGTTCTGGAGCGTGGACACCCCGGCGATGGTCACCGAGAAGATGGGCTACGTGAAGGCCCAGGGCCTGGGCGGCGCGTTCTTCTGGGAGTTCAGCGGCGATGACGCGCAGGGCACGCTGACCAAGGCGATCAGCGACGGCCTGAACTGACCGGTCGCCGGCCGACCCTCGGCCGGCCCCGCAACGGCAACGCCCCGGTCATGCCGGGGCGTTGTTGTTTCAGCGGCTGCCGCCGGCCGAGATGCGTTCCAGCGCGGCCTTGAGCTGCGCCGGGGGCACATAGCCGCCGAGCTGGGTGCCATCGGCGGCAAAGATCGCCGGGGTGCCATTGACGCCGATCTGCTGGCCGAGCGTGTACTGCATGGCCACCGGGTTGGTGCAGCTCCTGGCCGGCACCGGCTTGCCGGTCTTGGCGGCAGTCAACGCCTGCTTGCGGTCGGCTGCGCACCACACCGAGATCATGTCGGTGTAATCCTGGCTGCCCAGGCCCATGCGCGGGAAGGCGAGGTATTCGACGGTGATGCCGTTGCGGTTGAGCTCGGCGATATCCTGGTGAAGCTTGCGGCAGTACCCGCATTCGATATCGGTGAACACGCTGACGGTGTACTTGGCGTTGGGCGCGGCGAACACGATGCGCTCGCCCTGCGGCACCTTGTCCAGCAGACCGCGACGGTATGCGAGCAGGCCGGGGCTGCTGGCCGGCGCCTTGTTCTGGATGTCGTAGGGCTGGGACTGCATGAGGTAGCGACCGTCATCGGAGACGTACAGCACCTGGCCGGCCACCAGCACTTCCCGGAACCCGGCGAACGGTGCAGCGCCGATGAAGTCCGGGGCAAACTTGGGGTCCAGCTGCTGCAGGGCGGTGCGTACGCGCTGCTCGGCGCTGCCGCCGGCCACCGGGGCAGACGCGGCGGGCTTGGCAGCCGGCGCGGAGGGCTGCTGCGCGCAGGCAGTCAGGCTGAGCGCGCCGAACAGGGCGGCAATGGCAACTCGGAGCATGGCGCGATCCGGTAGGAAAGAAGGTCCGGGATTCTCGCATAGCCGGGCCGTCGCCCGGCTGCACGGCAGCGGAACAGTGATGCGTTGCACGCCGGGGGCGGGTCAGCCGCGCGGATGGTGCCGGGCGTGCAGCTTCTGCAGGTGCTCGCGCGCGACGAGGGTGTAGATCTGGGTGGTGGACAGCGAGCTGTGGCCAAGCAGCATCTGCAGCGCGCGCAGATCGGCACCGCGGTTGAGCAGGTGGGTGGCAAAGCTGTGCCGCAGCCCGTGCGGGCTGATCCGGACCGGGTCGATGCCGGCCAGGGCGGCATACTTTTTCACCAGCCCCCAGAACTGCTGGCGACTGAGCGGCTGCAGGGACGGAGCGAGGAACATCGGCACGCTGCCGTCCTGGCCGCCGGGCACGCTGCGCCCACCGGCCAGCCGCGGGCGCGAGTGGGCAAGGTAGCGTTCCAGCCAATGCTGGGATTCCTCGCCCAGTGGCACCAGGCGCTCCTTGCTGCCCTTGCCGGTGACGCGCAGCACGCCCTGGCGCAGGTTGACCGCGTTGGCGGGCAGGTGCACCAGTTCGCTGACGCGCAGGCCGGCGGCATACATGAGTTCGAGCATGGCCCGGTCGCGCAGGCCGATCGGATCGTCGATGTCGGGAGCATCGAGCAGCGCATCGATCTGGCTTTCGGCCAGGGCCTTGGGCAGCAGCCGTGGCAGGCGCGGCGGGTCCAGCAGGGCGGTGGGATCGTCGGCGCGCCGGCCGCGACGCACGGCATCGGCAAAGAACGCGCGCAGGGCCGAGAGCAGACGTGCGTTGCTGCGCGGCGACCATCCATGCTGCGCGCGCCACGCCAGGTAATCGAACAGACCGGCACGGTCGATCGCGGCCAGGCCACCGGCGCGCCCGTCACGCCAGCGCGCGAGCCCTTCCAGATCGCGCCGGTAGCTGTCCAGGGAGGCCCGCGCGAGCCCCTGTTCGGCCCAGATCGTGTCAAGAAAATGCTGAATGACCGCGGCATCGGCATCGCGCAGCGCGGGCAGGTGCTGGACCAGCTGGCGACGTTGCGCCGGGGTGGAGACATCGGACATGCCATCAGCATACGGAGCGCGGCGCGCGCCGGCCATCCACGCCGGGCCGATGCCCGGGTATGCTCGCGGCATGGTCACCACCGCCGATGCCCCCGCCGCGATCCGCCCCGCCTCGCTGCTGCTGTGGCGCCTGCTGGCACTGCTGTACGACTTCTTCCCCGCACTCGCACTGTGGATGCTGGTCAGCTCGCTGTTCGTGGCCGGCTACACGCTGTCCGGGCACGCGGCGCGCGACAACATCGCGCCGTTCAGTACGCTGCAATGGCTGCTGTGGCTGTGCTGCTGGCTGGTCACCGGCCTGTACGCGACGTGGAGCTGGCGTCGCGGCGGCCAGACGCTGGGCATGCGGCCGTGGCGGCTGCAGGTGGTCAACACCGACGGAACGCCGCCCACCCGCCGCCAGCTCTGGCTGCGCTACAGCGTGGGCACCCTCTCGGTACTGCTCGGCGGTCTGGGCCTGTGGTGGGCCCTGCTCGACCGCCAGCGCCTGACCTGGCACGACCGCGCCAGCGGCACGCGACTGGTGCGCCTGCTGAAGCGCTGAAGCGCTGAAGCACCGAAGCACCGAAGCGAAGGCAACTGCAGCGTTTCAGGTGTTCCCGCGCTGGGTACCCGTACCCCAGGGCTGCGGGACACGCCTGCCCCGGGACAACCAAAACGCCGCACGCCCTGCTTCTGCTTAACGCCTGACGCCTGACGCCGCTTACCCCGACTTCCGCCGGAACAGCATGCCCGACACCACCAGCATCACGATCGGTGGCAGCGCGTAGGCGATGCGGTAATCGAATTTGAGCGCGCCGGCCATGCGGCCGAAGAACAACTGCAGCAACCAGAAGCCCAGCGCGAACAGGATGCCGAGGAACAGGCGCTTGCCCATGCCGCCGCTGCGCAGCGAGCCGAACGCGAACGGCACGGCCGCCAGGCACAGCGCCAGCACGTTCAGCGGATAGAACCAGCGGCTCCAGTAGATGTCTTCATAATCGCGCGCATCCAGCCCGTTGCGCTTGCGGTACTCGATGCTGTTGCGCAGGTCCATCGCCGTCAGGTTGCGCGGCTTGGCGATGCCCGTGGCCAGCGCCGCCGCATCCAGCCGCGAATCCCACGGCTCCGAGGCCACGGTCTGGCGCGTTGCCGAGCGGTCGCCGAAGGTATCCCGGCGCACCGTTTTCAGCACCCAGCCCTGCGCATCGTGCTCGGCCGTTGCCGCGTGCGTCAGCGAGGCCAGACGCCCATCGTCGCCGATCTTGTACAGGCGCACATCGTGCAGGACCAGGCGCGTCCCGCCCCCTGCCTGCAGCTGCTCATCGCCACTGGTCGCACTCAGGAACGTGTCGCCTTCGCGCGCCCAGACGCCCTGGTAGCGCGCCGCGCTGAGCGTGCTGCCCCAGCGCGCGCTGATCTTGATGTCGTCGGCCTTGCTCTGGCCCCACGGTCCCAGCGTTTCGCCGCTGAACACCATCACCGCCGTCAGCAGCGACAGCGCCACTGCCACCGACACGCTCAGCCGCTTGCGCGACAGACCCAGCGCCCGCAGCGCCGTCAGTTCCGAGGTGGCCGCCAGCTGCCCCAGCCCCATCAGCGCGCCGATCACCGCGGCCGTCGGGAAGAAGGTGTAGGCGCGGCGCGGCACCGTGTACAGCACCCAGGCCGCCGCATGGCCAGCCGTATAGCTGCCCTTGCCCACGTCCTTGAACTCGCCGGAGAACGCCATCACCACGTCCAGCCCGACCAGAACCGCCCAGGTCAGCAGGACCGTGCCGAACACCGCCCGGCCCAGATAGAAATCAAACCGCATGGGACGCAGTTTCATGCGGTCCTCCGGGGACGCGACAGCTTGCCGTCGCGGAAATACATCCAGATGGCCAGCGCCAGCAACGGCAGGCTCAGCCACCACAGGCCCACACTGCCGGGCACCTTGCCATCGGCGATCCAGCGGGTGCCGATGAACATCAGGTTCATGCCCACCATGTAGGCCAGGAACGCCAGCATCATCCGCCCGTAGCGCTGCTGGCGCGGCGAACTGCGTGCCAGCGGCAGCGTCATCAGCGCGAAGGCAAGCGCGATCAGCGGCGGGGCGATGCGCGCGTGCAGCTGCGCGCGGGCCGCCGGCCGGTCATCGCCGAGCAGCTGACCTGTCGTCAACAGCTCCGGATCGTCGTCCTTGCGCGTGTCGGCCCCGTCCGGCAGCGCCACATCGTTGCGCGCGAAGGTCACCAGCCTGTAGTCCAGGCCGCCGTTGACCGGGCCTTCCACCTGGTGGCCATCGTCCAGCTCGAGATAGCGCTGGCGCTCGCCCTCGAAGAACATCCGGCCACGGTCGGCCGAAACCACCTCGATGCGGTCGCCCTTCTGGCGCTGCATGAACACCTTGCCCAGCTGGGTGCCATCGGGCGACACCGAGGACAGATAGACCACCCCGCCATTGGGCAGCGAGGTGAACTTGCCCGCCTCCAGGCCGGCCATGACGATGCTGCGGTTGGCCTCGTCGATCATTTTCTCGCCGGTACGGTCGGCCCAGGGGCCCAGCCACAGCGAGCACAGCCCGATCACGGCGATCACCGGCAGCACCAGCATCATCAGCGGGCGCAGCAGGCGCCGGGGCCCGACCCCGATGGCGGTCAGCACCGCCATCTCCGAGTCGCGGTACAGGCGGGCGGTGGCCAGCAGCAGGCCCAGCATCAGCGCCAGTGGCAGGATCAGGGGCATGTACACGATGAACTGCAGGCCCAGCTGCGAGAACAGCAGGCGGGCGGGCAGCCGGCCATCGGCGATGTTGCCGAGGATGTCCACCAGGACACCACCGACACTCACCACCAGCAGCACGATCAGGGTGGCCAGGAAACTCTGGAGGAAATCACGCAGGAGATAGCGATCGAGCTTCGACATGGGGCGGTGGTTTAAACTCTCGGATTCGTTCGCGGCATGGTCCAGTCTACTGGCTGGGCGTAAACAGCTCGCGATTGTACGGATTTGCCAACGGAATCTGATCAATGGCCCTGGAATTCACCCTGAACCGCGCAGCACCGGCCACCGCCGCGTGCGACTGCGTCATCGTCGGCGCCTTTGCCGACCAGTCCCTGAGCCCGGCGGCACAGGCCCTGGATGCTGCCTCCGGTGGCCGTCTGTCGGCGCTGGTCGCCCGCGGCGACGTCGGCGGCAAGACCGGCAACACCACCCTGCTGCACGATCTGCCGGGCGTGACCGCACCGCGCGTGCTGGTCGTCGGCCTGGGCGAAACCGCCAAATTCGGCGTGCCGCAGTACCTCAAGGCGGTCGGTGACGCCAGCCGCGCCCTGAAGAGCGGCGTCAACCACCATGCGCTGTTCACCCTGACCGAACTGCCGGTAAAGGGCCGTGATGCCGCCTGGAACATCCGCCAGGCCATCATCACCGCCGACCACGCCGCGTACCGCTACAGCGCCACGCTGGGCAAGAAGAAGGCCGAAGAACCGGGCCTGACCACCCTGGCCATCGCCGGCGACGACGCCCAGGCGCTGACCCAGGGCCAGGCCATCGCCGCCGGCGTGCAGTACGCCCGCGAGCTGGGCAATCTGCCGCCGAACCTGTGCACCCCGGCCTACCTGGCCGAGTCCTCTGTCGCCTTCGCCCAGGCCCACGCCGGCGCCGATGCGGAGATCCTGGACGAGACCCAGATGGAAGCGCTGGGCATGGGGTCGCTGCTGGCCGTGGCCCGCGGCTCGGCCAACCGCCCGCGCCTGGTCGTGCTGAAGTGGAGCAACGGCGGCGACGCCAAGCCGTACGTGCTGGTCGGCAAGGGCATCACCTTCGACACCGGCGGCGTCAACCTGAAGACCCAGGGCGGCATCGAAGAGATGAAGTACGACATGTGCGGTGGCGCCAACGTCATCGGCACCTTCGTGGCCGCGGTCACCGCCAAGCTGCCGCTGAACCTGGTGGTGGTGGTACCGGCGGTCGAGAACGCCATCGACGGCAATGCCTACCGCCCGTCCGACGTGATCACCTCGATGTCCGGCAAGACCATCGAAGTGGGCAACACCGACGCCGAGGGCCGCCTGATCCTGTGCGACGCCCTGACCTACGCGCAGCGGTTCGAGCCGGCCGCCCTGGTCGACGTGGCCACCCTGACCGGTGCGTGCATGGTCGCCCTGGGCCACCAGACCGCCGGCCTGATGACCAAGCACGACGACCTGGCCAATGAACTGCTGGCCGCCGGCGAGCACGTGTTCGACCGCGCCTGGCGCCTGCCGCTGTGGGACGAGTACCAGCCGATGCTGGATTCCAGCTTCGCCGACGTCTACAACATCGGCGGCCGCTGGGCCGGGGCGATCACCGCCGGCTGCTTCCTGTCGCGCTTCACCGAAGGCCAGCGCTGGGCCCACCTGGACATCGCCGGCGTGGCCAGTGACGAAGGCAAGCGCGGCATGGCCACCGGCCGTCCGGTTGGCCTGCTGAGCCAGTGGCTGCTGGACCAGGTCGCACGCGCCTGATGCCGTGTCGATCGGGGCGGCCGACCGGCCGCTCCGATCCCGCCCGGCCGGCTGCCGGGCATTCCCCTCCGCTCCAGGCCTGCCCATGTCCCGTGCTGATTTCTACCTGATCGCCAAGCCCCGCTTCCTGACCGAGCCCCTGCGCCTGGTCTGCGAGCTGGCACGCAAGGCCAACGACGCCGGGCTGTTCACCCTGGTGCTGGCGCGCGACCAGGCCCAGGCCGAAGCGCTGGACGAACTGCTGTGGGCGTTCGACGACGATGCCTACATTCCGCACCAGATCGCCGGCGATGACGTCGACGAGGAAGAGGCACTGGTGCTGATCGCCGCGCCCGGCACCGACGCCCCGGCCCGCCCGCTGGTCATCAATCTGCGCGACGACCCCTACCTGGCCAGCTGCGACCGCGTGCTGGAAGTGGTGCCGGCCGACCCGGAAGCCCGCGAGCCGCTGCGCGAGCGCTGGCGCCAGTACAAGGCGCTGGGCTTTGACCTGAACAAATACGACATGTGACGCCCGGCACCCCGCGCGGGTGCCCGCTGCGTCCGGAGACCCTTGATGCGCCTGCTGATTGCCCTGATCTTTCCCTGGTTGTCGTTCTTCACCATCGGTCGCCCGTTTGCGGGCATCCTCTGCCTGATCCTGCAGATCACCCTGATCGGCTGGCTGCCGGCCGCCATCTGGGCCGCCTACGCGGTCTCGCAGTTCCATACCGACCAGAAGATCCGGCGCGCCCTCGGCCGCTGATTCTCCGGCACCCCCACCTCCCGTCTTCGATCCCGGTTTCCGCATGACCCAACTCGCCTCCAGCTACGACCCCGCCACCTTTGAGACCGACCTGTACGACGGGTGGGAGAAGGCCGGTCATTTCAAGCCGTCCGGCAAGGGCAAGCCGTACACCATCCTGCTGCCGCCGCCGAACGTGACCGGCACGCTGCACATGGGCCATGCCTTCCAGCAGACCCTGATGGATGCGCTGGTGCGCTATCACCGCATGCGCGGCTACGACACCCTCTGGCAGGTGGGGACCGACCACGCCGGCATCGCCACCGAAATGGTGGTGTCGCGCAACCTGGCGCTGGCCGGCAATGGCGAAAGCCGCGATTCGCTGGGCCGTGAGGGCTTCATCGAGAAAGTGTGGGAGTGGAAGGCGCAGTCCGGCGACACCATCGAGCGCCAGATGCGCCGCCTGGGCACCTCCAGCGACTGGTCACGCAGCACCTTCACGATGGACCCGCAGCCGTCCGAGGCGGTGGTCGAGGCGTTCGTGCGCTGGCATGAGCAGGGCCTGATCTACCGTGGCCAGCGCCTGGTCAACTGGGACCCGGTGCTGAAGACCGCCATTTCCGACCTGGAAGTGGAGAGCGTGGAGGAAGACGGCTTCCTGTGGTCGATCAGCTATCCGCTCGCCGATGGCAGCGGCAGCCTGACCGTGGCCACCACGCGCCCGGAAACCATGCTCGGCGACACCGCAGTGATGGTGCACCCCGAGGACGAGCGCTACACGCACCTGATCGGCAAGATGGTCAAGCTGCCGCTGACCGACCGTGAGATCCCGGTGATCGCCGACGATTATGTCGACCGCGAGTTCGGTACCGGCGTGGTCAAGGTCACCCCCGCGCACGATTTCAACGACTACCAGGTCGGCCTGCGCCACAACCTGCCGATGATCAACCTGTTCACCCCGGTGGCGGCGATCAACGACAACGCCCCGGAGAAATACCGCGGGCTGGACCGTTACGAGGCGCGCAAGGTGATCCTGGCCGAGCTGGAAGACCTGGGCATCCTGGTCGAAACCAAGGCGCACAAGCTGCAGGTGCCGCGTGGCGACCGTACCCAGCAGGTCATCGAGCCGTACCTGACCGACCAGTGGTTCGTGAAAATGGACGTGCTGGCCAAGCGCGGCCTGGAGTTGGTGGAGAACGGTTCGATCCAGTTCGTGCCGGCCAACTGGATCAACACCTATCGCCACTGGATGGAGAACATCCAGGACTGGTGCATCAGCCGCCAGCTGTGGTGGGGCCACCGCATTCCGGCGTGGTTCGACGATGCCGGCACCTGCTACGTCGGCCGCGACGAAGCGGACGCCCGCGCGAAGAACAACCTCGGCCCCGACATCGCCCTGCACCAGGACAGCGACGTGCTGGAAACCTGGTTCTCCTCGCAGCTGTGGCCATTCTCGACCCTGGGCTGGCCGAACGAGCAGGCGATGGACGCGCGCGGTTTCGAGCGCTATCTGCCGTCGTCGGTGCTGATCACCGGCTTTGACATCATCTTCTTCTGGGTGGCCCGCATGATCATGGCCACCGACAGCTTCACCGGCAGGATTCCGTTCAAGGACGTGTACATCACCGGCCTGATCCGCGATGCGCAGGGCCAGAAGATGTCCAAGTCCAAGGGCAACGTGCTCGACCCGCTGGACATCATCGACGGCATCTCGATCGAGGACCTGGTCGCCAAGCGCACCACCGGCCTGATGAAGCCCAAGGACGCGCCGAAGATCGAGAAGGCCACGCGCAGGGAGTTCCCGGACGGCATCATTGCCCACGGTGCCGATGCGCTGCGCTTCACCATCGCCGCGCTGGCCACCCACGGCCGTGACATCAAGTTCGACATGAACCGCGCCGAGGGCTACAAGAACTTCTGCAACAAGCTGTGGAACGCCAGCCGCTTCACCCTGATGAACACCGAGGGCAGCTGCTTCACCGGCGCACCGCAGCCGCGTACCGATGCCGAGCGCTGGATCCTGGCGCGTCTTGCCGCGGTCTCGGCCGAGGCGCAGACGCACTACGCCAACTACCGCTTCGACCTGCTGGCGCAGTGCCTGTACGAGTTCGCCTGGAACGAGTTCTGCGACTGGTTCCTGGAACTGACCAAGCCGGCGCTCAACGGTGCCGACGCCGACGATGCCAACAGCACCCGCCACACCCTGCTCTACGTGCTCGAGGCGCTGCTGCGCCTGCTGCACCCGCTGACCCCGTTCATCACCGAACAGCTGTGGCGCCAGGTCGCCCCGCGTCTGGGCATCACCGAAGACACGGTGTCGCTGCGCCCGTACCCGGTGGCGGACGAATTCGCCGGCGACTACGCCCGTGCCGAAGCCGACGTGGAATGGGTGAAGTCGATGGTCAGCGCCCTGCGCCGCGTGCGCAGCGAGTTGAACGTGCCCCCGTCCAAGCTGGTGCCGCTGCTGCTGCAGCGTGGCAACGACGACGACCGCGCGCGGATCGCCCGTTTCACCTCCGCGCTGTCGTTCCTGCTCAAGCTGGAGCGCATCGCGTGGCTGGCCGATGACGGCGAGATCCCGCCGGCCGCCACGGCGATCGTGGGCGACCTGCTGCTGCTGGTGCCGCTGGAAGGCCTCGTCGATCTCGGGGCCGAACGTGCGCGCCTGGACAAGGAAATCGCCCGGGTCGAGGCGGAAAAGGAAAAAAGCGAGACCAAGCTGTCGAAGTTCACCGACAAGGTCCCGCCGGCCGTGGTCGAGCAGGAGCGCGTGCGCCTGGTCGACTGGACCGCCCAGCTTGCCGGCCTGCGCGGACAACGCGCCAAGCTGTGATGCACTGACCGGGGATGCGTCCACGCATCCCCGGTTGCCGGTCAACCACCGCCGCTGCTGGCATCATGGGTGCCCTGACACGGCGCGCGTACCGACACGATGTCGTTGACCATTTTTCTGGTGGTGGTGTTCGCCGCGGCGTTGCATGCCAGCTGGAATGCCATCGTCAAACGCGGCAGCGACACGCTGCTGACCACGATCCTGGTGACCGGTTCGGCGGCCGTGATCGCCGCCCTCGTCCTGCCCTTCCTGCCGGCGCCGGCACGCGTGAGCTGGCCGTGGCTGGCGGCATCGACCCTGCTGCAGGTGACGTACTACGTGCTGGTGGCCCGCACCTACCGGGTCACGGACATGAGTGCGTCGTATCCGCTGATGCGCGGCTGCGCACCGATCCTGGTGGCGCTGGTCGCCACTGTCGTGGTCGGCGAGCCGCTGCCGCCGCTGGCTTGGGCCGGCATCGCACTGGTCTGCCTGGGCATTCTGACCATGACCCGCGGCCGGTCGCGGCAGCACCTGTGGCTGCCGCTGCTCAATGCCGGTGTCATCGCCACCTATACGCTGGTCGATGCCTGGGGCGCGCGCCAGTCCGGTGCCGCGTTGAGCTACACCCTGTGGCTGTTCCTGCTGTCCGGGCTGCCCCTGCCGGTGTGGGCGCTGTGCACGCGCGCGGTGTCGCTGCGGGCGTACGCACGGCGCAACTGGCGGTATGGCGTGGTCGGCGGTGTCGGCACACTGACGTCGTATGCGCTCGCGCTGTGGGCGATGACCATCGCGCCGGTGGCGATGATCGCGGCGCTGCGCGAAACCTCGATCCTGTTCGGCATCCTGATCTCCGCGTTCGTCCTGCGCGAGCGGGTAGACCGCCAGCGCTGGATCGCCGCGGGAGTGATCGTGCTGGGCGCGGCGGTGCTGCGGATCGCGTGATGCCCGCCTACAGCGGGGGCATCGCCTGGATGTCGTCGTCGACCAGTTCCATCGCCATCACCAGCGCATCCTCGCGCCCATCGCGGGCCGGGTAGTAGCGCGGCCGGCGGCCGATCTCGTTGAATCCTTCGCTGTGGTACAGCGCCACTGCCGGGGTGTTGGACGGACGTACCTCCAGAAACACCCGCTGCGCGCCGTGGTCGCGCGCCAGCTTGACCAGCGCCCGCAGCAGGAAGCGGCCATGCCCGCGCGACTGGCACAGCGGGTCCACGCAGACGTTGAGCACATGTGCCTCGTCGGCAGCGATGCTCAGCACGCCATAGCCCATCAGCAGGCCGTCGTCCTCCAGCGCCAGGGCCGGGTAACCGGCGCGCAGACAGTCCTGGAAAATGCCGCGGGTCCACGGATAGGGGTACCCGCGCACTTCGATCGCCATCACGGCGTTGAGATCGCTCTCGCGCAGCGCGCGCAACGACAGCGGCCGCGGTGAGCTGACCGCGCTCACGACCGGCCCTGCCGGCGCAGGGCGCGCAACTGCGGCCACAGCGCGCGCTTGGCGGCCGGATTGCCGCGCAGTTCGTCCAGCGCCCAACCGGCCATCAGGGCCTGGGTCTCCGGTGCGTTGGGGTTGCAGCCGGAGGCGCGCAGCAGGGCAATCTGCAGGCGGTCGGGCATCTGTACCGCCGGGCGGCGACCGGCGCGCGCGCGCGCCGGCGCCGGGGGCGCCTCGGCCGCCAGCGGGGCGGTACGCCGTACCGGTGCGTCGGCCGGCGCGGCGACCGGGGCAATGTCAGGCCGGGTATCCGGTGCGACCGGTGCGCGCGCCACCACCGGCGCCGCACTCCGGTCGATCTGCGCCGCCGGCGCCACCATCGGCTCGGGCGCGACACTGCCATCCACGAACACGGTGTAGCCCATCGCCTGCAGCCACGACTGCTGCGCCGGGGACCACAGCGGCGGCAGCACCGGCGAACTCACGCGCCCGGCTCGGCCGTCTTGCGGGTGCGCTGCCACAGCCAGTACACCGGACCGGACAGGGCGTACAGCACGCCCACCGCGAACAGCACGCGCGGCAGGTCGATGACCATGATGGCGATGCCGATCGGCACCAGCGCCAACGCCAGGAACGGCACGCGGTCGGCGCGCGGCCCCTTCTCGCCACTGCCCTTGAAGCTCCAGAAGCGGATCCGGCTGACCATCAGCAGGGCGGCCACCAGGGTCACCCCGAGCGCCACGTAGCGCAGCTGGTTGCCGTCCCAGCCCAGGTTGCCGTCGGCAAAGGCCCAGACGAAGGACATCATCAGCCCGGCCGCGGCCGGGCTGGCCAGGCCGATGAACCAGCGCTTGTCGACCACGGTGACCTGGGTATTGAAACGGGCCAGGCGCAGCGCCGCGCAGGCGGCATACAGGAAGGCGACCGCCCAGCCGACCCGGCCCATCACCGGATCGTCGAACTTCAGCCAGGACAGCGACCAGTGGTACATCACCAGCGCCGGGGCCATGCCGAAGCTGACCAGATCGGCCAGCGAGTCGTATTGCACCCCGAATTCGCTGCTGGTGCCGGTCAGGCGGGCGACCCGACCGTCCAGGCCATCCATGACGGCGGCCACGAACACGGCGATGGCGGCGTTGACGAAATCGCCGTTGGCCGCGGCAATGATCGCGTAGAAGCCGGCGAACAGGCCTGCGGTGGTGAACAGGTTCGGCAGCAGGTAGATGCTGCGGTTGCGCGGCGGGGGTTTCATCTCATCCATGCCGGCCAGTTTAGTGGGTGCGGCGCTCTTTGGGGCAGTGCGGGCGGCCCGGCTTGCCAGCACGCCGGCGGAATGCTGCAATCGCGCACCTGCCCTGATGCCCGGAGTTGCCATGCGTGCCCTGCCCTCTCTGTGCTGCCTGCTGCTGCTCGCCAGCGCCACGGCCAGTGCCGGTACCGTCTACAAGTGGAAGGACGCCAACGGCGTGACCCAGTACTCGGAGAAGCCGCCGGCCGGCAAGACCTTCGAGACGCGCCAGGTGCAGCACCGCGACCCGGCCGGCCCGCGCGCCCAGGCTGCGGCGCCCGCCGCCGAATCGACCGACTGCACCACCGCCCGCAGCAACCTGGCCCTGCTCAACGGCCAGGGCGCGGTGATGCAGGACACCGATGGGGACGGCAAGGCCGAAACCGCCCTGAACGACGAACAGCGTGGCGCGCAGAAGACGCTGGCCGAAGCGGCGATCAAGGCCTACTGCAAACCCGCCGGCTGAGCGGGCCGGGGCCGTCGCCGTCCCGCGCAGACGACCGCCGCCAGGCCCGCCGTCCCGGCAGTCCCGTCCGCCCCGTCCCCGCTGACCGTTGGTCGATCGGGGCCGGGCTGGCAGAATGTAGGCTTTCCGCCGTTCAGCGAAGCCGACGATGCGCCTCTCCCAGTTCCACCTGCACACCACCAAGGAAACACCCAGCGACGCGGAGCTCACCAGCCACCGCCTGATGCTGCGCGCGGGCATGATCCGCAAGCTGGCCTCGGGGCTGTACACCTGGTCGCCGCTGGGCCTGCGCGTGCTGCGCAAGGTCGAACGCATCGTGCGCGAGGAAATGGACCGTGCCGGCGCCGTCGAGTTCCAGATCCCGACCATCCAGCCCAAGGAACTGTGGGAAGCCACCGGCCGGTGGGAAAAGTTCGGCCCGCAGCTGCTCAAGATCAAGGACCGCAAGGAACAGGTGTTCTGCTACAGCCCCACCGCCGAAGAGGCCGCGGCCGATTTCGCCCGCCAGGAGCTGTCCAGCTACAAGCAGCTGCCGGTCAATTTCTACCAGATCCAGACCAAGTTCCGCGATGAGATCCGCCCGCGTTTCGGCGTGATGCGTTCGCGCGAGTTCCTGATGAAGGACGCTTACTCCTTCCACCTGCACGATGAGTGCCTGGTGCGCGAGTACGAAAACATGAAGGCGGCCTACAGCCGCATCTTCACCCGCTTGGGCCTGGATTTCCGCATGGTGCAGGCCGATTCGGGCGCGATCGGCGGCGACGCGTCGCAGGAATTCCACGTCATCGCCGACTCCGGCGAGGATGCGCTGGTGTTCTCCACCGGCTCGGATTACGCGGCCAACATGGAAGCGGCCGTGGCCGCCGCCCCGGGCCCGCGCCCGGCCGCCAGCGAAGCGCTGCGCAAGGTCGATACGCCCACCCAGAAGACCTGCGAGGCTGTCGCCGCGCTGCTCGGCCTGGGCCTGGAGCGCACGGTCAAGTCGATCGCGATCATGAGCGAGGCCGGCTTCGTGCTGGCCCTGGTGCGCGGCGACCACGACGTCAACGAGATCAAGCTGGCCAAGGTGGCCGGCCTGCAGGGCTACCGCATGGCCAGCGAGGCGGAGATCGCCGCGCACCTGGGCAGCGAGCCCGGTTTCCTCGGGCCGCTCGGCCCGGCCCAGCCGGTGCGCATCGTCGCCGACCGCGACGTCGCGGCCCTGGCCGACTTCGTGATCGGCGCCAATGAAACCGGTGCCCATCTCGCCGGCGTCAACTGGGGCCGCGACCTGCCCGAACCGGAAGTGGCCGATATCCGCAACGCGAAGGAAGGCGACCGTGCCGCCGATGGTGGCGAGCTGAAAATCGCCCGCGGCATCGAGGTGGGTCACGTATTCCAGCTTGGCCGCCAGTATGCGCAGGCGCTCAACGCCACCGTGCTGGATGAGAACGGCAAGGCCGCGGTGATGGCGATGGGCTGTTATGGCGTGGGTATCTCGCGCATCGTCGCCGCCGCCATCGAGCAGAACCACGATGACGCCGGCATTATCTGGCCCGACGCGATGGCGCCGTGGCAGGTGGTGGTGTGCGTGATCAACCCCAAGCAGGACGAGACCATCGCCGCCGCTGCTGCCGAACTGCTCGCCGAGCTGCAGGCCGCCGGGCTGGATGCCGCACTGGATGATCGTGGCCTGCGCCCGGGGGCGATGTTCGCCGACATGGAACTGATCGGCGTTCCACACCGCGTGGTGGTCTCCGACCGCGGCCTTGCCGCAGGGACCTACGAATACCGGGCACGCCGCGCCAGCGAAGCGCAGCACCTGGACCGGGCGGCGCTGATGGCGACCTTGACCGCGTGATGACAGAAAGCCGGGACAATATCCCGGCTTTCCTGTTTTACGATGTGATTGATTATTCCCCGGGGTTTGTACCGCGGACTTCCGGGAATGTATGCTGTTGTCGATGCCAAGGACCGGCTCACCCTGTCCTTATATACATTCCGGAGTGGTAAATGAGCATTGACCTGAGCGGCCTGTCCGCCAAAGAGCTGGGCGCACTGATCAAGAATGCGAAGAAGCAGCAGACCATCGTCGCCAAGCGGCCGGCCATCAGCAAGGTGCGCGCGCAGCTGACCAAGCTCGCCAAGGCGCAGGGTTATTCGGTGGAAGAACTGTTCGGTGGCACCGCGCCGGCACGGGGTCGTGCCGCCAAGGCGGCCACGTCACCGGCCAAGAAGGCCGTGCGCAAGCTGGGCAAGGTGGCGCCGAAGTACCGCAACCCGGCCAATCCGAAGGAAACCTGGACCGGCCGTGGCAAGCAGCCGCGCTGGCTGGCCGCGCATACCGCCAAGGGCAAGAAGCCGGAAGATTTCCTGATCAAGAAGTAATCGCGGCCCGTCCGCGAATGAAAACGCCGGCCCTGTGCCGGCGTTTTTGTTTTCCGCTTCGGCAAAGCCCGTTCAGAGATTCTTGCGCGCCGGCACCAGAAGATTGCCGAACAGCAGCCCCGCCACCAGCGCCATCACCACGTTGAGCACGGTCATCAGCACGGTCTGGCCAGCGCTCATGTCCTGCTGCTGCACCAGGGTGAGCACGCCGCGCAGGCTGGTGCTGCCCGGCACCAGCATGATGATGCCGGGCAGCCGGATGATCGCGCCGGGGCGCTGCACCAGCCGGCCGAACAGATTGCCCGCTGCGGTCATCAGCATCGCCGACATGAAAATGCCGGCCGGCAGGCCCCAGGCCTGGCCGGCGAACTTGGAAATGGCGTAGCCGGCCACCGACGCGGCCATTACCCAGGGATAATCGCGGCGGTTGGCCTTGAACAGCATCGCAAAGGCGAACGCGGCCAGCAGCAGCGCGCTCCACTCCACCCAGTCCGCCTGCGGACGCGAAGCGCGCACGTGCGGTTCCAGGCCGATGATGCCCGACAGCGTGACCGCGATCACCGCCCCCACGGTCAATTTCAGGATCGTGGTGATCGCGCCGGCAAAGCGTGCGGTACCCGATACCCAATGCTGGCTGGCCAGTTCGTTGACCGCGTTGGTCAGCGACATGCCGGGCAGCATGACCACCAGCGAGGCGATGATGACGGTATTGAGGTTGAGCGGCCCGATGAACGAGGCCACCAGCGCGGCCACGGTGCCGGCCAGCAGCGCCGCCAGCGCCTCGCTGGCTTCGCGGCTGGCGGGGCGACGATCGGTGTACAGCGTCATCAGGCCGATCAGCAGCCCGATCATGCCGGCGGTGGCGATATCCAGCCACGGCAGTTTCCACAGCCCGGCCACGCCGGCCGCGCCAAGGCTGTAGGACAGGATCATGCGGATCTTGCCGCGCCGGCCGGGGTCCTTGTCGAGCTGGCGCAGAGCGGTATGGCCCTGGGCGATGCTCATCGTGCCGTTGGCGACCGCATCGGTGATCTGGTCGGCGATGCTGAGTTTGTGCAGATCGTTTTCGCCCGGCGCCAGACGGATCACGCGGGTGATGTCCGACGAGCCGATCGCCTTGGTCGGGTCGCTGAAACTCAGGATCAGCCCGGTCGGGTTCGACCACGGTTCACAGTCCAGGTCCAGTCGCTGCGCCAGCGCCACCACCGCCGCTTCCAGCCGCTGCGCGGTGGTGCCATAGCTGTGCAGGCGCCCGGCGATCTCCGAGACGAACGCCACCCGTTGTGCATAGGTGGCTTGGGGGGTGGGAATGGCGGCGGCATCGGCGGACATGCGTCGTAGTATTACCTGAACCTTGCCCGGGCAGAACATCGGGCGTCGCCGCAGCCCCGCACCGCGCATGGACTGCGGCACGTCCACGCACTGCATCACGCGCTCTAGCCTTGCACTCGGACAAGGTATGCTGCGCGCAGGACGACCCCATGACTTCATCCCAAGCCCCCCATCTCGAGCAGGATGCCCAGGACCCCGGCCTGATCCGGTTGTCCGGCCAATGGACGTTGCGCACCGCGCTGGCGGCCGCCGAGGTGCTGCGCGACGCGCCGGAGAAGGTGACCGGCATCGATGCCAGCGGCATCACCCAGCTCGATTCAGCCGGCGTGCTGCAGGTGCTGCGCGTGGCGCACCGTGCCGACCTGGCCGAGGAGGCGCTGGTCTTCCGCGATGAACACCAGGCACTGGTGTGCACCATCGAGGAAGTTGCCGACGACCGCCCGCGCGCCAAGCGTGACTTCGGCGTGCTGGCCGCGCTGGAGCGCCTGGGCGTCAGCGTGCATGGCATGGGCCACAACATCGTGGCGCTGGCCAGCTTCCTCGGCGAGAACCTGGTCAAGGGCGCCCGCCTGCTCAAGGAGCCGCGCCGCTTCCGGCTCACGGCGACGGTGGCGCAGATGGAACAGGTCGGGCTGGACGCGGTGCCGCTGGTGGCGCTGCTGTCCTACCTCGTCGGCGCGGTGATCGCTTTCCTCGGGTCGACGATCCTGCGCGACTTCGGCGCGGAGATCTACGTAGTGGAGCTGGTCAGCATCGCCTTCCTGCGCGAATTTGCGGTCCTGCTCACCGCGATCGTGCTGGCCGGCCGCACTGCCAGCGCATTCACCGCCCAGATCGGCGCCATGAAAGCGCGCGAGGAGATCGACGCGATGAAGACGCTCGGCCTGGACCCGATCGACCTGCTGGTGCTGCCGCGCCTGGTGGCGCTGCTGGTCACCCTGCCGCTGCTGACCTTCATCGCGATGGCCGCCGGCCTGGCCGGCGGCATTACCGTGGGCGCGTTCGACCTGGATATTCCGCCGCAGATGTACATCGCACGCATGCACGAGACGATGGAAGTGCGCAACATGCTGGTGGGCCTGTCCAAGGCGCCGGTGTTCGCGCTGGTGATTGGCCTGATCGGCTGCCTGGAAGGCCTGAAAGTGGAAGGCACCGCGCAGTCGGTCGGCGAGCGCACCACCTCCAGCGTGGTGCAGGCCATCTCGCTGGTGATCATCCTCGACGCGTTTGCCGCGTTGTGGTTCATGAAGATGGGCTGGTAAGCCATGCACACCGTCCCTGCCCCCGCCCCGGCCCCCGACGACACCGTCTGCGACGACGCGGGCCTGGCCATCCGCGTGCGCGGGCTCACCAACCGGTTCGGCAGCCAGGTGGTGCACGACGGCCTGGATCTGGACGTGCGCCGCGGCGAGATCCTCGGCGTGGTCGGCGGCTCGGGCACCGGCAAATCGGTGCTGATGCGCAGCATTCTGGGCCTGCGTGCGCCCGACGAAGGCCGTATCGAGGTGCTCGGGGTGGATGCGCGTTCGGGCGATCCGGCCGATCGCCTGCACATCGAACGCAACACCGGCGTGCTGTTCCAGGATGGCGCGCTGTTTTCCTCGCTGACCGTGGGCGAGAACGTGCAGGTGCCGCTGAAGGAGCACCATCGCGAACTGCCCGACCGCTGGCACTACGAACTGGCGCTGCTGAAGGTGAAGCTGGCCGGCCTGCCTGCCGATGCGATCAACAAGCTGCCCTCGCAGCTGTCCGGCGGCATGCGCAAACGTGCCGGCCTGGCCCGTGCGCTGGCGCTGGATCCGCCGCTGCTGTTCCTGGACGAGCCCACCGCCGGTCTGGACCCGATCGGCGCGGCCGCCTTCGACCGCCTGATCAAAACACTGCAGGAAGCACTGGGTCTGACCGTGTTCCTGATCACGCACGACCTGGACACGCTGTATGCCATCTGCGACCGGGTGGCGGTGCTGGCCGACCGCAGAGTAGTGGCCAACGCCCCGCTGCACGAGATCGAACAGCTGGACCATCCGTGGATCCAGGAGTACTTCCACGGTCCACGGGCCCGCGCCGCGCGCGCGGCCGTGCCGCCGCCCTCCGACCGCGACGCGACGGCGACCACCTCCTGATGAACCGCATTTTTCCGGGTACCTGACACATGGAAACCAAAGCCAACTACGTACTGATCGGCGCGTTCACCCTGGTGGTGGGACTGGCGCTGCTGGCGTTCGGCCTGTGGGCCGCCAAGTATTCCTCCGACCGCACCTGGACCGAGTACCGGGTGGTGTTCCGTGAGGCCGTGACCGGCCTGTCGGTCGGCAGCCCGGTGCAGTACAACGGCATCGCAGTCGGCTCGATCACCGAACTGAACCTGGTGCCCGACGACCCGCGCCAGGTGGTGGCACGGATCCGGCTCAACTCCAATACGCCGGTCAAGACCGATACCCGCGCCAAGCTGGCGATCACCAGCCTGACCGGGCCGTCGATCATCCAGCTCAGCGGCGGCACGCCCCAGGCGCAGCCGCTCACGGTGGTCAACAAGGACCCGGCGCCGATCATTCCGACCACGCCCTCGGCGCTGCAGAACATCACCGACGTGGCCAACCGCATCGTCGAGCGCATGGACCAGGTGCTGAGCGACCGCAACGTGGCCAGCATCAACGCCACGCTGGCCAACCTGGAAACCATCAGCGGCGGCCTGGCCGACCGCGACCAGGGCACGCAGGCGCTGCTGCTCAGCGCGCGCGACGCCGCGCGCAGCCTGGACACCACGCTCAAGACCACCAACGGCACCATCCAGCGCCTGGACACCAATCTGGTGCAGCAGCTGCCGCCGATCCTGGACAAGCTGGAAACCACGCTGACCAAGCTGGATTCGGCCGCCGGCAACGCCGATTCGATCCTCGGCGAGAACCGCGCCGCGATCAACAGCTTCGCCAACGACGGCCTGGCCCAGCTTGGCCCGACCCTGACCGAGCTGCGTGGGCTGATCCGCGACCTGCGCCGGGTCAGCGACCGCCTGGACAACAATCCGGCACGCTATCTGCTGGGCCACGACGCGCCCAAGGAGTTCGAACCCAAATGAGCCGCCCGACCCTGCTCCGCACCCTGTTGCCGATCGCTCTGACGACCCTGCTGGGCGGCTGCTCGCTGCTGGGCAGCAGCGAGCGCAGCGCCGTGACCATCTATTCGCCGGTGGTACGCATCCAGCCCGATCCGGCGTGGCCGCGCGTGGACTGGCAGCTGATCCTGGTCAAGCCCACCGCCGCGCGCGTGGTCGACAGCCCGCGCATCAACGTACGCCCCTCGCCCTCCGAGCTGGAGGTGTACAAGGGCGTGAGCTGGGCGCAGCCGGCCACCGACATGGTCGACGACGCGCTGGTACGCGGCTTCGAGGATTCCGGCCGGATCGGCGGCGTGGCGCGCGCCACCACCGGCATCCGCGCCGACTACAAGCTGGCCCTGGACGTGCGCCGCTTCGAGGCCGACTACCGCGGCCAGGCCACCCCGACCGCGCTGCTGGAGATCAACGCCAAACTGATCCATGTGGTGGACCAGCGGGTGGTGGCCGACCGCACCTTCCGCCAGGAGCGTCCGGTTGGCAGCACGGCGGTGGCCGATGTCGCCCAGGCCATCGAGCAGAGCCTGCAGGCCTTCACCACCGAGGTCGTCGGCTGGACGTTGACCACCGGCCAGGCCGATCACCAGAAGTGACATCGGGCGGTGCGTCACTACATCGCCACACCGCTGTCAGGAAGGCGCGATCCAGCGGAAAGTCAGGTTGATGCGCTCGGCCAGCGGCCGCGCGGTCTTGGGCAGCGCATGCTGGTAATGACGCTGCGTCTGCCCCCCCATCAACAGCAGATCGCCGTGGCCCAGCGTCACCTCGGCCTTGCGGGCGTGGTCGTCGCGACGGCGCAGCAGGAAACGCCGCTCGGCCCCCAGGCTGAGTGAGGCGATCAGCGGGGCCGGACCCAGCTCGGCTTCGTTGTCGCTGTGCCAGCCCATGCCGTCGTCGCCATCGCGGTAGCGGTTGAGCAGCACACTGTTGAACGCGGTCCCGCACAGCGCGGCGAGCCGCTCGCGCAGCGGCAGCAGCGCCGCATGCCAGGGCACCGGCACGAAGTCCGTGCCGGAATAGCGGTAGCGCGCTGCGGGGTCGCCCATCCAGCAGCTCAGCCGCGGCGAATCAACCTGCCGCCCGAACAGGCGGATGCGGTGTACCTCCCACGGCACGTCCTCGCGCAGCTGCCGCTGCAACGCGTCGGCCTCCGGGGCCGCCAGCCAGTGGCGGTGCCAGTGCACCCGGGCATCGGGAAGGTGGAGATCCATGCACTCCTCAGGGCTGCCGCAGCGCCCGCGGACGGGACGCTGCGATGCGCCTCCGGTCCGCTCAGGCCTGGACGAACGCCACGCCGGTTTTTTCCTTCAGTTCGTCCATGCCCACGCCAGGGGCGGCTTCCACCAGCACCAGGCCGCTGTCGGTGACGTCGAACACGGCCAGATCGGTGATGATGCGGTCGACCACGCCCACGCCGGTCAGCGGCAGGGTGCAGTCGGGCAGGATTTTGTGCTCGCCGTTCCTGGCGGTGTGCTCCATCAGCACCACCACGCGCTGCACGCCGGCCACCAGGTCCATCGCACCGCCCATGCCCTTGACCATCTTGCCGGGCACCATCCAGTTGGCCAGGTCCCCCTTGTCGGTGACCTGCATCGCGCCCAGGATGGCCAGGTTGATGTGGCCGCCGCGGATCATCGCGAAGCTGTCGTGGCTGCCGAAGTAGCTGGCGCCGGCACGGGCGGTGACGGTCTGCTTGCCGGCATTGATCAGGTCGGCATCGACCTCGTCTTCGGTCGGGAACGGGCCGATGCCGAGCAGGCCGTTTTCGGACTGCAACCACACATCCACGCCGTCGGGAATATGGTTGGCCACCAGGGTCGGCAGGCCGATGCCCAGATTCACATAGGCGCCGTCGGTCAGTTCGCGGGCGGCGCGTGCCGCCATTTCATCGCGGGTCCATGCCATGTCAGTTGCCCTCCGCACGGATGGTGCGCTGTTCGATACGCTTCTCGGGATGCGGGTTGTGCACGATGCGGTGCACGTAGATGCCGGGCAGGTGGACCTGGTCCGGATCGATGCTGCCCACCGGCACCACCTCCTCCACCTCGACGATGCACAGCCTGCCGGCCATCGCGCAGGCCGGGTTGAAGTTGCGCGCGGTCTTGCGGAACACCAGGTTGCCGGCTTCGTCGGCCTTCCACGCCTTGACCAGCGCCACGTCGGCGCGCAGCGCGGTTTCCATCACGTAGTGCTTGCCGTCGAACTCGCGGGTTTCCTTGCCCTCGGCTACCACGGTGCCGTAGCCGGTGGCGGTGAAGAACGCGGGAATGCCCGCGCCGCCGGCGCGCAGGCGCTCGGCCAGGGTGCCCTGCGGGTTGAACTCCAGTTCCAGCTCACCGGCCAGGAACTGACGCTCGAATTCCTTGTTCTCACCCACGTAGGACGAGATCATTTTCTGGATCTGGCGCGTTTCCAGCAGCTGGCCCAGGCCGAAGCCATCCACGCCGGCATTGTTGGAGATCACCGTCAGGCCCTTGGCCCCGGTGTCGCGCAGCGCTGCGATCAGCGCCTCGGGAATGCCGCACAGGCCGAAACCACCCACCGCCAGGGTCTGGCCATCGGCGATCACGCCCTGCAGTGCCTCGGCGGCGCTGGCGTACTGCTTGCCACGCCGCGTGGCGGTGTCCGGGGACTTGCTCATCTACGCCCTCACCTCGTTGATGTAAGCGCGCATTGTAGCGGCTGGACGCTGTTTTCCCTGCCGCGCTGCAGCGCGTTCAGCGCGCGGGGAACTGCGCCATCACCTGCGCAAGGCCGTCCTGCCAGGTCGGCAGAGCAAGGCCGAAGTCGGCCTGCAGGCGCGTCACATCAAGGTGCGAGCAGGCAGGCCGGAGCGCAGGCGTGGGGTACTCGGCGGTGGTGATCGCCTCCACCCGCGGTGCACGCGACAACACGCCTCGGGCCACCGCCGCCGCGAAGATCGCTTCGGCAAATCCATGCCAGCTGGTGTCGCCCGTGGCCGTCAGGTGCCACGTGCCGGACAGGCCACCGGGATGTCGCAGCGCGTGCGCGGTGACATCGGCGATCAGGGCTGCCGGCGTGGGTGTGCCGATCTGGTCGGCGACCACGCGCAACACATCACGCTCGGCGCCCACCCGCAGCATCGTGCGCAGAAAATTGGTGCCGTGCGGGGCGTATACCCAGGCGGTGCGGAAGATCAGATGGCGGCCGCCGGCGGCACGGATGGCGTCTTCGCCGTCGCGCTTGGTGGTGCCGTATACGTTGAGCGGCGCGGTGGGCGCGTCCTCCCGATACGGCACGCGTGAGCGCCCATCGAAGACGTAGTCGGTCGAGTAGTGCACAAACGGCACGTCGTGCCGTGCGCACCAGCGTGCGATGGCCGCAGGGGCCTCGGTGTTCGCCCGGCGCGCGGCGTCCGGCTCCTGCTCCGCCCGGTCGACAGCCGTGTACGCGGCCGCATTGACCACCACGGAGGGCCGCAGGCGGTCGAGCATCACCGGCAGCGATGCCGGTCGATCCAGATCAGCCACCTCGCACACCGTGCCGTCGGCGAGCCGGCCGCTGCGGGTGGTGGCGGTCAGCGGTCCGGACGGCGCCAGCGCGCGCAGCAGTTCCTGCCCGAGCTGGCCATTGCCGCCCAGCACCAGCGCGGTCATGCCGTGTAGACCGGCAGCCGGTCGGGGTCGATGTCCGCCAGGAACGGGGCCTGCTCATCCTTGGCCGACAGCGACGGGGCGCTGATCGGCCAGTCGACGGCGAGGTCGGCATCATTCCAGCGGATGGCCGCATCGGCCTCTTTGACGTACACGTCGGTGCACAGGTAGTTGAACAGGGCCGTCTCGGACAACACCGCAAAGCCATGCGCGAACCCCGGCGGAATCCACAGCTGGCGGCGGTTCTCGCCGCTGAGAATGAACGCCTCCCAGCGGCCGAACGTGGGCGAGCCGCGGCGGATGTCGACTGCCACGTCATACACCTCGCCCTGCAGCACCGTCACCAGTTTTCCCTGCGGGCGCGGCCACTGGTAATGCAGGCCGCGCAGGACCCCCTTCGACGAGGAGGACACATTGCTCTGGACGAAACCGCCCGGAAGGTCGTGCGCGGCAAAGCGCTCGGCATTCCAGGTCTCGAAGAAGAACCCGCGGTCATCGCCGAACACACTCGGCTCGATTACCTTGCAGCCCGGAAGCAAGGTGTCGATGATTTTCACGGCACCGTTCCTCGCTGCACCAGCTTGTGCAGGTACTGGCCGTAACCGTTCTTGATCAACGGCGCGGCCAGCGCTTCCAGCTGCTCGGCATTGATCCAGCCCTGACCGAACGCGATTTCTTCCGGGCAGCACACCTGCAGGCCCTGTCGGGTCTGGATGGTTTCAATGAAGTTGGACGCCTCCAGCAAGGACTGGTGCGTACCGGTATCCAGCCAGGCATACCCGCGGCCGAGCGCTTCCAGGTGCAACTGGCCTTCGCGCAGGTAGCGCTGGTTGAGATCGGTGATCTCCAGCTCGCCGCGCGGCGACGGCTTGAGGTCGGCGGCATAGTCGCTGGCATTGCCGTCGTAGAAGTACAGGCCGGTGACCGCGTAGTTGGAACGCGGCTGGCTCGGCTTCTCCACCAGATCCACGACCTTGCCGGCGCTGTCGAATTCGGCCACGCCATAGCGCTCCGGGTCATTGACCCAGTAGCCGAACACCGTTGCGCCGTTCTGCCGTTCGTCGGCGTTGCGCAGCATCTGCCGCAGGCCGTGACCGTGGAAAATGTTGTCGCCCAGCACCAGGCAGCTCGGCTTGCCGCCGATGAAGTCGCGGCCGATCAGGTACGCCTGCGCCAGCCCGTCCGGGCTCGGCTGCACGGCGTACTCGATGTTCATGCCCCACTGCGAACCATCCCCCAGCAACGCCTGGAACAACGCCTGCTCGTGCGGGGTGTTGATGATCAGCACATCGCGGATGCCCGTCAGCATCAGCACGCTGAGCGGGTAGTAGATCATCGGCTTGTCGTACACCGGGAGCAGCTGCTTGCTGACGCCCTTGGTGATCGGATAGAGGCGGGTGCCTGAGCCACCGGCGAGAATGATGCCCTTGCGTTGCGTCATGCGGTTGTCCTGTGTCTGGTGGTCGCCGCCGGTCAGGCGGCGGTGCCGATGCGCTGCAGGCGGTAGCTGCCGTCGAGCACGCCGTTGACCCATGCCTGGTTGTCCAGATACCAGTCCACGGTCAAGGCGATGCCCTGCTCGAAGGTGTACTTGGGCTCCCAGCCCAACTGATCCTTCAGCTTGGAGGCATCGATCGCATAACGACGGTCATGGCCGGGGCGGTCGGCCACGTAGGTGACCTGGCTGCTGCGCGGCTGGCCGTCCTCGCGCGGACGACGCGCATCGAGCAGCGCGCAGATCGCATGCACCACCTCGATGTTCTCCTTCTCGGAGTTGCCGCCCACGTTGTAGGTCTCCCCGACCTGGCCCTTGGCCAGCACGGTGCGGATCGCTTCGCAGTGGTCGGACACGAACAGCCAGTCGCGCACCTGCCTGCCGTCGCCATACACCGGCAGGGGCTCGCCGGCCAGCGCCTTGGCGATCACCAGCGGGATGAGCTTCTCGGGGAAGTGGTACGGGCCGTAGTTGTTGGAGCAGTTGGTGGTCAGCACCGGCAACCCGTAGGTGTGGTGGAACGCACGCACCAGGTGGTCCGACGCCGCCTTGGACGCCGAGTACGGCGAGTTCGGCGCATACGGGGTGGTTTCGCTGAACTTGCCCGTCTCGCCCAGGGTGCCGTACACCTCATCGGTGGACACGTGCAGGAAACGGAATGCCGCGCCCTGCTCTGGCGGCAGCGCCTTCCAGTAGTCCCGCACCGCTTCCAGCAATCCCAGCGTGCCGACTACGTTGGTCTGGATGAACGCGCCCGGACCATCGATGGACCGGTCCACATGGCTTTCGGCCGCGAAGTTCAGCACCGCGTCGGGCCGATGCTCCGCCAGCAGACGGGTCACCAGCGCCCGGTCACCGATGTCGCCCTCGACAAACACGTGGTTGGCATTGCCTTCCAGCGAGGACAGGGTCTTGAGGTTGCCCGCGTAGGTCAGCGCATCGAGATTGATGACGCGCACGCCGTTGGCAACCGCCTCCAGTACAAAATTACCGCCAATGAAGCCGGCTCCGCCAGTTACAAGCCAAGTGGGCACTACCCGTTCTCCTGTTCGGTTACGTCCCGGGCGGGTAGGTGGGCCGCCCCGGCACAGCGGCACAGCATACATCGCACCCGCCTTCACGACTGCCTGCCGGAGGTGAACGCCCCCCGCGCTGGCGCCCGTTTCTGCTGCATTGCGGCATCACCATACGCATTCGCATGGTGCCGCGCAGGCAGTTAGAATCCAGGTCCCACCCCCGAACCGGTTGCTGTTCCAAGGACCGGACGTTCCCCCGTTATTGAAGGATCCCGCACCAGATGAAAATCCTCGTCGCGTACAAGCGCGTGGTGGACTACAACGTCCGCATTCAGGTCAAGCCGGACGGTTCCGGCGTGGTCACCGACGGCGTCAAGCTGTCGCCCAACCCCTTTGACGAGATCGCCCTGGAAGAAGCGCTGCGCCTGCGCGACAAGGGCATCGCCACCGAGGTGGTGGTCGCCACCATCGCACCGGCCGATGCCCAGGCCCACCTGCGCAACGGTCTGGCGATGGGCGCCAACCGGGCCGTCCACGTGGTCACCGACCAGGCCATCCAGCCGCTGACCGCCGCGCGCACCCTGCTCAAGCTGGTCGAGAAGGAACAGCCGGACCTGGTGATCCTCGGCAAGCAGGCGATCGACGACGATGCCAACCAGACCGGCCAGATGCTGGCCACGCTGTGGGGCCGCCCGCAGGCGACCTTCGCCAGCAAGCTGGACATCGCCGACGGCAAGGCCACGGTCACCCGTGAAGTCGACGCCGGTCTGGAGACGCTGGAAGTGGACCTGCCGGCCGTGGTCACCACCGATCTGCGCCTGAACGAGCCGCGCTTCATCAAGCTGCCCGACATCATGAAGGCCAAGGCCAAGCCGCTGGAAACCCTGCAGCTGGCCGATCTGGGCGTG
The DNA here is from genome assembly GCF_946900935.1 of Stenotrophomonas sp. Marseille-Q5258. NCBI lineage: Bacteria > Pseudomonadati > Pseudomonadota > Gammaproteobacteria > Lysobacterales > Lysobacteraceae > Stenotrophomonas > Stenotrophomonas sp. Marseille-Q5258. Next base: position 88,148 of record NZ_CAMPPN010000008.1, read on the forward strand.
GACGCCGCCGACACCTTCAACACCACCCACTACGCCGCGCCGGTCAAGCGCAGCAAGGGCGTGATGGTCAAGGACGCGGCCGAACTGGTCGCCGCACTCAAGCAGAAGGGGTTGCTGTAATGACCAAGATCCTCGTTGTTGCCGAACACCATGACGGCAAGCTCAACGCCGCCACCGCCAAGACGGTCAGCGCTGCGGCCGCCATCAGCGGCGCCAGCATCGACGTGGTCGTGCTGGCGGCCGACCCGGCGGCTGTGGCCGCCCAGGCCGCCGAACTGGCCGGTGTGGCCAAGGTACTGACCGTGGCCAACGCCGCCAATGCCCAGGCCCTGGCCCAGGTGCTGGCACCGCAGATCGCACAGCTGGCCACCGGCTACACGCATGTGTTCGGGCCGTCGACCACCTTCGGCAAGGACCTGATGCCCTGCGTGGCCGCCCTGCTCGGCGTCAACCAGGTCTCCGACCTGATGACCGTCGAAGGCAGCCACAGCTTCAAGCGCCCGATCTATGCCGGCAATGCGATCATCACGGTGGACGTGCCGGCCGACCAGATCGTGGTTGCCACCGTGCGCGCCGCGTCCTGGCCGGAAGCGGCCAAGGGCGGCAGCGCCGCCGTTGAAGCGGCCAGCGTGGACGCGGCCCTGCCGACCCACACCCGCTTCATCGGGCTGGCCGCGGGCGCCACCGACCGACCGGACCTGCAGAGCGCCAGGCGCGTGGTCTCCGGCGGCCGCGGCGTCGGTTCGGAAGAGAACTTCAAGGTCATCTTCCAGCTGGCCGACAAGCTCGGCGCCGCCGTCGGCGCATCGCGTGCGGCGGTGGATGCCGGCTATGTCCCCAGCGACCTGCAGGTCGGCCAGACCGGCAAGATCATCTCGCCGGAGCTGTACGTGGCCGTGGGCATCAGCGGCGCCATCCAGCACCTGACCGGCATCAAGGATGCCGGCACCATCGTGGCCATCAACAAGGACCCGGATTCGCCGATCTTCGAGATCGCCGACATCGGTCTGGTCGGGGACCTGTTCACGTTGCTGCCTGAGCTCGAAGCGGCGCTGTAAGCGCTGTGTGACGCCTGGGCCGCGCCACCAGAGGGTGTCGCGGCCCTTTCATTCTCTGGCCCTGGAAGGCCCTCCGCTCGAAAAAGCGACCCGTTCCTCAGAACGCTGTCGCTATAATCGGCGGTCACCCCCGTAAGGACTGCATTGATGACGCTCCCCTGTTTCAAGGCATACGACATCCGCGGCCGCGTTCCGGAAGAACTGGACGTGGCCCTCGCCGAGCGCATTGGCGCCGGCACCGCGTCCCTGCTGGGACCGGGGCCTGTCGTCCTGGGACGCGACATCCGCCTGAGCAGCCCGGAGCTGCAGGCTGCCCTGGAAAAAGGATTCACCGGTGCAGGCCGTGATGTGATCGACATCGGGCTGTGCGGTACCGAGGAGGTCTATTTCCAGACCTTCCACCGCCAGGCCGCCGGCGGCGTGATGGTCACCGCCAGCCACAACCCGATGGGCTACAACGGCATGAAGCTGGTGCGTGAACACGCGCGCCCGATCAGCGGCGACACCGGCCTGTTCGACGTGCGCGACTTTGCCGCCGGTGATGCACCGCTGCCCTCGGGGGAGGGTGTGGTGCGCAGCGATACCGACAAAACCGCCTACATCCAGCACCTGCTGGGCTATGTCGATGTGGCCGCGCTGAAGCCGTTGAAGATCGTGGTCAACGCCGGCAACGGCGGTGCCGGTCTGGTGATCGACGAACTGGCACCGCACCTGCCGTTCGAGTTCATCCGCATCCAGCATGAGCCCGACGGCACGTTCCCCAACGGCATCCCCAACCCGCTGCTGCCGGAAAACCGCGCCGCCACGGCCGATGCGGTGCGCGCCCACGGCGCCGATTTCGGCATTGCCTGGGACGGCGATTTCGACCGTTGCTTCTTCTTCGACAGCACCGGCGCATTCATCGAGGGCTACTACCTGGTCGGCCTGCTGGCCGTGGCACTGCTCAAGCGCCGGCCGGGCGGCAAGATCATCCACGACCCGCGCCTGACCTGGAACACGGTTGAAATGGTCGAACAGGCCGGTGGCGTGCCGATCATGAGCAAAACCGGCCACGCGTTCATCAAGGAGCGCATGCGCGCCGAAGATGCCATCTACGGTGGCGAGATGAGCGCGCACCATTACTTCCGCGACTTCGCCTACTGCGACTCCGGCATGATTCCGTGGCTGCTGATCGCCGAACTGGTCTCGCAGACCGGCACGTCGCTTGGCGACCTGGTCGCCGATCGCATGCAGGCCTTCCCCTGCAGCGGCGAGATCAACTTCCGCGTCGACGACGCCAAGGCCGCGACCGCCCGCGTGCTGGCCCACTATGCGGACCAGGCGCCCGAACTGGATCACACCGATGGGGTCAGCGTCGAATTCGCCACCTGGCGTTTCAACCTGCGCAGCTCCAATACCGAACCGCTTCTGCGGCTGAACGTCGAGACCCGTGGCGATGCCGCGCTGCTGCGCGCCCGGACCGAAGAGCTCACCGCTCTGATCGGCGGACAAGCCCCCCAACACTGATTCAGGACGATCTCCATGTTGCCCATTCTCCCCGTCATCCTTTCCGGTGGCTCCGGTACCCGCCTCTGGCCGCTCTCGCGCGAGGCATACCCGAAACAGTTCCTGCCGCTGGTGGGCGATGTCACGATGCTGCAGGCCACCTGGAACCGCGTGGCCGCCATCGCCGGCAGGGCGCCGATCGTGGTGGCCAACCAGGAACACCGTTTCATGGCCGCCGAACAGCTGCGCGAATGCAGCGTGGTGCCGCAGGCGCTGATTCTCGAACCGATCGGGCGCAACACCGCACCGGCGATCGCCATCGCCGCGCTGCAGGTGCTGGCCGGCGGTGAGGACGCGCTGCTGCTGGTGCTGCCGTCCGACCATGTGGTCCGCAACGATGCCGCCTTCCACGCGGCGGTCAAGCAGGCGGCTGTGGCCGCTGATGCCGGCAAGCTGGTCACCTTCGGCATCGTGCCGACGGCCCCGGAAACCGGCTATGGCTACATCAAGGCCCACGCCGGCGAAGGCGTGCGCGGCGTCGACCGCTTCGTCGAGAAGCCGAACCTGGAGACCGCCCAGCAGTACGTCAGCTCCGGCGAGTACTACTGGAACAGCGGCATGTTCCTGTTCAAGGCATCCCGTTACCTGCAGGAGCTGGAGGCGCTGCAGCCGGCCATGCTGGCGGCCTGCCGCGCCGCGCTGGACAAGGCCTCGCGTGACAGCGACTTCATCCGCCTGGATGCCGAAGCCTTCGCGGCCAGCCCCAACGATTCGATCGACTATGCGGTGATGGAGAAGACCGCCGATGCCGCCGTGGTTCCGCTGGATGCCGGCTGGAATGACGTGGGCTCCTGGTCGGCGCTGTGGGACGTGTCAGACAAGGACGCCGACGGCAATGCCTGCCACGGCGACGTCATCGCGCTGGACTGCCGCAACAGCTATGCCTACGGCACCCGCCTGATCGCGATGGTCGGGCTGGAAGATGTGGTGGTCGTGGAGACCGACGACGCCGTATTCGTGGGCCACAAGGACCGCGTGCAGGACGTCAAGGAAATCGTCGGCCAGATCAAGCGCGACGGCCGCAGCGAAGCCGCTGCGCACCGCAAGGTCTACCGCCCGTGGGGTGCGTACGACTCCATCGACAACGGCGCCCGTTTCCAGGTCAAGCGCATCACGGTCAAGCCCGGTGCCACGCTGAGCCTGCAGATGCACCACCACCGCGCCGAGCACTGGATCGTGGTCAGCGGCACTGCCGAGGTCACCCGCGGCGACGAGGTGATCCTGCTCACCGAGAACCAGAGCACCTACATCCCGCTCGGCGTGACCCATCGCCTCAAGAATCCGGGCAAGCTGCCGCTTGAGCTGATCGAGGTGCAGTCGGGCAGCTATCTCGGCGAGGACGACATCGTGCGGTTCGAAGACCAGTACGGTCGCGCCCAGTAAGGCCATCGCCCGCCCCTTCCCTCTTTTCTTGCAGCCAACATCCATGACCACCCAGATTCCCGTCAACTCCCTGTCACGGCATATCGCCCCCCTGCAGGAGCAGTTGGGCGCCATCGCGGGACAGATCATCGCGAGCGGTTATTACGTGCTCGGCCCGAACGTCAAGGCCTTCGAGCAGGAGTTCGCCGCGTATTGCGGCGCCGCGCACTGCGTCAGCGTGGCCAACGGTACCGATGCGCTGGAACTGTCCCTGCGTGCCCTTGGCGTGACCGAGGGTGACACGGTCGGCGTGGTCGCCAACGCGGCGATGTACGGCACGTCGGCCGTCCTGGCCTGCGGCGCAACGCCGCTGTTCATCGACACCGAGGCAACCACCGGCGTGATGTCGGTGGCGTGCCTGCAGGCAGCGCTGGACGACGGCGCTGCGCCGAAGGCGGTCATCGTCACCCACCTGTACGGTCAGCTGGCCGATATCGAGGCGATCGTGGCACTGTGCCACGCGCGTGGCATCAAGGTAGTGGAAGACTGCGCCCAGGCACATGGCGCCACGCGCAACCAGACGCGCGCCGGCAGCTTCGGCGACATCGCCAGCTTCAGCTTCTACCCGACCAAGAACCTGGGTGCACTGGGCGACGGCGGCGCGATTGTCAGCAATGACGCTGCACTGGCCCAGACTGCCGCACAGCTGCGCCAGTACGGCTGGTCGGCCAAGTACACCAACAGCCTGCGCGGTGGCCGCAACAGCCGACTGGACGAAATCCAGGCGGCGATGCTGCGCGCGATGCTGCCGCACCTGGATGCGTGGAATGCGCGCCGCCGCGACATCGCCAACCGCTATGCCGCTGGCATCCGCAACCCGCGCATCCAGGTGGCAGCGCCGGTGGGCGAGGACAACGTGGCCCACCTGTACGTGGTGCGCACCGATGATCGCGATGCCCTGCGCAGCCACCTGCAGGCGGCCGGCGTGCAGACAGAGATCCACTATCCGCTGTGCGACCACCGCCAGCCGTGCCATGCCGGCGCGTTCGATGCCGTGCGGCTGCCTGCCACCGAAGCCGATGCCGAGCGCGTGCTCACCCTGCCCTGCTTCCCGGAACTGACCGACGAAGAAGCCGACCAGGTCATCGCCGCATGCAACCGGTTCTGAGCCGCGCGGCGCCATCGCTTGGGCTGGTCGTCCCGATCTACCGCAACGAGGGGTCGATCGACGACCTGCTGCAGGCGGTCGATCACATCTCCCGGTCGGTGGACGGCGACTTCGAAGCCATCTTCGTGGTCGACGGCAGTCCGGATCGCAGCCATGCGCTGCTGCGCGAGAAACTGCCGCAGTGCGCGTTCCGCGCCCAGCTGGTCAACCTGACCCGCAACTTCGGCGCGTTCCCGGCCATCCGTACCGGCCTGCAGCAGAGCCGGGCCGACGTGACCGCAGTGATGGCGGCCGATCTGCAGGAGCCGCCGGATCTGGTGATCAACTTCTGGAAGCGCTACGCCGCCGACCACTACGATGTCGCCTTCGGCATCCGCGAGGCACGGCAGGACCCGATGGGCTCCAAGCTGGCGTCCACCGCCTTCTGGGCGCTGTACCGCCGGTTGGTCATCAAGGATATTCCGAAGGGCGGCGTGGACATCTTCGCGGTAAGCGCGGATTTCCGCGAGCGCCTGCTGCTGCTCAACGAATCGCATTCCAGCCTGCTGGCACAGCTGTTCTGGCTCGGGGGCAAGCGCGAGTTCGTCCCGTATCAGCGCCGCGAACGCCAGCACGGCAAGAGCGCGTGGACGCTGAGCAAGAAGCTGCGCTACCTGTCCGACAGCGTATTCGCCTTTACCGATCTGCCGGTGCGGATGCTCACGGCACTGGGCCTGCTGGCGCTGGTGTTCACCGTGCTGCTCGGCGTACTGGTGGTGGCAGCCAAGCTGTCCGGCCTGGTCACCGTGCCCGGCTATGCCGGCACCATCCTGACGGTCCTGTTCTTCGGCGCCCTCAATTCTTTGGGCCTCGGCATTGTCGGCACCTACGCCTGGCATGCGTTTGAGAACACCAAGGCGCGTCCCCTGTCGATCACCCAATCGGTCGAGACCTTCGAGAAGGAAGTCACGTGAGTCATTTCGTTCATCCCAACGCCCTGTGCGAGAGCGACCAGATCGGCGACGGCACCCGGATCTGGGCCTTCGCCCATGTACTGCCGGGCGCGCGCCTGGGCAGCGACTGCAACATCTGCGACGGCGTCTTTGTCGAATCGGACGTGGTGGTCGGCGACCGCGTCACCATCAAGTGCGGTGTCCAGCTGTGGAACGGCGTGCGCCTGGGTGACGACGTGTTCGTCGGCCCCAATGCCACCTTCACCAATGACCTGTTCCCGCGCAGCAAGGTCTACCCCGACCAGTTCCTGGGCACCGTGGTGGAAGCCGGCGCGTCGATTGGTGCCAACGCCACGATCCTGGCGGGCACCACCATCGGCAGCGGCGCGATGATCGGTGCCGGGGCGGTGGTGACCCGTTCGGTCCCCCCGAATGCGATCGTGGTCGGCAATCCCGGGCGCATCGTCGGCTACGTCAGCGACAAGGACGGCGCCGCGCACGCGCCGCAGATCAACGCACCGCAGGGCATCGCCGAAACCGCCGTACCGGGCGTCAAGCTGTACACCATGCCGAGCTACGTGGACATCCGCGGCTCGTTGTCGGTCGGTGATTTCGATTCCTTCCTGCCGTTCGCAGCCAAGCGCTACTTCCTGGTGTACGGCGTGCCCACCCAGGAAACCCGCGGCGAGCACGCGCACAAGCGTTGCCACCAGTTCCTGGTCTGCGTGTCGGGGTCGGTGCGTGTGCTGGCCGATGACGGTACCCGCCGCATCGATGTCGAATTGAATTCGCCCAGCCAGGGCATTCACCTGCCGCCGATGATCTGGGGTACCCAGTACAAGTACTCCAAGGATGCCGTACTGCTGGTGTTCGCGTCCGAACCCTACGATTCGGACGAGTACATCCGCGACTACGCCAGCTTCAAGTCGCTGGCACATGCCGCAGGTTGATACCGGCGCTCCCGGCGGTCTGCCGACCGGACCGCAACGCCCGCCGCTGCACGTGCTGGCGCTGCGTTTCCTGGTCGGTGGCGCCCTCAACACGGGCGCCACCCTGGTGCTGTACTGGGTGCTGCTGCGGTTCATGCATTACCAGGCGGCGTACCTGATCAGCTACTGCGCCGGCATCGTACTCAGCTACGCCTTGAACACGCGCTATGTGTTCAAGGCCCGGCACAGCTGGCTGAAGTTCGCGGCGTTCCCGCTGATCTACGCCGTTGTCTATGTACTGGGTGCGCTCACGCTCAAGGTGACGGTGGGCTACTTCCACGTCCCGGCCGCACTGGGTCCCATCATTTCCATCGTCGTCACGCTTCCTGTTTCCTTCCTGCTGACCCGTGCGCTTCTGCAGCGTCCGGATCGCTAACCGCATCGCAGCGCGGAGTCATCCTCCGTCTGCCCGGCATCGAGTCCGTCCATGAGCCTGAACACCCCGCCTTCCCCATCCACCGCGCTGTTCCGCCGCTGGAGCTTCCTTGTCCTGCCGTGCGCGATCATGGTCGCGCTGCTGTGGTTGCCCTTTGGCTTCAGCATCACCGGCCTTATCGAAGAATGGGACGTGCTTGCGCTGTTCACGCTGCGCGAGCCCTTCATCTGGGTGAGCCCCGACGGCCCGCTGGCTCCGCACCGGCTGCGTCCCCTGACCGTGGCTCCGCATGCGATCGGCTACCTGCTCGATCCCAACTCGTTCGCCTATTGGCACGCGCTGTTGATGGGCTCGCTGCTGCTCAAGGGTATCGGCGCCGGCCTGATGGGTTGGTGGCTGACCCATTCGCGTCGCTGGGCGGCGGTGCTCGGGCTGCTGGTGGTGTTCTACCCCGCCGACACGATGCAGCTCTCGTTCCGCTCCTTCCATATCGACTGGTCGATCTCGCTGTCGCTGCTTGCCGTGGCCCTGTGCGCGTTCGGTTACACCCTGCAGAAGCCCTGGCAGCGTGCCATTGCGATGCTGCTGGCGGTTCCCTGCGCCGTCCTCGCCACGTTCGCCTATGAGGCCGCGCTGACCTTCGTCGTCGTTCCGCTGCTGCTGCTGTACGCGCGCTTCGGTGTGCGCGGCGCTCTGGCCAAGGTCAACGGACACCGCATCGTCAGCGCTGCCTGGATCGCCGGCATTCTGGTCAACGTCGCCTACGTGCTGTACGCCAAGGGCAGCGGTGAAACCTACCAGGCCAGCCTGGTGGGAACCGCCATGCAGATCGACGTGGTGGACCGCCTTCAGCGCGTGGTGGGAATCGGCTTCGGTCGCACCCTCGTCGGCGGTTGGCTGGATGCCCTGGCCATCACCTGGTTCGAGTACCGCACCCACCTCTATCTGGCTCTGTGCGCGGTCCTGGTCGGTTACACCGTCTGGCGCAGCAGCCGGGCCCTGCCGGGCGAGAATGCCCTGGCCGACATCGCCACGCCGTCCACCTCGGTGGTACGCCTGGGGATCACCGGTCTGGTGATGATCGGCCTGGGCTACCTGCCCTTCGCCGCGTCCCTGCCGCACCTGGAGATTTCCCAGCGTACCTTCCTGGGGGCAGCACCCGGTGGCGCCCTTCTGTGCGTCGGCGTGCTGATCGCCCTCACCCGCCGCAGCTGGGGGCTGGGCGTGGTCGTGACGGCGGCTGCCCTGGTGGTCGCCTTTGCCGCCCAGATGTTCCAGTTCGACCATTACCGACGCCTGTCGGCCACGCAGCAGACCCTGCTCGGCGACATCGTCGGGAACGTGCCCCCGCCCCGGCTCGACCAGACCCTGGTCATCATCGACAAGCGCGACCAGCTCAACGACGTCTGGATGGTCCGCGAGGGGATGGTGATGGCACTGACCTATCTGTACGACCGCCCGATCGAGCGGCCGATCATCTGCAGCCCGTCTGGCAACGTCTGGCAGTTCCCCAACGTGGAGGGACGGCTGGGTACCTGCGAAGCAACCGAGGACGGCTGGAACCTGACCGAGGCGCCGCTGGTGAGTGCCCCGGGCACCCCGGCAGCGACCCGCCAGATCAAGCGCGGTGCCGCCGTAGTGGTCACCCTGGAGGCGGACGGCACCACCACGTCCAGCGCTTCCCCGGAGGCGCTGGAGAACTACCGGCGCTTGCTCGAAACCGGCCACTCCAGCGTGGCCGAACGCTACCGCAACATCCTGCGCCGTCAGCCCTGGCCGCTGGCCTTCGAGCAGTTCCGTACCGAGCGCGCCAGCGACCGCTTCCGCTGGGACTTCGGTCGGTGGTGGAGCATGGAGCAGCCGACCCGTGGGTCGGGCTGGATCGCCGGCCGCTGGACGATTGCCAACCACACCCTGCCGGTCTGGCGCTCGGCCGCCTGGAAGACCCTCCCGGAAGCGACCCTGCAGTTCGACCTGCTGCCGGACGCCCGCCCGTATACGCTGACGGCCCGTGTCCTGCAGATCGTGCCGCCGACCACGCCGGAGTCGATCAAGCTGCGCGTCAATGACCATCTGATCGCAGTGACGTGGAAGGACGCCAGCACGCTGAGCGCCGAGGTTCCAGCCGACGCGCTGAAGATCGGCACCAATGTGATCGCCTTCGACAGCCCGGTGACCCGCGACCCCACCCCCCTGAGTTTCCTCATCGACTGGGTGTCTCTGGACCCCGTGCCCCCCTCTCCCGCGAACTGATCCGGCGCTGTATCATTCGCCCGGTTGCATGTCCACCATTCCACGCCCTGGAAGGATTGCCGTCGATGGATCCGACCACTTCAATCCAACAGCTCATCGAGCATTTCATGAATACACAGTACCGCAGGTTTGCATTCCCCCTGATTCTTGCCTCCACCTTCGCACTGGCGGCCTGTTCCTCCAACGAAAGCGAAGCGCCGGCGGCGGCTGAACAGGCTGCTGCTCCGGCAGACGCGCCGGCGGCGGCGGCCAGCCAGAACAAGCCGCTGACCCAGGAAGAAGTCTCGATCGCCATCGAACAGGTGGGTCAGGCCACCTACAACGCGGCTGACGACACCCTGACCGTGGCCTTCAAGGTCACCAACAACGGCAAGGTCGCGCTGCCGGCCAACGGCGGCCAGAATGTGTCCGCCGGCGTGCTGCAGCTGGTGCCGGACCCGGCCAACCCGGAAGGCAAGCGTGGCCAGGACATCGGTCGCGCCGTGCTGAATGGCGATCTGCAGGTCGGCCAGTCGCAGGAACTGAAGGCCTCCGTGCCGGCAGCCCTGCTGGTCGGCAACAAGCTGCAGGTTGAACTGCTGCAGGAAGCCGTTGCATGGTTCGGCTTCAACTTCCAGCAGCCGGTGCTGGTGCTGGGCCCGTTCGCGCGCTGCGCCGACGGCAAGGGCCTGTGCGACGACAAGGGTGCGCCGATCACGGCAGCTACCCCGTAATTTTGCGGTAAACGCTTGAAAAAACGCCCCGGCAGCGCGCTGCGCTCCGGGGCGTTTTCATGTCAGGACCGCGCCATCGGCACCGTCCGGGAGGCCGCCAGGATCAGGCGTCGAGCATCCACTGCAGGGTTTCCCGCAGCGGCCGGAAGGTGATGCCGCCGGTCAGCGCCATGAAGCGCGCATTGGAGCCGGCAAGCCGGTCCACGTCATGGCTGCGGATCAGGCCCGAATCGCTTTCAATGGCGAAATCCAGGCCGGACAGCTCGCTGACGATATCGATGACCGTGCGCAGCGAGGTGGATACGCCGCTGCAGATGTTGACGACATCGCCGCGGCAGCGCTGCTCGATCAGCATGCCGTAGCAACGGACCAGATCGCGGACATCGGTGAAATCCCGCTCCACGTCCAGGTTGCCAAGCCGCAGGTCGGTACTGCCGCGCCGGGCGTGGTCGATCACCTTGGCCACAAAGAACGAGGGCGACTGGCCGACCCCGGTGTAATTGAACGGACGCGTCACCATGATCGGCAATCGGTCCATATACAGGCGCGCCACATGTTCGCTGGCGACCTTGCTGATGGCGTAATCGTTGAAGGGTGCCATCGGCGACTGCTCGGTGAGCAGTTCGCTGGAGGAGGCACCGTACACGTGCGCGCTGCTGGGCAGCACCACGCTGTGCAGGGGCGTATCCAACTCGACCAGCGCATCGAGCAGATTGCGCGTGCCCATGATGTTGGCCTGGTAGATCGCCGAGACGTCACGGTGCGCGACGTGCGAGACGCCCGCCAGGTGGACGACGACCTGGGGCTGGATGCGGGACAGCGCCGCCGCCAGTGCATCGCGGTCCAGGATGTCGGCGATGACGTGCTCACGCCCTGCGATCGGGCTGCGGCTGATTCCCTGCACCTGGTAACCAAGCCGTTCCAGCTCGGCGGCCATGTAAGGGCCCGTGAATCCCTCGATTCCGGTTATCGCTGCGATGGGCTTCATGGGAGAGTTCCGTTGAGGTTCGACTGCCTAGGTGGAACCGCGGTGGACGGACCGGAGTACCGGCCCGTCCCACGCGATTGGACGATTAAGCAACGACTTCGCCGGTCAGAACGATGCGCCGGCCTCATTGCGGCGCAGGTCGGCAGCCACCATCATCTCGCACAGCTCTTCCAGCGTGGTGGACGGTTCCCAGCCCAGCTCGCGCTTGGCCTTTTCCGGGTTGCCGATCAGCAGGTCCACTTCGGCCGGACGGTGGAACTTCGGGTTGATCTTGACCAGGGTCTTGCCCGAGGCGCTGCAGGTGCCCACTTCGTCCAGGCCGGTGCCATTCCAGGCCAGGTCCACGCCGATGGCCTTGAACGCCATCGTCACGAAGTCGCGCACGGTCTCGGTACGGTTGGTGGCCAGCACGTAGGTGTCCGGCTTGTCGGCCTGCAGCATCCGCCACATGCCTTCCACGTATTCCTTGGCAAAGCCCCAGTCACGCTTGGCGTCCAGGTTGCCCAGCTCCAGCACATCCAGCTTGCCCAGCTTGATCTTGGCGACCGAGTCGGTGATCTTGCGGGTCACGAACTCGCGGCCGCGCAGCGGGGACTCGTGGTTGAACAGGATGCCGCTGGACGCGAACATGTCGTAGGACTCGCGGTAGTTCACCGTCATCCAGTGCGCGTAGAGCTTGGCCACGCCGTACGGGCTGCGCGGGTAGAACTGGGTCTGCTCGGTCTGCGGCACCTGCTGTACCAGGCCGAACATCTCCGAGGTCGACGCCTGGTAGAAGCGGATCTTCGGGTTGACCGCACGGATGGCTTCGAGCAGGTTCAGTGCGCCCAGCGCGGTGATCTGCGCGGTCAGCACGGGTTGGTCGAAGGACACGCCCACGAAGCTCTGGGCAGCCAGGTTGTAGACCTCGGTGGCCTCGCTTTCCTGCAGCAGGCGGATCGACGACCCCAGGTCCTGCAGGTCGTGCTCGACCAGGTGCAGATTCGGGTGCTTCTCGATGCCGAGCTCTTCAATACGCCAGAAGTTGACCGAGCTGGTACGGCGGTAGGTGCCGTAGACCTTGTAGCCCTTTTCAAGGAGCAACTGCGCCAGGTAAGCGCCGTCCTGGCCGGAAATACCGGTGATAACTGCAGATTTCATGGTTTTCATTCCTGGGTGATGAGGTGAAAGTGAAGGTCGGCGCGACGCTCACAGGGCAAACATGCGGTCCAGCGCGTCAGCGACCCTGCCGGCGGCGGGACTGTTGCCCGGGATGCCCATCCGGCCAAGCTCACGGCCCAGCGCCTTGCTGGTCAGCAGGTACGGCTCGCATGCGATGAACTCGGGGATGAGCTGATCCAGGCCGGTGGCATAGTGTTTGGCGGAGAACTCGCCGTGTGCCCATTCGCGGGCACGTGCGCCCATCTGCCGACCTTCGGCGCGATGGCGGTCGATGTGCTGGAGCTGTGCAAGCAGTTCGTCTTCGCAATCGCCCTGCGGAATCTTGAGCACGTACTCATCGGGCAGATCGGCATAGAAGCCTGCGTTGGAGACAATCACCGGGACGCCGGACTGCATGCCTTCCACCGCCGACGCAGACGCGCCTTCCAGCGCCGGATCGCGCAGGCAGCAGATGGCATCGGCCTCGGCCATGCCTTCGATCAGGCGTTCGTCGCTGACGCGGCCTTCCAGGGTCAGTCCGAGGAAACCGACCTCGGCGCAGATCGCCTCCAGGCGCCGGCGTTCCTGGTCGCCCACACCGCCGAGCACGTGGTACTCGGTGCGTGCCGCCAGTTCGGGGTCGCGCGCCAAGGCGCGCACGACCTTGTCCACGCACTTGTTCGGATTGACCACACCCAGCGTGCACAGGCGCAGGCGCGAGCGGTCCTCCACCGGCGCGCGGCGATCCTGCGGCACGTTCGGCGCGGGGTAGGCAAGCGACAGCTTGTGCACCGGCCCCGGGCAGCGGGCCTGGACCTTGGCGCGGTAGAACTCGGAATGGATGATGCAGCCGAGCAGGTCGGAGACCGCCCACTGCGTCATCGGGAAATGCTCGGCAGCCACGGTCATGATGGTTTCGCTGGTCGCTGCCGCGCACAGTTCACCCGCCTCCTGGCCGTAAAGGCCCTGGATCACGCGCGGGGCATCCTGCGGCCGGCCTTCGGCCTTCAGGCGATCCCAGAACAGGTTCAGCACGAACCAGTCATGCATGACACCGACGAACGGGCGCTTGCGTGCCAGCTCGAAGATGCCGCCGTGGAACCCGTAGTGGTCGCCGATGTTGGCAAATACCAGATCGGCCGTCCGCAGCCACTCCTCTTCCATCGCACTGCCCGGCACGAGTACCACCGGATCGGGCAGCGGGGCATTGAGTGCGGCGTCGCCGGTTTCGGTGCGGTAGATCGCCACATCGTGGCCCAGCGCGCGCAGTTCGGCGACGACATGGCTGCTGAAACGTGCGATTGCCGAAGGACCGCAGTAGGGGCCCGCCCAGATAAGCTTCATCGGGTCAGTTTCTCCACCGTTGTGGCCCAGTTGATGTCCAGGCGGGTCCAGCTTTCGTAGGCGTTCCGCCCACGCTCCAGCGTCACCGCCCGGGTGGCGAAGGCCTGCGTCAGTGCCGCGGCGATCTGCGTGGTGTCGTCGGCGCAGACCCAGCCGTTGTCGCCGTCCTTGATCAGCTCGGTCAGGTCGCCCGAATCGTCCACCGTGATCACCGCCTTGCGGGCCTGGCAGGCTTCCATCGTGACGTACCCGAAGGAGTCCTCGGCCATCGGCAGGTAGGCGCAGGCCAGTGCACCGTTGACGTAGTCGGCGATGGTCTGGCGCGGATGGAAGCCGATATCCAGCTTCACCCGGCCCTGCAGACCGTGCGTCTCGACCAGCGCGCGCAGGCGGTCGGCATCTTCCGGCGTGTCGGCCGGCCCGGCCACGATCAGCTTGACCGGCGCCTTGGTCAGCGCCATCGCCTCGATCAGGCGGTGCTGGCGCTTGCCGGCATTGATGCGGCCACCGGCGAAGATGTAATCGCCGTGGGCGCCACCGGTAAACAGCTCGGTATCGTTCAACGGCGCACGCAGCAGCTCGGACGGAATGCCGTTGTAGTGCATCAGGCGATCCTGCACCGTACGGCCGACGGCGTAGACGCCACGGCCCAGGGAGAAGGCATCGTTGTCGGCCTCGGTGATCGCCGAGCGGATCTGCCGGCCCTCCGGGGTGTTGGGAATATTGCTGTGGCCCGAATCCCACATGTCATAGGCCTGGCGATACTGGTGCGCCAGCCAGAACACCTTGTCATCGAAGGGCAGCAGATAGGCCGGGAACTTCATCGCGATCACGCGATCGACGTTGATCAGGCGCATGCTGCGGCACATCAGCATTTCGCCGACGATGCGTTCCGGCGGATGCCAGGTGAACGGAATGCGCAGCAGCTCGGACTGGTGACCGGCCTTGCGCAGGTTCAGCACCAGCTGATCGGCCAGCTCCTCGGCGCCACCGCGCAGCCCGGGCACCATGTTGTTGACGACCAGTACCTTCATGACAGCAACCGCTCCAGCACGTGGTCCCAATTGATCTTCAGTTCCTGCACGCGCGCCTTGGCCGCCTCACCCATGCGACGGGTGTGCTCACGATCGCGCCACAGTGCATCGATCACCTCGGCCAGCGCACGTGGATCCGGCTCGGCGATCATGCCGTTGACGCCATGCTCGACGAACTCGAGCACGCCGCCCGAATCGGTGGTGGTGATGACCGGCTTGGACGATTGTGCCGCCTCCAGCGAGGGATACCCATAGGAATCCTCGTCTTCCGGCAGGTACGCCGCCGCCAGCGCGGTGGACAGCCACTGCGCCTTCTCTTCCTCGGTGATCCAGCGGTCCACGCAGGCCACGCGATCCTGCAGCCCTTCGGCCACGATGAAGGCGCGCAGACCATTGGTGTAGCCCGGCCCGCTGCTGGTGCCGCACAGGCGCAGCTTGACCGGCGTGGTCACGTACTTGAAGGCCTCCAGCAGCAGGTGCTGGCGCTTGTGGTGCTCCATCCGGCAGATGTAGACGATCTCGTCGCCCTGCTGGTCGTTGCGGAAGTGCGACACGTCGAACAGCGGCGGATACAGCACCTCCGCGTTCAGGCCGTTGTAGCGCTTGACCCGGTCGGCGACCACCTGCGAGTTGGTGAACAGACGGTGCGATTCAGCCAGTGCCGTGGTATCGGCCCGCACCAGCGCCCCGCGCAATGCGCGATGACGCGCATCGTCTGGGAAGCCGCGGTAGGAGGTGTCCCACATGTCGTAGTACATGCGGAAATGGTGGATGAACCACGCCACCTTCTTGGGGTGCTGGATCAGATGCGCCGGCGGCCGGGTGGTGATCACCCGGTCCACCGAATCGGACAGATCCATCATCCGGTACGCGGCCATCTGCTGCAGCAGGTCGGTGGGGGTCTCCACCATTGGCAGGTAGATGATCTCGACCTCGTGCCCGTGTTCACGCAGTCGGCTTCCGAGCCAGTCAACGATGAAGCGCGCTCCACCATTGACGAAGGGGACGAACGAGGAGCAGATGGCGATACGCAAGGTCAGCTGCCCACGCGTCGCAGTGCCGACACCAGCGAGGCGACCACGCGCTCGATGTCTTCGGCTTCCAGCTGGGCATGCGTCGGCAGGTTGATGCCACGCGCGGCCTGGTCGTTGGCGACCGGGTAGCGGCTGCCATCCTCCAGGTACGGCGGCAGCACGTGCATCGGATAGAACACCGGGCGGGTTTCGATCCCGTCGGCATCCATCAGGCGCATCACTTCGTCGCGCTGCGCGTCGGTCAGACCGGTCAGCAGCACGGTGTACATCCAGTACACGTGGTGCGCGTAATCGGCCACGACCGGACGCTCGATGATATCGGCATGCGCCGCCAGGGCCTGCTCATACCAGCCAGCCACCTTCTGGCGTGCTGCCAGGGCATCGTCGATACGCTCCATCTGCGCCAGGCCGATGGCGGCGGCGATGTTGGTCATGCGGTAGTTGAAGCCCACCACCGGGAACCAGTAGCGACGCTTCGGGTCCATGCCCTGGCCACGGTACAGGCGCAGGCGCGCGGCCAGTTCGTCGTCATCGGTGGTGACCATGCCGCCTTCACCGGTGGTGACGATCTTGTTGCCGAAGAAGCTGAAGGTCGCGCAGTCGCCGATGCCGCCCACGCGCTTGCCGTTGTACTCGGCACCGTGTGCTTCGGCAGCGTCTTCGATCACCTTGAGGTTGTGCTTGCGCGCCAGTTCCATCACCGGCCCCATGTCGGTCGGGTGACCGTACAGGTGCACCACGATGATGGCCTTGGTGCGCGGGGTGATCCTGGCTTCCAGCTGGGCCGGATCCATGTTCATCGTGCCGGGTTCGGAATCCACCAGCACCGGCTTGGCATTGCAGTACGCCACCGCATTGGCGGTAGCGATGTAGGTCAGGGTCGGGATCAGGACTTCATCGCCTTCGCCGATACCCAGTGCGACCAGTGCCAGATGGATGGCAGTGGTGCCGTTGTTGATGGCTACCGCGTGGCGCACGCCACAGAAGTCGGCGAAGCTCTGCTCGAACTTGCCGATGAACTCACCGGCCGACGAGATCCACGTCGAGTCGAGACACTGTTCCACGTACTTCTTTTCGTTGCCGGTCAGGCTTGGAACAGCAACTGGAATCCGCTTTGACGCCAACATTGATCAGTCCTTGTTTTTAATTTGTCTTGCCGGCACGCCAACCCAGGTTCCGGGCGAGGCAATGTCCCTTACCACGACCGTACCGGCGCCAACGACGGCACCGTCCATGATCTTGACCCCGGGAATCGCACGCGTCCCGGCGCCCATGAATACGGCGGCACCGACCTCGACGCCGCCCGCAAGGGCGCTGCCAGGTGCAACGTGGGAATAAGGCCCGACGACACAGTCATGGTCGATGGAGGCGTTTGTATTGATTATAGCAAACTCACCAATCCGGGCGTCCGCATTCACCACGGCACCCTCCATGATGGCGCAGCCGCGGCCGATCCTGGCACTGGGGGATACGACCGCCGATCGCCCGATTGCGGCGACCATGTGCAACCCGAGCGCGGCGACGGAGGCGGCGACTTTCTGACGCAGGCGATTGTCACCGAGCGCCACGAACGCCGCATCCACGCCCTGCTCCATCAACCGCGGCAGTTCAACACGCTCGTCGCCCAGCACCGGCACGCCATTGACTACCTGCCCCACCCGCCCCGCGTCCAGGCATGCCACCACCTCGTGCCCTCCGCAGCGCAGCAGGTCGATGATCACCTTGGCATGGCCACCGGCACCGATCACGGCGACCCGGCTCATGCGGCGGCTCCCGTATTCATCGTGGACGGAAGCGTGCTGCCCGGGCGGCACAGCAGGATGTTGGAGCTGACTTCGTCGCGCAGCGCGGCGAACGCCTCCACCGGCAGACAGGCACCGGTGAGATCGTCGATGCGGTACAGGTCGAAGCCGTGCCGCACCCGGAATGCCTCCCAGTCGGCCTCGCTGGTCCCGGCCCGGCCGAGGTGCGACACCGCATACTCTGCCACCACGCCGATCTCGGGATTGGCCGCCAGCAGTCCTTCCATACCGGCCAGGACGTCCAGTTCAGCGCCTTCGACGTCGATCTTGACCAGATCGATCCGCCGTTCGCCCAGCAGGCCATCCAGGGTTCGCACGTCCACCCGAACGGTCTCGACCTCTTCATCCAGCGGGTACAGCGAGCTGTGGCCGGCAACAGCGCCGACGTGGAAGGCACGGCCATCCTCGTCCTGGGCGCCCAGCGCCACCGGCAGGACCTTGACCTGCGGCTCAACGCCGCTCAGCCGCAACGATGCCCGCAGGTGTTCAAGGGTGCGCGGCATGGCCTCGATGGCAATCACCTTGCCGCCAGGGCCAACGGCGTGCGCCGCCGCCACGGTGTGCAGGCCGATGTTCGCACCGGCGTCAACGAACACGTCACCGGCCTTCAGCGCATGCTCGATGAACAGGCGCAGACCGCGCTCCACATCGCCGCTGTCGAGCAGGCACATGGCCAGCAGATCGTCGCTTTCGCTGCAGGAGAAGGAACCGAACTCGGTGGCGATGATCCAGCCGTCATGGCGGCGCAGGACGCGGCGCGGAGAGGCGGATGCCCCTTGTACCGCCAGGCTGTCCAGCTGCGCCTGCTGCGCGTCCACGCGCTGCTTGATGCTCAGCAGCAGCTCCAGCATCTGACCGACTTCGATCTCGCCGTTGTCCAGCTTCTGGTGCACCAGCCCGACCAGGTGCAGCGCCTGGATGGCTGCGCTCTCGTTGGTCTGCGGTGCGCCACGGGCGACCACGCCCAGGCCATCCACGCGTTCACGCAGCGCGATCAGGTGCTCGTGGATCGCGTCCACGTCCACTTCCGGGCGCGCATCCATCGCCTGGACGCCTTCTTCCAGGGTCTCCTGCAACAGCGTGCGCAGGCGCTCGCGTTCGGCCTCATGCCGCTCCTCCATCTGCTGGAGGGTGGTATGCAGGTGCCGGCGCAGCTCATCACCGTCGGCCCATTGGCGTTCGATCACGCTCTGCAGGCTCGACTCGATGCTGCTCTGGGACTGGGTCGCGCGCTCGTGCTGCTGCTGCAGTGACAGGTGCAGCTGCTCGCGGAGTTCACGGATGCCGGTGATCGCATGGCGCGCGTGTTCCTCGCCCTGCTGCTGCACGCGTCGCAAGGCCTGGTCCATGCCGGCCAGCTTGGTATCCACGCTTTCGAACTCACGCAGCATCCGGACCGATTCGCTCAGGGTCTTGTTCAAGGTATCCAGCACGACCGCCACGTCCCGGCCCAGGCCGTCGGTGGTGGCCACGATGGTCTCCAGATTGTCGGCATGCTCGGTGCGGCTGGCTTCCTGCAGCCGCTCGACCTGCTGCGCCGATTCCTCGATGGCCAGCAGGCGCGCGTGGTTCAGTTCAAGGCGATGGATGATGGCATCCACGTCGGAGCCGGCCTTCTGCCGTTCGCGCTCCTGGACCCGTGCATCGATCTCGATATTGTCCACCCGCTCGGCAAGCTCGCGGGTCTGGCGCGCCGAATCGATGCGGATCTGGTCCAGCTGGTAGCGCATCTCGGACAGGTTGCGGCTGACCCGCCGCATCCAGCGCACCACGCGCACGACCGGATTCTTGTCGAGCAGCACCATGCGCCAGATCGGGCCGCGCTTGGCCAGTTCGCGGATGGTTTCGGTTGGACTCTGCGTCAAACGTTCCATTGTCGAACTCCCGTCATGCGCCGGCGCGGTCGCGTCGGCTGGTTCGTCCAGGGGTATCGTCTGGGCAACGGTGGCCGGAGCGACCACGGCGGCGGGACCGATGTCCATGAACTGCAGCGACCGGACCTTGAAGCCCAACAACCGGTTGTCGTCACCCAGGCTCAACGCAGTGGGCGACATCGGGTTGGCGACCTGGAATTCGATCCGGATCATCGGCACCTTGCCGACCATCCGCACGTCGCAGTCGGCGCTGATGCTCGACCAGCCCGACCCGTTGGCCAGGACCTGGTGCGCAGGTCCGCCATTGATCCCGATCGATACCAGCGCACGGTGGCCGGCCGCTTCGAACGCCAGCGCCCCCATGACCACCCGATAACGCCGATCGGCGCTGACGTCGCGCAGGCGGACATCGATCGAGCTGATCGCACCGCTGGACCAGATGCCGTCGGTCTCCGGCAGCGCGAAGCCGCGCATGGTCACCGCATCCATGCTGGAGTACGGCGAGCTGCTCAGGACAACTTCTTCGCCTGGCGCCAGGTAGCCATCGCTGGCCCGGGACTGCGCCGCCATGTCGGCGGCGTTGCGGACCGCATTACCCAGCGTGAGATTCAATGCCATATCCTTCTGACTTGAGTTGTGAGACCGAAATTTCCCGCAGCGTGCCGTGATTCAGCACGAACACCCGGTTGCAGTACTCGGCGATCGTCTCCGGCGAGTGCGAGGCCAGACAGAAGATCTGCGAGGACTTGATGAACTCGCGCATGCGCTTGGCCGCGCGTTCCTTGAAGGCTTCGTCGCCGACGTCGAACACCTCGTCGACCAGCAGGATGTCGGGCGTGGTGCAGGTGGCCACGGCGAACATCAGGCGCATCGCCATGCCCGCCGAGTAGGTCCGCACCGCCAGCTGCAGGAAGTCGCCAAGATCGGTGAATTCCTCGATCTCGGGGATGCGTGCGTTGATCTCCTTCAGCGGCAGGCCAAGCATCATGCCCATGCGGCGGATGTTCTCGTAGCCGGACAGTTCGGGATCCATGCCGGCACCGACCTCGAACATGGTGGCGACGCGGCCGACCCGCTCGATGCGGCCTTCCAGCGGCGTGTAGATGCCCGCCATCGTGCGCAGCATGGTGCTCTTGCCGGCGCCGTTGTGACCAACGATGCCAACCGCATCGCCGCTGCGCAGGCTGAAGGAGACGTTCTCCAGCGCGGTGACCTGGGTCACCTGGCCGCTGCCGGCCATCAACCGGCCACCGGTTGCGATGCCGACCAGGTTGCGGCGCAGCGACAGGCTGTGCGAGTTGTAGATCGGGTAACGCAGGGTGACGTTTTCGAAGGTGAGCTTGGCGGTCATGTCAGATCCAGAAAGGCAGGCGCAGCTTGGCTTTGTGCAGGAACCAGAAGGCCAGCAACCAGCCCAGCACCGCCATCGCCACCAGCACCAGGTAGGTATGCAGGCTCGGCACGTGGCCCAGCATCGGCGCGCGCAGCACCTCGATCAGATAGGTGAAGGGGTTGTATTCAAGGATGGCCGAGGAGAAGGGCAGGAATTCCAGGCGGTACATGACCGGGCTGATCAGGAACAGCATCGGCATCACCGAGGCCACACCGTACTCCAGGTCGCGATACCGGGCGCCCATCACGCCGAACACGAACGACAGCCAGAGCAGGTTGGCCACGACCAGCAGCATCCCGGGAATGAACAGCAGCGTATTGAGATTCACGTCGATGCGCATCACCACCGCGACGATGACGAACACCAGCAGGCTGTGCACGAAGTTGACCAGGTAGCGGGTCACCACGCTCATCGGGTGCACCGACAACGGCATCACCACGTTGCGGATGATCGAGGCCTGGCGCACGAACAGGCCGCAGCTCTCGATCAGTACGCCGGACAGCATCTGCCAGATGATCAGGCCGGCGGTCAGCGTGGGGATGAACTTCTCACGCTCGATGTTGAGCAGCTGGCTCCAGAGCAGGCCCAGACCGACCACACCGATCGCGGTGGCCAGGGATTGCCAGAAGGGCCCCAGGATGCTGCGACGGTAGCGCGCACGGATGTCGCCCATCGCGATGTAGAAGGAGACCTTGGCACCCTTGATGCCCTCCTGCAGGTCTTTGAAGGTGGTGGAATAGCTGTGCATCAGTGCGGACTTCCCTGAGGTGGCGTCATTGTCGCCGTGGCATTGCGTGACATCTGGGGGGTGCCGTTGATCGCACTCAAGCGTGCGATGAGTGCGGCAGCGGCGCGTTCGGGGGACAGCGTCTGGAGAACCGAGGCGCGCGCACGCGCACCGATCGCATCGGCCAGCCCGGGCTCGTCGGCCAGCCGGCGCATCCAGTCGGCCGCCTGACCCTCGTCGGCGGCGGCCCAGCGCTGGCCCTCGTGGTGGGCATACTCGCCCTCCTCGACCGGCACCAGCGTGTAGCCGACCAGGGCGCTGTTGTCGGCATCCATGAACTCCATGTTGCCCGACCAGGCCGTGCCGATCACCGGCTTGCCCTGGGCCATGCACTCGGCCAGGCCGAGACCGAAGCCCTCGGCATGGTGCAGCGACACGTACACATCCGCGCAGCGCTGCAGCGCCTGCACGTCGGCCCGGTCCAGCACATGGTCGCGCACGACGATGCGGGCATCCTCGCCGATGCTGTCCAGCAGCAGCTTGAGGCGCTCGGGATTGCGGTGTCCGTTGCTGGTCTTGATCAGCAGCTGCACGTTGCGGTCGCGATCGGGGAACGCGCGCTGGAAGGCACGGATCACCGCGAATGGATTCTTGCGGTGCACGAAGGAGTTGAAGTCGAACGACGTCATGAACACGAACGCACGCGCGTCGATGCCGAAATCGGCCCGCTGCAGCCCGCTGTCGCCGACGTCGCTCAACGGCAGCGGCACGCACAGGATCGGCTTGTCGGTCACCCTGGCGAACGCATCGCCAACGTACTGCGACGCCACCAGAATCTCGTCCACCAGTTCAAGTGCCGGCAACCAGGAGGTCGGAATGTTCTCCAGCTCCCAGAACCAGCACGCGATGATGTACTTGCCGGCCAGGCGTGCCTCGCCGATCTGGTCCAGCGATGCCTGCAGGTAGTCCGGATTGATGAAGACCAGGTGCACGCCGTGCGGTGCGTCCTCGCGGATATACGCGTCCAGGCTGCGGTCGTTCCAGTCGTGGGGCAGCTTGATGTCCACGTCGATCAGCGCGGTGGGGTAGCCGGCACCCAGCAGTGCGCGCGCGTACATGCGCGCGCACTCGGCCAGGCCGAACTGCCCGCGCAGGTAAGCAAAGACGTTCACCCCCTGCTCCGGCCCGAAGACCGTGGTCTGGTCGAACAGCCGGACCGGCGCGTCGGTGACGGGCTGCTTCTTGGCGGCCCAGCGCTCGCTGTTGGCGAAGCGGACACCGGCCAGTTCCACCGGCGCGTTCAGGCGCGAGGTGACCCGGTCGCGCAGCGACGCCGGGACATGCTGGTACACCGCTTTCAGCCACGGTTGGCGGATCACCCACTGGACCAGGCGGCGGCGGAAGGGGACCTGGAGGGTCGTGTTATGCAACCTGCTTTACCTCGATGAAAAAACGAAGGAACAACCGGCGGATCGGCGGCGTCAGCCCGCCAGCGCCCGCTCCAGATCCACCTGCAGATCCCCCAGGTCTTCCACGCCCACGCTCAGGCGCACCAGGGCATCGCTGATGCCGAGCTGTTCGCGGCGTTCGACCGGGATCGAGGCATGGGTCATGACCGCCGGATGGTTGACCAGGCTTTCCACGCCACCCAGCGATTCGGCCAGGGTGAACAGCGTGGTGCGCTCGCAGAAGCGCTTGGCGGCCTCGTATCCGCCCTTGAGCACGATCGAGACGATGCCGCCGTAGCCGTTCATCTGGCGCGTGGCCAGTTCGTGCTGCGGGTGCGAGGTCAGGCCGGGGTAGATGACCTTCTCCACCGCCGGGTGCTTCTCCAGCCACTGGGCCAGGGCCAGCGCATTGGCGCAGTGGGCCTTCATGCGCAGCGGCAGGGTCTTCAGGCCGCGCAGGGCCAGGAAGCTGTCGAACGGGCCCTGCACGCCCCCGATGGAGTTCTGCAGGAAGGCCATCTGCTCGGCCAGCTCGGGATTGTCGCCGACCACGACCATGCCACCGACCATGTCCGAATGGCCGTTGAGGTACTTGGTGGCCGAGTGCAGGACCAGGTCCGCGCCCAGTTCCAGCGGACGCTGCAGCATCGGCGAGGCGAAGGTGTTGTCCACCACCACGATCAGGCCGTGGCGCCTGGCGATGGCGGCCACCGCGGCGATGTCCACGATCTTCAGCATCGGGTTGGTCGGGGTCTCGATCCAGACCATCTTCGTCTGCGCGGTGATCGCCGCTTCGAAGGCAGCCAGGTCGGTCAGGTCGACGAAGCCGAACTGCAGCCCGGCGGTGCGGCGGCGCACGCGCTCGAACAGGCGGAAGGTGCCGCCGTAGATGTCGTCCATCGCCACCACGTGGCTGCCGGCATCGAGCAGTTCCATCACGGTGGAGCTGGCCGCCATGCCCGAGGCGAAGGCGTAACCGCGGGTGCCGCCTTCCAGCGAGGCCACGCAGCGCTCATAGGCGAAGCGGGTGGGATTGTGCGTGCGCGAGTACTCGAACCCCTGGTGCTCACCCGGGCTGGACTGTGCATAGGTGGACGTCGCGTAGATCGGCGGCATCACCGCACCGGTGCTCGGGTCCGGCGACTGGCCGCCGTGGATGGCCAGGGTGGCCAGGGCGAGCGCGCGGGCGTCGTGCGCGGAGGAAGCGTGATCGGACATGTTGTTTCCCAGCCAGAGGGGCCCCGGAGGGCCCCCGCAAAAGGAGCGGAAGTCTATCAGCGGCAGCTTAATCAGCCATTGACGCGGATAAACGGGAGTTCAGAGCAGCGCGCGCGGCCTGCCGCGGTTACTGGACCCGCCGGCGCAGGTAGTTCAGCAGGTCGATGCGGGTGATCAGGCCCAGGAAGCTGGCACCGTCCATCACAATGGCCACCTGGCCGCGGTCGAATACCGGCAGCAACGCCTCGATCGGGGACTTCACGTCCAGCCGGTCCAGTTTGCTGACCATCGCGGTGGAGACCGGGTCGCGGAAGCGCGCTTCATCGCCGTACACATGCAGCAGCACGTCGCTTTCGTCGACGATGCCGACCAGCTGGTCGCCATCCATCACCGGGAGCTGGGACACGTCATACAGCTTCATGCGCTGGTAGGCGGTGGTGAGCAGGTCGTTGGGACCGATCACCACAGTGTCGCGCTGGCCGTACGGGCGCAGGATCAGGTCGCGGAGGTCGCCGTGCTGCGGGCGCTCCAGGAAGCCGTTGTCCAGCATCCAGTAGTCGTTGTACATCTTGGACAGGTACTTGTTGCCCGTGTCGCAGACCAGGACCAGCACCTTCTTCGGGGTGGTCTGGGCCTTGCAGTACTTGAGTGCGGCGGCCAGCAGGGTACCGGTGGAGGAGCCACCGAGGATGCCTTCCTTGCCCAGCAGCTCGCGCGCGGTGTGGAAGCTCTCGGCGTCGCTGATCGCATAGGCCGTGGTGACGCGGCTGAAATCGGCGATGGAGGGCAGGAAATCTTCGCCGATGCCTTCCACCAGCCAACTGCCCGACTTGTCGTTGAGCACGCCATCATTGATGTACTCGGCCAGGATCGAGCCGACCGGATCGGCCAGCACCAGTTCGGTCTTCGGCGACAGCGTGGCGAAGGCGCGCGACAGGCCGGTCATGGTGCCCGAGCTGCCGCAGCCGAACACGATCGCGTCCAGGTCCCCGCCCATCTGCTCGAGAATCTCCGGACCGGTGCCGAACTCATGCGCCGCCGGGTTGTCCGGATTGCCGAACTGGTTGATGAAGTAGGCGCCCGGGGTTTCCTCGGCCACGCGCTTGGCCATGTCCTGGTAGTACTCGGGGTGGCCCTTGGCCACGTCCGAACGGGTCAGGCGCACTTCGGCGCCCATCGCCTTGAGGTTGAAGATCTTCTCGCGGGACATCTTGTCCGGCACGACCAGGATCAGCTTGTAGCCCTTCTGCTGCGCCACCAGCGCCAGGCCCAGGCCGGTATTGCCGGCAGTGCCTTCCACCAGCGTCGCCCCGGGCTTGAGATCCCCGCGCTGCTCGGCCGCCTCGATCATCGACAGGCCGATGCGGTCCTTGATCGACCCTCCGGGATTGGCGCTTTCGAGCTTCAGGAACAGCTCGCAGACGCCGGTATCCAGGCGCTGGGCCTTGACGATCGGGGTCTGGCCAATGAGGTCGAGTACGGAGGAGTGGATTGCCATCGGGTCACATCGATTCGCGCCGCAGAGCGGCCGGACCGGTGATTATCCGACGGTTGACGACGAATGTCAGGTTGGCGGGCGCGATAGGCGTCGAACCGCCAGATTCATCGGGGCCGGCCGGGCGAGCGCATCGGCAGCGGCAGGAGCGACGCGGACGGCACCCGTCGACGAGGTGACAGGTACCGCCCGCGGCGGTGGGGTGCCGGGTGCCGACCGCCTTGGGCCGGCACCCGAATAGCGTCAATGCGTGGGGGAGTCGTACATCCGTTCCAGCTTCTGCTTGGTCAGCAGCTTCTCACGCTTCATCTGGCCCAGGGTGAGATGGTCTATCGGAAGCACGCCCAGCTCGGCATCCATGCACTTCTTGTTCAACTTCTGGTGCCGTTCGTAAAGCGCCTTGAATTCCGGATCACGCTTGCGACGTGCATCGATCTCGCTCTGGGGCTGACCTTCAAACATGATGAACCTCCTATCGCTTCTTGCTGAAACAAGAACGCCCCGGCCTTGCGGCACGGGGCGTTGCTTTGGGGGCGGAGCACGCGGCGCGGCGGGCGTCCTCGACACAGCCTGCGTCCAACCCATGCGGGGCGACAAACGGCTGTGATTCGCGACGCTGACGCATTACCGGCCCTCCAATCGTCCGGGCCGCGGAGGCGTCCCGGACAATTGACCCTACGCTTGCTTGGGAGGCGGTTCAAGCGTTTCAGAAGATATTTTCGACCCCACCAAGGTGGGGTTCAGCCTGAACGCGCAGGACAACGAAAATTCAACAAAAACAGCAACCTGCCGATACCCGGCCGGCATCAGGGCGCGATGATCACCTCGGCCGACCGGGCCTTGGTGGCCGGCGCCTTCTTGCCAGTGGCCTGCAACCGGCTGGCGCTGACGCCGGCGGCCACCAGGGCATCGCGCAGGGCGTCGGCGCGCTGCTGGCCGACCCCGGCCGCGGCATCGTAGGCCTCGATCCGCACCCGCCCCTTCCTGCCGATGTTCAGGTACTCGGCCAGGGCCTTGGCCTGCCCCTTGGCCCCGCTGGACAGGGCGCCCTTGCCGGCGGCGAAGGCATCGCCATTGAAGGTGAACACCTCCCCGCGGGTATCGAACTTGGAGCCGGGAAGCTTCTGGCCGGACACCAGTTCAGCCTCTTCCCGGGCCAGCTTGGCCGCGCTCTGCTGGGCCGCGCTGAGACGGGCGGTCTGCTTGCCGGCGACGCTGGTCAGCGCGGTCTCGGCATCCTGGCGGGCCAGCGCCTCGGTTTCGGCCGCGATCCGCAGGCGCTCGCTTTCCTCGGCCTGGATCTGGGCCTGCACGCGCAGGCGCTCGGCCTCCTGGCGGGCACGTACCGCATCGCGGCGGCTGGCCTCGATCAGCAGTTCGCTGCGGGTACGCTCCAGGCGATCCACCTCACGCTGGGCCAGGGCGGCACGCACGCTGGACTCGGCAATCTCGACCCGGCGTTCGGCCAGATAACGGGCCTGGTCGACGTCGCGGCGCTTGGCCTTGGCCAGGTCGGCCACGGCCTGCTGGGCCTGCAGGCGCTGGAACGCGGCCAGTTCGGCCGTGTCGGGATTGGCCTGGATCGTCAGCAGGCGCTGATTGAGCTGGGCCACGGCCGGGTCTTCGGCGGCCAGGCTCGTGAACGGCAGGGACAGGCTCAGGGCCAGCAGCAGCATGCGGGTGTGCTTCACGGGCGGTCTTCTCCGGTGGCGAGCTGGCGCTGCAGCTGGGCCACCTCGTTGCGCCGCAGTTGCAGCTGCGCGGTGGCGGTGGCTTCTTCGCTGCGGGCCCGGGCCAGGTCGGCATCGACCGTGGCCCGCAGCGCCAGCGCCGGGGCGTTCTTGCGCTCGCGGCGATCGCCGGCGGCGCGCTGGGCCTGTTCCAGCCCCTGGCGCGCGACGGCGATCAGGTCCGGTGCGTACTGGTCGGCATCGGCCTGGGTGGCCTTGTCCACGGCCTGACGGGCCTGCGCCAGCTCCAGGGCCGCTTCCTGCGCCGTGGCGGTGCCGGCAAGCGCTAATGCGCACACCATCACATACAGAGGGTGTCGTATTTGTGCGAAGCTAGTTTTCATTGGGGTGCCGTCGCCGGGTTGTCTGTGCGCGGCCATTGTCGGAAGCCTGCGGCGTGCTTGCAACGGTACGCCGCTGATTTGTTGGGGAAACATTGCGCATGGATATCGGCTACTTCCTGAAGCTGATGACCGAAAAGAACGCTTCGGACATGTTCTTGACCACCGGAGCCCCGGTGTACATCAAGATCGAGGGCAAGCTGTACCCGCTGGGGAACACCGGCCTGCCGCCCGGCATGGTCAAGAAAATCGCCTACTCGCTGATGGACGAGGGCCAGGCACCGCAGTTCGAGCGCGAGCTGGAGCTCAACATGGCCATCGCCCTGCCGGACGCGGGGCGCTTCCGCGTGAACGTGTTCAAGCAGCGCGGCGAAGTGGGCATGGTGATCCGCGCCATCCGCAGCAAGATCCCCAGCATCGAGGAGCTCAACCTCCCGCAGGTGCTCAAGGACGTCATCATGACCCCGCGCGGGCTGGTGCTGGTGGTCGGCTCGACCGGTTCGGGCAAGTCGACCTCGCTGGCCTCGATGATCGACCACCGCAACAGCACCACGACCGGGCACATCCTCACCATCGAGGACCCGATCGAGTACCTGCACAAGCACAAGATGTCCATCGTCAACCAGCGCGAGGTCGGCCTGGACACCCACGCCTTCCACAATGCGCTAAAGAACGCGATGCGCGAGGCGCCGGACGTGATCCTGATCGGCGAGATCCTGGATGCGGAGACGATGGAGGCGGCGATCGCCTTCGCCGAGACCGGGCACCTGTGCCTGGCCACCCTGCACTCCAACAACGCCGACCAGACCATCGAGCGCATCCTCAACTTCTTCCCGGAGAGCGCACATCGCAACGTGCTGATGAACCTCTCCCTCAACCTGCGCGCAGTGGTCTCCCAGCGGCTGGTCAAGGGCAAGGACGGACGCCGTCTGCCGGCCACCGAAGTGCTGATCAACACCCCGATGATCCGCGACCTGCTGCGCCGCGGCCAGGTGCACGAGATCAAGGCGGCGATGGAAGCCTCGCTGGAGGAAGGCATGGAGAGTTTCGACCAGTGCCTGTTCCGGATGGCCAAGTCGGGGATCATCGAGCAGGAGGAAGCGCTGCGCGCGGCCGACTCGCGCGATGGCCTGGCGCTGAAGTTCCGCCTGTCCGAAGGCGGCAGCGGCGAGCACGACCCCTACGCCGATTATTCGGCCGCCACCCCGGCCGCGATCACGCACGGGTTCTGATCCGGCGCCGGTGGGTACCGACCGTTGGTCGGTACGCCTTCGTCAGGCCGACGCGTCGGCCTGGCTTTCCGGCTTGGCCGCCGCGAACGCCGGCAGGGCCAGGCACGCCGCATCGATGCGGACCAGGGTCGGGTACGGCTCCAGGTCCAGCTTGAAGCGGCGCGCGTTGTACATCTGCGGTACCAGGCAGCAGTCGGCCAGGGTCGGGATGTCGCCGTGGCAGAACCGGCCGGTATCGACCGATTCGACCAGCATCCGCTCCATCGCGTCGAACCCCACCCGGATCCAGTGTCGGGTCCAGTCGTCGCGCTCGGGCTGCGGCACGCTCCAGGTATCGCTGAAGAACTGCATCACCCGCAGATTGTTGAGCGGATGGATGTCGCAGGCCACCAGCTGGGCCAGCGCCCGCACACGCGCCCGTCCTTCAGCGTCGTCGGGCAGCAGCGCCGGGTCCGGGAACACCTCGTCGAGATACTCCAGGATCGCCATCGACTGCTGCAGCACGCGTTCGCCATGCCGCAGGGTCGGTACCAGCTCCTGCGGATTGAGCGCGGCATAGGCGGCGGTGTGCTGCTGTCCGCCGTCGCGCACCAGATGCACCGGCGTGATCTGGTGCGGCAGGCCCTTCAGGTTCAGGCCGATGCGCACGCGGTAGGCCGCGCTGGAGCGCCAGTAGCTGTACAGCTCGATGCGGTCCATGTGCGCTCCGTAACGTGCGTTCAGGGCTTGACTGCCTGTTCGATGCGCTGCTCGATCGCACCGAAGATGCTCTTGCCGGCGGCATCCAGCATTTCGATCCGGACCACGTCGCCGAAGGACATGAACGGCGTGCTCGGCTTGCCGTCGCGCAGGGTTTCAACGGTGCGCTGCTCGGCGAAGCACGAGGCGCCCTTGCTGGTGTCTTCGTTGGCGATGGTGCCCGAGCCGACGATCGCGCCGGCGCCCAGCGGGCGGGTCTTGGCCGCATGGGCAACCAGCTGGGCGAAGTTGAACTGCATGTCCACCCCCGCTTCCGGCGCGCCGAACCAGACACCATTGATATGCGTGACCAGCGGCAGGTGCACCTTGCTGTCCTGCCAGGCCTCGCCCAGCTCGTCAGGGGTGACGAACACCGGCGACAGCGCCGAGCGCGGCTTGGACTGCAGGAAGCCGAAGCCCTTGGCCAGCTCGCCCGGGATCAGGTTGCGCAGGGAGACGTCGTTGACCAGGCCCACCAGCTGGATGTGGCCGGCGGCCTGCTCGGGAGTGACTGCCATCGGCACGTCGTCGGTGATCACCACGATCTCCGCTTCCAGGTCGATCCCGTAGTCCTCGCTGACCACCTTGACCGCATCGCGCGGGCCGTAGAAGCCGGCGCTGGTGGCCTGGTACATCAGCGGATCGGTGTAGAAGCTCTCCGGCACCTCGGCACCACGGGCGCGACGGACGCGCTCGACGTGCGGCAGGTAGGCGCTGCCGTCGACAAATTCATAGGCCCGCGGCAACGGTGCGGCCAGCGCCTGCATGTCGATGTCGAACACCCCGTCGGCGCTGCCGTCGTTGAGCGACTCATACAGCGCGTTCAAGCGCGGCGCCACGTGGCTCCAGTCTTCCAGGGCCTGCTGCAGCGTGCCGGCGATGCCGGTGGCGCGCACGCCGTGGGCGAGGTCGCGCGAGACGACGATCAGGGTGCCGTCGCGGCCGCCTTCCTTCAAAGAACCAAGCTTCATGGGTGGGTATCCGGGATCGCTGAAAATAGGTTTCAAGTGTAATCAAATGCGCGGCGCAGCCAAGCTGCGTTGCGACAGAAATCCACCATAAACGATACCCCCCCGCCGTGCTGGCCGGGCCCGTGCGGCAACGGCCCTCCGTCCTGCGCGCCACGGCGCCACCCCGCGCTCAGGATCGGGGGTCCATGTCCTCCAGAGGCAGGCGCGCCCCGCGGCGGACGTGGGCCATGCGGCGCTCGTCGGCCGTTCCCTGCCCTTGGCCCATAACTGAACAGGTCGATTTGGTATGGATCTCAAACATCCGTTAGACTAGGCGGGTCTGCAGCGGCCGTCCGTTTCCCTTCGGGATCGCCGGCGATATGGATCAACGATCCGTCGCCCGCCCCCACTCCGACGCCATTCGTCATGCATTCCAGTCTGCGCACCGCGCCGGCTGCACCCAATTCTCGCAGCGCGGTTTACGGGAACGCTCCGAGTCAGCCGATCTCAATGATCTGCCTCACGTCCGGCCATTCGGCCTGGCGTTACTTCGTTTTTGGAGCTTCCACCCGATGTCTTTTGAATCGCTGGGCCTTGCGCCCTTCCTGCTGCGTGCCTTGGCCGAGCAGGGTTACGACACCCCTACCCCGATCCAGGAACAGGCCATCCCGCTGGCCCTGGACGGCCGCGACCTGCTGGCCGGCGCCCAGACCGGCACCGGCAAGACCGCTGCCTTCGGCCTGCCGCTGCTGCAGCATCTGGCCACCAACCCGCAGGCCGTCAACGGCCCGCGCAAGCCGCGTGCGCTGGTGCTGGCACCGACCCGCGAGCTGGCTACCCAGGTGCATGACAGCCTGCGCGGCTACAGCAAGTACCTGCGCATTCCGAGCGCCTGCATCTACGGCGGCGTCGGCATGGGCAACCAGTTCGACGTGCTGCGCCGTGGCGTGGACCTGCTGGTGGCCTGCCCGGGCCGCCTGATCGACCACCTGGAGCGTCGCAGCGTCGACCTGTCCGGGATCGAAGTGCTGGTGCTGGACGAAGCCGACCGCATGCTCGACATGGGCTTCCTGCCGTCGATCAAGAAGATCCTGGCCAAGCTGCCGCGCCAGAACCGCCAGACCCTGCTGTTCTCGGCCACCTTCGAGGAGAGCATCAAGCAGTTGGCGCTGGAGTTCATGCGCAACCCGGAACAGATCCAGGTCACGCCGAAGAACACCGTCGCCGAAACCATCACCCACCGCGTGCACCCGGTCGATGGCGCGCGCAAGCGCGAACTGCTGCTGCACCTGCTGGCCCAGGACAGCCGTGAGCAGACCCTGGTGTTCGGCCGTACCAAGCACGGCTGCGACAAGCTGGCCACGTTCCTGGAGAAGTCCGGCATCAAGACCGCGGCGATCCACGGCAACAAGAGCCAGGGCCAGCGTCTGCGTGCCCTCGGCGACTTCAAGGCCGGCCGCGTGACCGTGCTGGTGGCCACCGACATTGCCGCACGCGGTATCGACATCAACGAGCTGCCGAAGGTCATCAACTACGACCTGCCGATGGTGGCCGAAGATTACGTGCACCGCATCGGTCGTACCGGCCGCAACGGCTCGACCGGCCAGGCGATCTCGCTGGTGGCGCAGGACGAGGCCAAGCTGCTGCGCCAGATCGTGCGCCTGCTGGACAAGGACATGGACATCCGCGACGTGCCGGGCTTCGAGCCGCAGACGCCGATCCGCTGGGGCAACAGCGCGCCGGGCAAGGCCGAGCAGCCCGGTGGCGACCGTTCGCCGCGCAAGCACGCGCGTCGTCCGCACAGCGAGGCCCCGCGCCACGCCCATGCCGGCCCGAAGAAGGCCGGTGGCGGCCAGCGCGATGGTGCCGGCCGCGGTGCGCCGCGTGGCGGCCAGCCGCAGGGCCAGCGCCGTGGCAGTGGTGGCCGCGGTCCGGGTGGCGGCAGCCGCGCGGGCTGATCCGTTCGCGGAGTGCTGAAACAGAAAAAGGGCGACGCATTGCGTCGCCCTTTTTCATTGCGCGGGGGGCCGGGGTTGGCGTGGAGGGCCGCCGGGCAGAGCCCGGCTCTACCCGCGTTGCTTGGCCGGGTTGAGCTGGTTGCCGAAGAAGATCGCGTTCAACAGCAGCCGCTCGGTGCCGTGCCAGTACTTGCGGTGCGCCGGATCGTCAGCGAACAGGACCACGTTGCCCTGCCCCTGCGGCGAGACCAGCAGCCATGCCGAGCCCGCCACGCGGTTGCGGTTGGCCTCGGACAGATAGCCGTTGACGCGCGGCGTGGCGTCGATGCGCACCACCGTGGAAAACGGATTGCGGCTCGGCTTGAAGCTGATGCCGTTCTCCTTGTTGACCGCCAGTT
Source organism: Stenotrophomonas sp. Marseille-Q5258 (assembly GCF_946900935.1). Classification (NCBI taxonomy): domain Bacteria; kingdom Pseudomonadati; phylum Pseudomonadota; class Gammaproteobacteria; order Lysobacterales; family Lysobacteraceae; genus Stenotrophomonas; species Stenotrophomonas sp. Marseille-Q5258. Next base: position 121,388 of record NZ_CAMPPN010000008.1, read on the forward strand.
CCGTGCGTGGCAGGCCGAAGCCCAGCGGATGGCTGGTGTCCACATCGGCACTGAGGATGTTGCCACTCACCCGCTCGATCGCGGCGATGTCGCGCTGGTCGCCGAATGCCCGGCGCGAGGCATCCGGTTGCGTTTCTTCTGCGCCCAGCACTTCGTCGGCGAGCTTCTGCTCGATCGCCCAGCGCGCGGCGCTGCCATAGGTGACCAGTGATCCACCGGCGTTGATCCAGCGCTTCAGCGCCGCCACCGCGGCCGCGTCGACACCGGCATAGGTGCCGCCGGCGAGCACGATCGTGGTGTAACGGTCCAGCGTGACCTTGCCCAGCTGGGCCGGGTCCAGCTTGCTGGCCGGCAGCCGCACCTGCTGGTCAAGCAGGAACCACGCCGATCCGATCTCGGTGGCACTGACGCCCTCGCCCATCACCAGCGCCACTGCCGGTGTGCGCAGCGATTTCACGCTGTCGCTGCCCAGGTCGATACCGCTGCGGCTCTGGCCACTGGCCACCGCGTACAGGCGCACACCACTGTCGCGCGCGATCTGCTCGACCGCCGCCAGCAGTTCCCCTCCGGCCAGCGGCTGGCCGGCTACCGGAATCACCACGCTGCCGCGCGCGAACGACTGCTCGCCGTCGGCGGTGGCCGCCGTGAACGGCTGGAAGGCGGCACGGGTCTTCAGCCCCCGTGCCTGCAGCGCGTACAACGCCTGGCTGGCGTTGTAGTCGCGCCAGTCGAGCACGTACGCGAAGCCGGCCTGGCCGCCACTCACGCCCCCCTGTGCCGGTGCCACTGCGGTGATGCGCGGACCGCCGTCGAGGCGGCTGCGGCTGCCGGCAAAGGCCACCCCGTAGGCCGGCGCGATGGCGTAGGACGTGCTGCCATAGAACACGTCGCCCTTGATCGGCGGTGTGTCGGCGAAGATCGAATGCACCAGTCGGAACTGGGGCTGTGCGGTCGGCACCACGTATGCACTCCCGGGGAGGAAGCGCTGGCCGTCCACGGTCACCGCCGCGGTCAGCGGCTGCACGGTGATCCGGTGCTGCAGCAGCAGGTCGAGCAGTCGGGCGGTCAGGCCGGGATCATGCGCGTCGCCGAACACGAATGCCTTCACCGGCTGCTGGCCCGCCTGCGTCAGCGCGGACTGGAAGAAATCCTTCTGCAACGCAATCAGCCCGTCGCGTTCGGTGACCGCACCGCGCACGGTGCCCAGGCCGGTGGCCACCTGGTTGCGGATGGTGAAGGGGAACGTGAGCAGGCCGTTGACCGACTCCTGCACGCGCCCGCGCGAGCTGGCCTGCTCGACCGTCACTCCGACGGCACCGTGGAAGTCGGGGTAGGTGGAGCCGTACACCGGCGAGAAGTTGTCGAAGTTCTCGCCGGTGTAGTACAGCGAGCCCAGCGCATCCAGCGCCTGTGCGTGGTACCTGGCCAGGGTCCTGTTGAACGCGTACGACGCGGCCGGGATCAGCGGGCTGTGCATGCTCGCCGGCGACGGCTCGAAGTAGTAGGTGCTGTCCTTGCCCATCTCGTGGAAGTCGATCTGGACGTTGGGATACCAGCGATGGAAGTAGGCGATCTTCGGCCGCGTATCCTGCTGGGTCAGCGCCAGCCAGTCGCGGTTGAGGTCGGTGAAATAGTGGTTGGTACGTCCCTGTGGGAACGGTTCGACGTGTTCCTTGTCGGCCGGATCGGCCGATGCCGGCGACGACGCGTAGGCGTTGTGCCAGCTTGCCGCGCGGTCGCGGCCGTCGGGGTTCTGCGCGGGATCGAACAGCACCACCGCCCGATCCAGCCACTGGGCGGTATCGGCACTGCGGTTGGCCACCAGGTAGTAGGCAGTCAGCAGTGCCGCCTCCCCGCTGGAGGTTTCATTGCCGTGCACGCTGTAGCCCAGCCAGACCACCACCGGGCTGTTGCCGGCCGCCGACAGCGGCTGTGCCGGATCGGCCAGGGTGACGTGCTGGCGGCGGAGGGTCTCCAACTGCTGATGGTTCTGCGCCGAGGTGACGGTGGCGATCAGCAGGGGGCGGCCTTCGTAGCTGGTGCCGATGCGCTCGACCTTGATTTTGTCCGAATGCCGGGCCAGTTCGTCGAAATAGGCCACCAGCTGGTCGTGGCGGGTGTAGCGGCTGCCGATCTCGTAGCCGAGGAACTGCTGCGGGGTGGGAATGGACGGATCGAAATCACCGCCCTGCGGAAAGAAGTACGCGCTCTGCGCGAAGGCTGGCGCAGCCAGCAACCAGAGCGATCCCACCAGCCAGGCGATGGGACGTGACACGACACGATGCAAGGACACAGCGGTTCCCCATGAAACGGGGGCCGGCGTGCATGCCGGCCCCGATGGTGACGGACGTGGTCAGAAGCGGTAGTCGAAACCGACCGTGACATAGCGGCCACGCAGGTCGTACTGACTGAAGTCGTACGGCGCGCGGATGCCCGGGAAGGAGGCGTCGTACGGCGGTTCCTCATCGGCCAGGTTCTGGATCTTGGCGTACAGGGTCAGCTTCTCCAGCCCGGTGTAGGCCAGGTACAGATCGAACTGGCTGTAGGCATCCACACGATCCTGCACCGCGGTGGCGGCGGCGCTGGCCTTCTGGTCATAGCCACTGGTGTAGTACCAGGTCAGCGCGGTGCGGATGTCGCCATAGCTCCAGTCCAGGGTGGTGGTGGCCTTGTTCCTGGGCAGCGTGGCGCCCCGGTTGCTGCCGGCATAGTCCACCAGCGGCCCACCGACCACGGTGGGGCGGCGGTAGCTGCGCACGTGGGTGAAGGCGCTGCTGAGCCCGAAGTCGCCGGCGCGCTCGGTCGGGAAGCGCTGGCGCAGTTCCACGTCGACGCCGGAGGTCTTCAGTTCGCTCAGGTTCTGGTAGCGGTTGTACACCGCCAGCAGCTTGCCGCGCTCATCGCGCAGGACCGCGCCGGGCACGTTGTCGGTCACCAGGGTCTGGGTGTTGTTGGTACCCACCAGGTTCTCCAGCTCGATGCGGTAGTAGTCCACGCTCAGGCTGGTGTTGGACCACGGCGACAGTACGATGCCGGCGTTGAAGCTCCTGGTGCGTTCGGGCTTGAGGTCGTTGTTGCCGACGGTGAAGAAGGTCGGATTCTGGCGCGAGCCCGGCACGTCCGGATCACGCGGGTCGATCACGCTGCCGTAGGCGATGCTGGTGCTGTTGGAGTTCTCCGACAGCGACGGCGCGCGGAAGCCCCTGGAGGCGGCGGCACGCACCAGCAGGATGTCCCACGGCTGCCAGCGCAGGCTCAGCTTGGGCGAGAACGCATCGCCGAAATCACTGTAATGGTCGGCACGCGCGGCGGCCTGCAGTTCCAGCCGCTCGGCCAGCGGCACATTGACCTCGGCATAGGCTGCGGTGACCTTGCGCTCGCCGTGCACCTCGGCGATGGCCGGGCGGATCTGCAGGCCGGCATCGATCTGCCACGGGTTGTTGGAGTCGAGCTTCTCGCGGCGCCACTCGGCACCGGCGGCGAAGCCGATCTCACCGGCCCAGGTGTGGCCGAGCGCACCGGATATCCTGGCATCCACGCCCTGCAGCACCGATTCGGCCGGCCGCAGCGTGCTGATGTTGATGGCGTTGAGCACGTCCGGTGCGGTTGCGGACGGGTTGAGCAGGTTGTAACTGCCATCGGCCAGCGCCGCAGCCAGCGCATAGCGGTTGGCAAAGCCGCCGGAGACGGTTTCGCGCTCGCTGCTGCGTGCGCCGAACGCGCCCACTTCCCAGTCCCAGTTCTGCAGGCTGCCGCGCACCCCGACCAGGCCGCGGTAGGCCTGCGACCGGTTGGTCTTGATGGTCGGCCCAAGGTTGAAGAAGGTGTACTCGATCGGCACCGCGCGGCCATACGGGTTGTACGGGCTGCTGGCGGGCAGGTTGGACGACACCGGCTCGGCCAGGCCGGTATCGGCATTCAGAGCGAAGCGGCCGCTTTCCAGGGTGAAGAACGGGCTGCTGCCGAACCAGGAGACGCCCTTGATGTCGCTGTACAGCACTTCGCCGAAGGCTTCGACGGAATCGTTCACGCGGAAGGTGCCGTTGACGTAGGCCTGGTAGCGCTTGGTGGAGGGAATCAGCGTGGTGTACGGCGCCTGGTTGAAGCCGCAGGTGTTGCCGGCAAGGCCGTCGATCGGCGCGCTGGCCACCAGCGTGGTGCCTTCCGGGCAGTTGCCGCTGGCATCGAGCATCGGCACCGAAGCGCCGTTGATCAGATAGCGCGCGCCCTTGGCCGACCAGCCGTTCCAGCGGCCGCCGGGCGTGTCGGTATAGATGCCGGACCTGGTGAGGTCGCGCTGGTCCTGGTCCAGGCGCTCGCGGTTGTAGCCTTCCAGGCTCACCAGGATGTTGTAGCCATCGGTGTCGAGGTCGCCGATGCCGCCGATGAACTTCAGGTTCTGCTCGTCCAGCCCGCCCTGGTCGGCCGTGCCGAGGCTGCCACCGAGGTCGGCGCCCTGGAAGTTCTGCCGGGTGATGATGTTGACCACACCGGCTACCGCGTCGGAGCCGTACACCGCCGAGGCGCCGTCCTTGAGCACTTCGATGCGTTCCACCGCCACCAGCGGCAGCGCGTTGAGGTTGACGAAGGTGTCTGACAGGCCGCCGGCCGGGAAGCCGTAGTTGGCCAGGCGGCGCCCGTTGAGCAGCACCAGCGTGTTCTTCTGCGACAGGCCGCGCAGGCCGATACCGGCCGAACCGGACGCCCAGCCGTTGTTGGTGGTTTCGTTGGTGGCATTGCCGGTGTTGGCCGAGATCGAGCGCAGCAGGTCGGCGACGGTGGCCTTGCCGGTCTCCTCCAACTGCTGGCGGTCGATCACCTGCACCGGATTGGCGCTTTCGGTGTCGGTACGTTTGATGTTGGAGCCGGTGACCCGCACCGCGGCGAGCGTCGTGCTCTCGCCGGCGGCATCGGCAGCGGCGGTATCGGCGGAGGAATACGCCAGCGCAGGCAAAGGCGTGGCCAGTGCAGCGGAAAGAGCCGCTACAAGAAGAGTGTGCTTGGGCATGAACTTCAGTGGGGTGGTGGACGACAAGTTCCGCAGTAGTCCATGCCTGGCCGGCGGGCGGCCAATAACATCTCTTCATACGGATATAATAGAAACTAACATCTCTTCATCCGGATGGAAATGTTTTTGTGAGGGCGACGTGGCATCTCGCGCCCACCCACGGCCAGTGAGCCCAGTACAATGGGCCGATGGAAATCTTCAAAGTCTTCACCCTCGAGGCCGCGCACCGCCTCCCCAACGTGCCGCCGGGCCACAAGTGCGCGCGCCTGCATGGCCACTCCTTCCGTGTGGAGCTGAAGGTGGAAGGCGAGCCAGGCGAACAGACCGGGTGGATCATGGATTTCGGCGACGTCAAAGCCGCCTTTCAGCCGATCTACGACCGCCTGGACCACCACTACCTCAACGACATTCCCGGCCTGGACAACCCGACCAGCGAACGGCTGGCGATCTGGATCTGGGACGAGCTCAAGCCGGCGCTGCCCCAGCTCAGCGAAGTCACCGTGCACGAGACCTGCACCTCGGGCTGCCGCTACCGCGGCTGAGGCCTGGAACGCGGCAGCAGGGCCGGCCACTGGCCGGCGACCGCCCGATGAACACCGCAATCGGCAAGACAACCCATTGATCTGCAAGTGGTTTGACTGAAACCGGACCGTAACGGGCAGGAATTTGTTGCATCGCAATAAATTCGGCGTATGCTGCATTGCATCAACGTTCTCGAGCCGTCCTGCCATGACGTCCGCGTTCACCGATTCCTTCAGCGACTACACCCGCCAGCTGGCCGCCACGGCCACGCGTGCCAACCGGCTCGCACTGGAGAATGCCGAAAGCATGTTCGGCGTGCAGTTGAAGACGCTGGAGAAGAACATCACCGCCACCAGCGGGTTCTTCGGTGAAATCGTGCAGTCACAGGAACCGGGCACGCTGTTGCCCAAGGGCGCCCAGCTGGCCCGCGACAACCTCGCGCGCTGGGCCAGTGCCCACCAGGAAGTGGTTGGCCTGGGGCTGAAGGCCTCCGAGGCGTTCGGCGAACTGGCGCGGCAACCGTTCGCAGGCGCTGCCGGTACCGGCCGCCGCTGAACCCCATCGACATCGCATTTGCGTGGGTCCCTCCCCCCACGCAATCCCAGACCCGACAGAACCCTCCCTCTGTCGGGTCTTTTTTTGTCCTGGCTCGCGGGTCAGCGCGCCGGCGCCGCCGGCAGGGTGAAGGCGAACAAGGCGCCTTCCCGGCTGTCGAGCAGGTGGATGTCGCGCTGGTGCAGCTGCAGGATGCGGTGCACGATCAACAGACCCAGCCCGCCACTGTCCGGGCGTGCACTGCCCAGCGCGGGCGGCGTGGTGAACAGCGTCGCGCGCCGCTCGATGGGGATGCCGGGACCACTGTCGGCGATGCTGACCTGCACCTCGCCGTCCTCGGCCCGCAGCACCACCTCGATGCGCCCGCCTTCGGGGGTGTGGCGGATCGCATTGTCGAGCAGGTTGGTCAGTACCCGCTCGATCAGACCCAGGTCGCCCACCACCGTCGGCAGCCCGGGCGGGATGTCGGCAGTCAGTGTCTGCCGGCGCGCCTGCGCGGACAGTTCGAATTTCTGGAAGACGTCCTGGAGGAGGTCCGGAAGCGAGAACGCCTGCCGATCCAGCGTGACTCCACCGTGCTCCAGCCGCGCCAGTTCGAACAGCGCCTGGGCCAGTGCACCGACCTTGCGGCTCTGCGCCAGTGCGATGCCGAGATAACGCTGGCGCTCGTCGGCACCGAGCGTGGCATCCTTCAGCGCCAGCGTTTCCAGGTAGCCATGCAGCGACGACAGCGGTGTGCGCAGGTCGTGGGAGATGTTGGCGACCAGCTCGCGCCGCTGCAGATCCTGCTGGCGCAGCTGCTGCCATTGCTCGCCCAGCCGCTGGGCCATGTGCCCGAAGCTGTGCTGGAGGATGGCCAGTTCGTCGCGCTCTCCCGGTCGCAGCGGGGTCGGCGGCGGCACCGTGCCGGGGGCCGCACCGTCGACGTCGAACGCCTGGATGCGCCGGGTCAGCTGGCGCAGCGGTCGGGTGACCCAGCGGAACGCCACCACGCCGGCCAGCAGGCCGACCAGGGCCACGATCGCCAGTGACCACAACGTGGTGCGCAGCGTGGCGTTGGCGGCGATGTTGGCCGCCAGGGCTTCACGCTGTTCGCCGACCAGCACCACGTAGATATAGCCGGCCTGGCGCCCCTGCACCCATAGCGGCGCCGCGTTGAACACCTTGCGTCCGGTCGTGCTGCGCGGGTCGTCGCCGAGGATCGGCAGCGGTTCATCGCGCAGCAGTGCACGCACCGGCGCCAGATCCACGCGGCTGCGCTTGAGATGGCCGTCCGGCGCATCGTGGCCGAGGATGCGGCCCTGGTCGTCGAGCAGGTACACCTCCACGCTGGGATTGACCGCCATCAGCTTGCCGAACAGCGCGCGCACTTCGCCGCCACGCATGCCGCGTGCATCCATCAGTTCGCCGCTGCGCGCGATGTGCTCGGCCAGGCCGCGCGACAGCCGCTGCACGGTTTCCTGCTCGTGCACCGCGGTGCTGCGCATCTGGATCATCACCAGCGCCGCGCAGCACACCAGCAGCAGCGCGCAGAACACCACCGACAGGCGCTGGGACAGGGTCAGGCGGATCATGCCGGTGCGCCCTCGCTGCCATCGACCAGTTTGTAGCCGCGCCCCCATACCGTCTGGATGCGCTGCGGCGTGGCCGGATCGCGTTCGATCTTGTTGCGCAGGCGGTTGATGTGCGTGTTGACGGTGTGTTCGTAGCCGTCGTGCTGGTAGCCCCAGACCTGGTTGAGCAGGTCCATGCGGGAGTACACCTGGCCCGGGTGCCGGGCGAAGAAATACAGCAGGTCGAACTCGCGCGGCGTCAGGTCCAGCGCCCGGCCCTCCAGTTGCGCGGTGCGCGCGACCGGATCGATGCGGATGCCGGCCACGTCCAGCTCGCCGGCATCGATGCGGGCATTGAGCGCCATCGCCTCCACCCGGCGCAGCAGGGCCTTGACCCGCGCCACCAGCTCCAGCATCGAAAACGGTTTGGCCAGGTAGTCGTCTGCCCCCAGCTCCAGCCCGAGGATGCGATGCACTTCGCTGGCCCGCGCGCTGGTGATGATGATCGGGGTATAGCGCGCCATCGCACGCGCGCGCTTGCAGATCTCCAGACCATCCACGCCCGGCAGCATCAGGTCCAGCACCAACGCGCTCCACGGCTGTGCTTCGAGCAGGGCCAGACCCTCATCACCGGTGGCGGCATGGGTGACGTCATAGCCTTCGTCACGCAGGTGCATGCGCAGCAGGGTGGCAATGTGGACATCGTCTTCGACGATCAGGACACGCTTGGCGCTGCTCATCGGTACGGGGCGATCGGCAAGGGACATGGCCGCATTGTCGACCGATCCGCACCTGAATGTGTCACGGAAAATTTAACCCTGCGTGAGGATTCGTTGACCGGGCCGGGCGCAGCATGGCCGCATCGTATCCCCCCCTGGAGATCGGCCATGCGTTACACCCGTCGCAATGTGCTCGGCATGGGCGGCATGGCCGCTGCCGCCGGCCTGTTCGGCCTGTCCGCCTGCAGTGGCCCCGCACCTGCCGCGCCCGCCGCACCGGTGCGCCAGTTCGAGGTGATGCGCACCGATGCGCAATGGCGGGCGCAGCTCACCCCGGCGCAGTACGCAGTGCTGCGCCGGCAAAGCACGGAACGTCCGTTCAGCAGCCCGCTGAACAAGGAGCACCGGCGCGGCACCTTCACCTGTGCCGGCTGCGCGCTGCCGTTGTTCTCCTCGTCCACCAAGTTCGACAGCGGCACCGGTTGGCCGAGCTTCTGGGCGCCGCTGCACGACGCCGTCGGCGAGGATCGCGACACCACCTTCGGCATGGTGCGCGTGGAAGCGCATTGCCGGCGCTGCGGCGGCCACCTCGGCCACGTCTTCGATGACGGCCCGCGTCCCACCGGCCTGCGCTACTGCATGAACGGTGTCGCGATGCAGTTCGTGCCGCGCGGCGCCGACGACAGCACCTGACCCCCGGCCCCTGCCCGGCCTTCCCCCCTTCCTGAAAGGACTTTCCGATGCTCCTGCTTGTGCTGGCCTACCTGGGTGGCGTGCTGACCATCCTCAGCCCCTGCATCCTGCCCGTGCTGCCCTTCGTGTTCGCGCGTTCGGACCGGCCGTTCCTGCGCAGTGGTCTGCCGCTGCTGGTTGGCATGGCGCTGATGTTCGCGGTGGTCGCCAGCCTGGCGGCGGTCGGCAGCCAGTGGGTGGCCCAGGCCAACCAGGTGGGCCGCTGGATCGCGCTGGTGGTGATGGCGGTGTTTGCCGTAGCGCTGCTGTGGCCGACCCTGGCCAACCGGCTGCTGTCGCCGTTCCAGCGCCTGGGTGCGCGACTGAGTGCGTCGGCCGACGCGGCCAGCGATGCCGGACGCGGCGGGGTGGGTACCTCGCTGCTGATCGGCGTGGCCACCGGCCTGCTGTGGGCACCGTGCGCCGGCCCGATCCTGGGCCTCATCCTGACCGGCGCGGCGTTGCAGGGCGCCAGCGTGGGCACCAGCACGCTTCTGCTGGCCTATGCCCTGGGCGCGGCCACCTCGCTGGCGCTGGCGATCTGGATCGGCGGGCGCGTATTCGCCGCCCTCAAGCAGCGTCTCGGCGTAGGGGAATGGGTGCGGCGCGGACTGGGCATTGCCGCGCTGCTGGCGGTGGTGGCCATCGCGATGGGCTGGGATACCGGCGTGCTGACGCGCCTGTCCACGGTCAGTACCGCGCGGCTTGAGCAGGGCCTGCTGGATGCGCTGCCGGCGCAGTCGCCGCCGGCGGGCGGAGCGATGATGATGCGGGCCGCCGATCGCGCGGTCGATGGCGACTTGCCGGTTGAAGGCACACTGCCCTCGCTCGCCGGCGCCACCGGCTGGCTCAACAGTCCACCGCTGGATGGGCCGTCGCTGCGCGGCAAGGTCGTGCTGGTCGATTTCTGGACCTATTCCTGCATCAACTGCCTGCGTGCCCTGCCCTATGTGCGCGAATGGGCCGAGCGCTACCGCAACCACGGGCTGGTGGTCATCGGCGTGCACGCGCCGGAATTCGCCTTCGAGCGCAACCTCGGCAACGTGCAGCGCGCGGTCAGGGATCTGCAGGTCACCTATCCGGTGGCGATCGACAACGACTTCGCGATCTGGCGTGGCTTCAACAACCGCTACTGGCCGGCGCACTACTTCATCGATGCCCAGGGCCGCATCCGCGCGCACCACTTCGGCGAAGGCAACTATGCGCAGTCCGAGCAGATCATCCGCCAACTGCTGCGCGAGGCCGGCAACACGCTGCCCGGCGAACCGGCACAGGCCATGACGGCCACGGCACGCGAGGGCGTGGAGCGCCAGGCCGACATGCGCAACCTCAAATCGCCCGAGACCTACCTGGGCCATGCGCGCGCCGAGCATTTCGCCTCACCGGGTGGCCAGCAACCCGACCGCCAGGCCGCCTACGCACTGCCCGCCTCGCTGGCGCTCAACGAGTGGGCGCTGGGCGGGCGCTGGACGGTCGGCGATGAGGACGTGCAGTTGGCGCAGGCCGGCGGCCGCATCGCGTTCCGCTTCCACGCGCGCGACCTGCACCTGGTGCTGGCCCCCGCGCAGGACGGCAAGCCGGTGCGCTACCGCGTGCGCCTGGATGGACAGCCGCCGGGCGCGGCCGCCGGCGGCGACGTATCCGCCGATGGCAGCGGCCAGGTCGGCGAGCACCGCCTGTACCAGTTGATCCGCCAATCCGGCGATGTGCGTGAACGCACCTTCGAGATCGAGTTCCTCGATCCGGGTGTCCATGCCTACGCCTTCACCTTTGGTTGAGCCGGGAGGCCTTCGATGAAGCTCACTATCGACAAACTGGTGGCCGGCGGGATTGCCGGTGTCATTGCGGCATTGACCGTGACCGCCGTGGTCAGCCTGGATCGTCCCGCCCATGCGGCGGCCGCGATGGTCAGCGTCCCGGCGCCCAGCGGGCCGGCCAACGTTGCGCAGCCGGGCAGCCGGCGTGCGCAGGTGGTGTTCGCCGGAGGCTGTTTCTGGGGCGTGCAGGGGGTGTTCCAGCACATCAAGGGCGTCAACAACGCGGTGTCCGGCTACATCGGCGGCAACGCCGGCACAGCCAGCTACACGCGCGTGGGCAGCGGCACCACCGGCCATGCCGAGGCGGTGCAGGTCACCTACGATCCGAGCCAGGTGAGCTACGCACAGCTGATGCAGGTGTTCTTCTCGGTGGTGCACGATCCCACCCAGCTCAACCGGCAGGGCCCCGACCAGGGCACCCAGTACCGCTCGGCGATCTACATCGACGACCCGGCACAGCGCGATGCCACCCGCGCCTACATCGCCCAGCTGGAACAAGCCAAGGTGTGGGCCGCGCCGGTGGTCACCCAGGTCGATGGCGGCAAGCGCTTCTTCGCGGCCGAGGACTACCACCAGAACTACCTCACCCTGCACCCGGAATCGCTGTACATCCGCATCAACGACCTGCCCAAGGTCGAGGCGCTGAAGCGCCAGTACCCGGCGCTGTACCGCGACACCCCGCGCCTGGTATCGACGCTGTCGGCGCGCTGAGGGAACGGGAAAAAAGCGCACGGCGAAACACGCCACCGCCGTGCGCGAGGGACGTACGGGATGCGCGGCGGGTGACGTCCGCCGGGCTGGCCAGGCCATGCTAGGCTGCGCGGACCAGCGGATACAGCGCCAGAGTCGCTGCATCCGGATGGATACAGATTTCCGTGGATGAGCCCGCATGGCAGCCAACCTTTACCAGTCCCTGGCCGATGAAATGGCCGATGCGATCCACAGCGGCCGGTTGCCGGCCGGTGCACGCCTGCCCTCGCTGCGCGGCCTGGCCGCGCAGCGCAGGCTGAGCCTGAACACCGTGATCGCCGCCTACCGTCAACTGGAAGACGCCGGGCTGGTGATGCCGCGGCCCAAGGCCGGCTTCGTGGTCAGCCCGCGCCTGCCCGAGCCCACCCGTTCGCTGCGCCAGGCGCCGTCACTGGCGACCGCCCCGGCGCAGCAGGTGATGATGGCCCGCGTACTGGCCGCCCAGCAGCAGCCGGGCGTCGTCGACCTGGCCTTTGCCGGCCCGCGCGGCAAACGCTTCTATCCCGGTGCGAAGCTGGCGCGCAGCACCGCGCAGGTGCTGCGGCGTTCGGCGGGCATGGTCGAAACCTATGCGCGCCCGAATGCGGCCACGCGGCTGCTGGAGCAGATCGTGCGGCGTGGTCCACGCCTGGGCCTGCACACCAGCGTGGAGCGGCTGGTGCTGACCCACGGCGCGATGGAGGCGCTGCAGCTGGCATTGCGCGCGGTGACGCGCCCCGGCGATGCCGTCGGTATCGAAGCCCCCTCGTACTTCAATCTGTACCCGTTGCTGGGCAGCCTGGGACTGAAGGCGATCGAACTGCCCACCGATCCGCGCCACGGCCTGGACGTGGACGCGGTGGAGGCACAGCTGCAGCACCGCGCGCTGGCCGCGATCGTGGCGATGCCGAGCGTGCACAACCCGCTGGGCTGCACCATGCCGGTCGCTGCCAAGCAGCGGCTGGCCGCGCTGGTCAATCAGTTCCGCATCCCGCTGATCGAGGATGCGGTGTACGCCGAGCTGCAGTACCAGGAACCGCTCGCGCCGCTGCTCAAATCCTTCGATGACGAAGGCTGGGTGATGGTGTGCAGCAGTTTCTCCAAGACGCTGGCACCGGATTACCGGATCGGCTGGCTGGACGGCGGTCGCTTCGCCGCGGACATCCAACTGCTCAAGTTCCAGTCCACCGGCGCCGAATCGCGCCTGCTCGGCGAGGCCGTGGCCGCGTTCCTGGAAGCGGGCAGTTACGAACACCACCTGCGGGGACTGCGGCGGCTGTACAGCGAGCAGGTCGGCCGCGTGCGCAGCCTGATCGCGCAGCATTTCCCCCCCGGCACCCGCGCCACCCAGCCAACCGGCGGTTTTCTGCTGTGGGTGGAGCTGCCCGTCGACATCGAGGCCGGGACGCTGTTCGACCTGGCGCTGGCCGAGGGCGTGGTGTTCATGCCGGGCCAGGTGTATTCACGTGGTGCGCGCTACCGCCACTGCCTGCGCCTGTCGTGCTGCCAGGAGCTGGATGAGCGCTACGTCGGTGCGATCGCCACGCTCGGCCGCATCGCCCACACCCTGCAGGCGGCCGCGCGCGGCTAGCTAGATGGCCAACCGCGCGGCCAACGTGGCCGGGTCGGCCCCGGGCGCGTACGGCAGGCGCCCCCAGCACGGCATCGGCAGGCGCGCACGCAGCAGGGCCATGTTCTCGTCGCGACGCGCCATCGACGGGTCCACTTCGTTGGCGATCCAGCCGATGCAGGTGGCCCCGCTGGACTGGATCGCCGCAGCGGTCAGGCGCGCGTGGTTGAGGCAGCCCAGCCGCAGTCCAACGACCATCACCACCGGCAGCTGCAGGGCCTGCACCAGGTCGGCCTGGTCGAGCGTGCCCGACAGCGGTGCCAGCCAGCCCCCCACCCCTTCCACCACCACGGTGTCGGCGCTGGCACGCAGGCGGGCGAACGCCGTCTCGATCGGGCCCAGCGACAGCGTCACGTCGGCCTCGGCGGCGGCGATCTCCGGCGCCAGGGGCTGCTCCAGCGCGAACGGGTTCAGATCGTCATAGGACGGCATCGGGTCGCTGGCCGCCATCAGCGCGGTCGCATCCTCGTTGCGCAGGCCCTCGGCGGTGCGGATGCAGCCGCTGGCCACCGGCTTCATGCCCACGGCCTGCCGGCCACGCTGGCGCAGCGCATGCAGCAGCACGCAGCTGCTGAAGGTCTTGCCGATCCCGGTATCGGTACCGGTCACGTACAGGGCAGCGGGCAACGACACGGGCAGGGACATGGACGTCTCCGGGAGGAAAGCGCCCATTATCGGCCTGCCGCCGTCCGCCGCGACGGCGCATCGCTGCGTTGCACTGCGCCCGGCGCAGGCGACGGCCCTGCTTGCTAGACTGCGGGCATGTTCGATACTTCCACGCTCACCGGCAGCAAGCCGGAACAGTACGGTCAGCTGCTGGCCCAGGCACGCGCCCTGGTGCACGGCGAGCGCGACCGGATCGCCAACGCGGCCAACCTGTCGGCGCTGGTCTACCACGCGCTCCCCCACCTGAACTGGGTCGGGTTCTATTTCTACGACGGCACCGAGCTGGTGGTCGGGCCATTCCAGGGCCTGCCGGCCTGCGTGCGCATCCCGCTGGACAAGGGCGTGTGCGGCGCGGCCGCCTCGCAGCGACGCACCCAGCGGATCGAGGACGTGGATGCCTTCCCCGGCCACATCGCGTGCGATTCGGCCTCGCGCTCGGAACTGGTGGTGCCGCTGCTCAAGGGCGACACGCTGATCGGCGTGTTCGACCTGGACAGCCCGTCGCTGGCCCGCTTCGACGCCGAGGACCAGGCCGGTCTGGAAGCGATCGCCGCGGTGTTCGTCGAGGCGCTGGGATGAGTGCCAAACTGCGCAACATCGGCCCCAAAAGCGCAGCCTGGCTGCGTCAGGTCGGGCTGCGCACCCCGGAGGATCTGATCGCCGCCGGTGCGGTGGGCGCGTTCGTGAAGGTCAAGCGCGCCGGCTTCAAGCCCAGCCTCAACCTGCTGTACTCGCTGGAAGGCGCGCTGCAGGACTGCCATTGGCAGGAACTGCCGGAGGCGCGGCGGATTGAACTGGTTGCCGCCTACGACGCGATCATCGCCGACAACCCGTTGAAGAAGGCGCCACCAGCGTCCGGGCCGGTCTACGACCGCACGCCCGAGCCGCAGGATGACGAGGACGACCGCTAGGGTTGCTGCAGTTCCAGCAGCTCGCCCCACAGGCGATCCTCGTCGCGCTCCACGCGCAGCTGCAGCCGCGTGCCGTGATCGATGCGCAATGCCCAGCACATCGCCAGTGGCAGGCCACACACCTGCGACAGCACCATCCGCAACGGCCCGCCGTGGCTGACGACAACGGTGGGAACCGGCTCCGGATCATCCAGCAGGCGGTGCAGGCCACGCGCGATGCGGCGCTCGAAGTGTCCCCAGCTTTCGCCATGCGGCGGTGGATTGGCGTGCGGGTCCAGGTGGAAGGCCGACACGGCCTCCATCGGCAAGGCGTCCAGTGCCGCCCCGTCCCAGTCGCCGAAGTCGAGTTCTTCCCACTCCTCGTGCGCCTCCACGTGCAGCCCGCGCGGCACGGCCAGTGCGTCGGCGGTGCCCATTGCACGCGTGCGTGGTGAGCTCAGCACGCGCTGCCAGGACAGCGACGCGTAGCGCTCGCACAGGGCCACGGTGCTGTCCGCGTCCAGCGGCGGATCGGTGCGGCCATCCAGGTGGTTGTCGCGGCCGGTGCTGGCGTGGCGGATCAGGTCGAAGATCACGCCATGCCCCCTGTACCCGGCGCTGCGGTGGGCCGGCGGTACGCACGGGCGTCCGCGCATGGGTGCTGCAACCACAGTGGGGTCATGAGGATCACATCGAAAAGACGAGGCGCATTCTAACCGCTGCGTCCCATCGGCCCGGGCCGATGGCTTAGACTTCGCCCACTTTCAGGTGACCTGCGGCGTATGCCGGCAGGTTGAAACGGGAAGCCGGTGACGCGTCAGGCAATGCCTGTCCGCCACTCCGGCACTGCCCCCGCAACGGTAAGCGTGGAGACACCAGGCAGTACGCCACTGTGCTTCGGCATGGGAAGGCGCCTGGTGGGATGGGGCTGCCATCCACCCGCAAGTCCGGAGACCGGCCTGGGAGACGACGGATCGCGACGTGTCGCGACCTTCCCCACCCTTTGCCGCGCGGGCGTGCGCGGCACCCGGAGTCCACGATGAAGCTGCAAACCCGAATTCTCTCCCTGGCCGTGCTGTCGACATTGCCGCTGATGGCGGCCGCCCAGGATGAGGCAACCGCACTGGACCAGGTCCTGGTCACCGCCACGCGCACGCCGATCGCCCTGCAGGACAGCATCTCGCCTGCGCAGGTGATCGACCGCGCGGAGATCGAGCGCAGCCAGGCGCCGTCGCTGCAGGACCTGCTGCGCGGCCGTGCCGGCATCAACCTCAACAACAGCGGCGGCCTGGGCAAGCAGAGCTCGCTGTTCCTCCGCGGCACCAACTCGGCCCACACCCTGGTGCTGGTGGACGGCGTGCGCATCAACACCGGCGATCTCGGCCTGGCCATGCTCCAGGACCTGCCACTGGCGCAGATCGAACGCGTGGAAATCGTGCGCGGCCCGCAGTCCAGCCTGTACGGCGCTGATGCGATCGGTGGCGTGATCCAGATATTCACCCGCCGCAACGCCGGCCAGTTCGCCCCGCACCTGCAGCTGGGCGCCGGCAGCAACGGCCTGCGCGAGGCCAGTGGCGGCTTCGGTGGCAGCGGCGAGCGCGGCTGGTTCGGCACCGACATCGCCTACCAGCACACCGACGGCATCAATGCCTGCCGCGGCAACCCGATCACGTTCGCCGGCTGCGGCGCCGACGAGCCCGACCGCGACGGCTACCGCAATCTGTCGATGAGCCTGCGTGGCGGCTACGCGCTGGGCGATGCCTGGCACGTGGAAGGCACCGCGCTGCGCGCCGAAGGCGAGAACCACTACGACGGTTACTACAACTATTCGGAAACGCTGCAGCAGGTGCTGGGCGGCAAGGTGCGCTACACCCCGGGCGCGCACTTCAACCTGACCGTCAGTGCCGGCCGGGCTGACAACGAGTCGCAGAACTACAACGGCAGCACCTGGCTGGGCGCGGCGCAGACCCACCGTGACACCGCGTCGGTACAGGCTGACATCGGCGTGGCCGAAGGCCAGCTGCTCAGCGCAGGCGTGGACTGGAGCCAGGACAACCTGGACGGCAGCAGCGCCGGCTACGGTGTCGACAGCCGCGACAACACCGGCGTGTTCGTGCAGTACCAGGGCCGCTTCGGCGCGCACCACCTGCAGGCCAACGTGCGCAACGACGACAACGAGCAGTTCGGCAACCACACCACCGGCAGCCTCGGCTGGGGCATGGAACTGGATGGCGGCTTCCGCCTCAACGCCAGTTACGGCACCGCGTTCAAGGCACCGACTTTCAGCGACCTGTACGACCCGTGGAGCGGCGTGCCGACGCTGGACCCGGAAACCTCCCGGAGCGCCAACCTCGGCATTGCCCAGCAGGGCGATGGCTGGCGATGGGGCCTGGATGTGTATGAGACCCGCATTGACGACCTGATCACCTACGACGCCACCACCTTCATGATGTCGCAGGTGGAGAAGGCGCGCATCCGCGGCGCCGAGTTGACCGGTGCCATCACCGTGGCCGGCGTCGATATCAGCGCCCAGCTCAGCCACACCGATCCGCGCAACCGCACCGACGGCAGCGCGCAGTTCGACAACTGGCTGGCGCGCCGCGCGCAGAACACCGCGCGCCTGGACATCGACCGCCGCTTCGGCGACTTCCGCGCCGGCATTACCGCCAATGGGGCGGGCAAGCGCTATGACGATGCCGCCAACACCGTGCGCCTGGGCGGCTATGGCACCGTCGACCTGCGTCTGGAGTACGCAATCAGCCGCGACTGGTCGGTGCTTGGCCGGGTGAGCAATCTGTTCGACCGCGACTACGAAACGGTGGCCTGGTACAACCAGCCCGGCCGCGAGTACCGCCTGAGCGTGCGCTACCAGCCGAACTGAGGCACCGGGATGGCGGCATCGCCGCCGTCCCGCACGCAGGGGTGCAGACAGGCATCCGGTGGGTGCCGACCGTGGGTCGGCGCCTCCCTCACCCGCGCGCGGACACCCCCGGCAGATCGCGCAGATCATCCACCACCGCTACCGCCTCGACCGTCTCCAGGTCCAGCCCGCGCGGATAGCCGTAACGCACCAGCGCCACCGGCATGCCCGCATCCACGGCAGCACGGTAATCGGTGATCGAATCGCCCACCATCAGCGCCGCCTGCGGTGCCAGCCCGAAGTGGGCGGCGATATGCCGCAACGGCACGCCGCTGGGCTTGCGCTCGGCCAGCGAATCGCCGCCGAGCACCAGCGCGAACAGATCCTGCAGGCCGAAATGCCGCAGCAGAGGCGCCACCAACGCTGACGGCTTGTTGGTGCAGATCGCCAGCGTCACGTTGCGCTCGCGCAGCGCCTGCAGCGCCGCTTCAACACCCTCGAACAGACGCGGGCTGCGCAGCAGGCAGGCCTCGTAGTGGCGCATGAAGCCGGGCATGACCGCGTCCAGATCGGCATCACTGCCCGCCGCGGTGAACGCCTGCTCCACCAGCCGGCGCACGCCGTCGCCGATCCAGGTGAGCACCGTGGCCTCGGGAACCCGCGGCAACTGCCAGTCTTCGAGCGTGCGGTTCAGCGCTTCGGCGATATCGGCCGCGCTGTCGACCAGCGTGCCATCCAGATCGAACACCACCAACGGATACGGACAGGACAAGGCGCGGCTCACTTCAACGACGTGGGAACGCCATTGTACGCGGCGTCCTGCGCTCAGATCCGCGACAGAAACGCCGGGCTGGAGAAGCGCTCCACGAGGAAATCCAGGAAGCTGCGCATGATCGTGGGCAACTGCCGCCGCGACGCATACACCGCGTGGATGCCCAGGCCCTCCACCTCGTAGTCCGGCAGTACCTCGATCAGTTCGCCGCTGCGCAGCAGCGGGCCGATCTGGTAGGTGGGCAGCATCGCGATGCCGGCGCCGGCGCGCACCGCTTCCAGCAGCAGCGACGCCTCGTTGGCGCTGATGTTGCCACCCACGGCCACGGCAATCGCACGGCCGTCGCGCTTCAGGTGCCACACGCTCTTGCCGACGTAGTGGTGGGTAAGACAGTTGTGCGAGGCCAGCGCGTCGGCAGTCGTCGGCGCGCCGCGTTCGGCCAGGTACGACGGTGCCGCGCACAGCACCGAGCGGCACGGCGCCAGGCGCCGCGCGATCAGCGCCGGATCGATCGCGCGCGAGATGCGCACGGCGATATCCACGCGTTCCTCGACCAGGTTCACCACGCGGTCCACCAGCAGCAGTTCGACCCGCGTCAACGGATGCCGCTTCACGAAGTCCGCCACCGCCGCTGCCAGGTGGATCTGCCCGAACGAGACACTGGCCGTGACCCGGATCAGGCCATGCGGTTCTGGATTGTCGTTGGCCAGTTCGCCGTGCAGTTCCTCGCCGATCGCCAGCATCTGCCGGAAGCGCAGCAACGCGGCTTCGCCCGGCGCGGTGAGGCTGATCCGGCGCGTGGTCCGGTGCAGCAGGCGGGCGCCCAGCCAGCGCTCCACCTCGGCCAGGTAGCGGGTGACCATCGCCCGCGACATCTCCAGCGCCTCGGCGGCGGCGGTCAGGCTGCCGCGCTCGACCACCTCGACGAACACGTTCATGGCGGTCATGCGGTCCATTTGATCGTTCTACGCAACAAATTAGGCCGTTATACGCGGCTTTTCGGACGATTTCAGGCGCATATGCTGGCCTTCCTCCCGCAACGGACCTCGCCCCATGAAAATCGCGCTTGTTGGTGCCACCGGCAACATCGGCCGTGAAATCGCCCGCCAGGCCCTCGCCCGCGGCCACCAGGTCACGGCCATCGTGCGCCGCGACACCGCGCTGCCTGCCGAACTGGACGGCGCCACGCTGGCCGTCGCCGCGCTGGACGACACCGATGCCCTGGCCGCCGTGATCGCCGGCCATGACGTACTCGCCAGCGCCTACGGCCCGCGCCCGGGTGACGCCCCGGCCGATGTGGCCGCCGTGGCTACCCACCTCACCGGGGCCGCGCGCCAGGCCGGCGTGCGCCGGGTGGTGGTGGTCGGCGGTGCCGGCAGTCTGGAGGTCGCGCCAGGCGTGCAGCTGGTGGACACCCCCACGTTCCCCGACGCCTACAAGCCGATCGCGCTGGCGCACCGAGAGGCCTTCAAGGTCTACCAGGGCATCGATGATCTGGATTGGACCTTCTACTCTCCCGCCGCCGAGATCGGCCCGGGCCCGCAGCAGGGCGGCTTCCGTACCCAGGCCAAGGCCTTCCTGGCCAGTGCCGACGGCCATAGCCGGATCAGCTACGCCGACTACGCCGACGCGTTCGTCAACGAAATCGAGACGCCGCGGTACCTGCGCCAGATCGCCACCGTCGCGTACTGACGAACGGCCCGACCCGCCCCGGCTCCACCAGGCCCCGGCATGCCGCCGGGGCCCTGTCGCACAGGACCCCACACCATGCCCCCTCTTTCGCGCGCCCCGCTGTTGCTGGCGCTGGCCGTCGGCGCCGCACTCGGCGTGGCTGCACCTGCGGCCAGCCATGCAGCCCCTGCCACCACGCAACGCGCACCGCTGCAGGTGCAGCCTTACCATCCGGGCGCGAAGGCGCTGTTCCAGGTGTCCTCCAGCCTGGTCACCGGCGAGCACGACGCGATCCTCATCGACGCCCAGTTCGCGGCGTCGGATGCGGCACACCTGGTGCAGCGTGTCCGCGCCAGCGGCAAGCGCCTGACCACCCTCTACATCAGCCACGGCGACCCCGACTACTACTTCGGCCTGGCTACCCTGCAGGACGCCTTCCCCGACGCCCGGATCGTTGCCACCGCGCAGACGGTGGCCCACATCCAGGCGACGCAGGCCGGCAAGCTCGCCTACTGGGGGCCGAAGATGGGTGCCGACGCGCCTGCGCGCATCGTGGTGCCGCAGGTCCTCGACGGCGACACCCTCACACTGGACGGGCAGACGCTGCAGATCATCGGGCTGGACGGCCCCACCCCGGACCGGACCGTGGTGTGGATTCCCGCGCTGCGGACCGTGCTCGGCGGCATTCCCGTGGTCAGTGGCGAACATGTATGGATGGCCGATACGCAGAGTGCGCAGTCGCACGCGGACTGGCTGGCGACCCTGGCGAAGATCAAGGCACTCAAACCGGTGCGCGTCATTCCCGGGCACTACGCCACGGGCGCGGCGCTGGATGTCGGCGCGCTGGACTTCACCGCAGCCTATATCCGTGCCTTCGATGCGGAAGCCGCGCGCAGTGCCGACGCCGATGCCCTGGTCGCGGCGATGAAAACGCGCTACCCGCGCCTGCAGGGAGTGGATTCACTGGCGTTGAGTGCCAAGGTCGCCAAAGGCGAGATGCGCTGGCCGTAAGCGGCGGTCACGCCTCGTCGAGGTGATCGAACAGGCCGGGCTGGCGCACCGGTTCGCGCTCGCGGAACCCCCCCAGCCCGACGCCAACGAGGCGATAGCGCGTGTCATCCGGCAGGTCGACGCGCGCGCGCAGCGCCAGCGCGATATCGCGCAGTTCTTCCAGCGTGTCCGGCGGCGACTCCGGCGTGAAGCTGCGGGTGATGATGCGGAACTGCGCGGTCTTCAGCTTCAGCACCACCGTATGCCCGACCCGCTCGGTTCTGCGCGTTGCCTGCCAGGTCTTCGTGGCCAGCTCGACGATGGCCGCGTCCAGCGCATCCAGCGGCAGGTCCTCGGCGAAGGTGTCCTCCGAGGAGATCGACTGCACCGGCTGGTCCGGTTCCACCGGGCGCTCGTCGATGCCGCGTGCGCGCCGGTACAGGCTGGCGCCGAAGCTGCCGAAACGCGTTTCCAGCACCTCCAGCGGCAACGCGCGCAGATCGCCCACGGTGACGATGCCCAGTTCGGCCAGCTTGCCTTCCATCACCTTGCCCACGCCGGGTACCCGCTTGACCGGCAACGGCGTAAGGAACTGTTCGACTCGATGCGGCGGCACCACGAACTGGCCATCCGGCTTGCGCCAGTCCGAGGCGATCTTGGCCAGGAACTTGTTCGGCGCGATCCCGGCCGACGCGGTCAACTGCGTTTCCTCGCGGATCTGCGCCCGCACGATCGCCGCGATCTCGGTCGCCACCGTCATGCCGCCTTTGTGCACGGTCACGTCCAGGTAGGCCTCGTCCAGCGACAGCGGTTCGACCAGGTCGGTATGCCGCAGGAAAATCTCACGCACCTGGCGCGACACTGCCTTGTAACGGGCGAAGTCGGGCGGCACGAACACCGCGTCCGGACACAGCCGCTCGGCACGCAGCGCCGGCATCGCCGAGCGGATGCCGAACACCCGCGCCTCGTACGACGCCGCGCACACCACCGAGCGCGCGCCTTTCCACGCCACCACCACCGGCCGGCCACGCAGCGCGGGGTCGTCGCGCTGCTCCACCGACGCGTAGAACGCGTCCATGTCGACGTGGATGATCTTGCGGAGGGCGGGCACGGCGTGACGGACTCGGGTCAGATGAACAAGATTACAGCCACACGCTTGAGTATGGTCTTTTCATAACAACAACATGCGTTTTTGAACCTGAAAACACTACGCTGGCGTACGGTTAAAACGTTTGATTGAAACGATTTTCCTCTGCACTCTTGAACACTTGTCTTTTATCAAGAGCAGCCGAGCGGCGCTCGGATGTACCCGATGACAACTTCAGGATTGCGCTTTTCATGACTCGTCTCAACGCGTTCTCGCGCGAACAGCTGCTGGCCAGCGCCCGCGGCGAACTGTTCGGCCCGGGCAGCGGTCGCCTGCCCAACGATCCGATGCTGATGTTCGATCGCATCACCGATATCCGCGAGGACGGCGGCCCACACGGCAAGGGACTGGTACGCGCGGAACTGGATATCCGCCCGGACCTGTGGTTCTTCGGGTGCCACTTCATCGGCGACCCGGTGATGCCCGGTTGCCTGGGCCTGGATGCGATGTGGCAGCTCACCGGCTTCTACCTGACCTGGCTGGGCGCTCCCGGCCGCGGCCGTGCATTGGGCTGCGGCGAGGTGAAGTTCACCGGCCAGGTGCTGCCCGAGGCCAAGCAGGTCAGCTATGAAATCGACATCACCCGCGTCATCAACCGCAAGCTGGTGATGGCGCAGGCCGACGCCCGCATGCTGGTGGACGGCCGCGAAATCTACACCGCCAAGGACCTGCGTGTGGGTCTGTTCACTTCCACTGAGAACTTCTGATGCGTCGCGTCGTCATTACCGGAATGGGCATCACTTCGTGCCTGGGCAACGATCTGGACACCGTGTCCACCGCGCTGCGTGAAGGCCGCGCCGGCATCCGCACTCTGCCCGACCACGCCGACGCCGGCCTGCGCAGCCACGTGGGCGGCAACATCGAACTGGACCTGGACGCACAGATCGACCGCAAGCTCAAGCGCTTCATGAGCGACGCGTCGGCGTATGCGTACATCGCCATGCGCGATGCGATCGCCGATGCCGGCCTGGAGGCCGACCAGGTCGCCAACCCGCGCACCGGCCTGATCGCCGGTTCCGGCGGCGGCTCCAGCCAGTGGCAGGTCGAATCGGCCGACATCCTGCGCGCGCGCGGCGTGCGCAAGGTCGGCCCGTACATGGTGCCGCGCACGATGTGCTCCACGGTGTCGGCATGCCTGTCCACCGCGTTCCAGATCAAAGGCCTGAGCTATTCGCTGTCGGCCGCCTGCGCGACGTCGGCACATTGCATCGGCGCCGCCGCGGACCTGATCCGGCACGGCGCGCAGGACGTGATGTTCGCCGGTGGCGGCGAAGACCTGCACTGGTCGATGAGCGTGATGTTCGATGCGATGGGCGCACTGTCCACCCGCTTCAACGAAACCCCGGCCAGTGCCTCGCGCCCGTACGACAAGGACCGCGACGGCTTCGTCATCGCCGGTGGTGGCGGCATGCTGGTGCTGGAGGATTACGACCATGCCGTTGCGCGTGGCGCACGCATCTATGCCGAGCTGGTCGGCTATGGCGTCACCTCCGATGGCGCCGACATGGTGGCACCGTCGGGTGAGGGCGCGGTGCGCTGCATGAACATGGCAATGGCCAATCTGTCCGCCCCGATCGACTACCTCAACACGCACGGCACCTCGACCCCGCTGGGCGATGTCACCGAGCTGAAGGCGGTGCGCGAGGTGTTCGGCGAAAACGTGCCGCCGCTGTCGTCGACCAAGGCGCTGTCGGGCCATTCGCTGGGCGCCGCCAGCGTGCACGAAGCGATCTACTGCCTGCTGATGATGCGCGACGGCTTCATCGCCGGCTCGGCCAACATCGGCGAGCTGGACCCGCTGGTGGAAGGTTTCCCGATCGTGCGCGAAAGCCACAATGCACAGTTGAACACGGTGATGTCCAACAGCTTCGGCTTCGGCGGCACCAACGCTGCGCTGGTGTTCGGCCGGGTGTGAATCCAGGCGGACCACGCGCGAAGGAAAGCCCGGCCAAGCGCCGGGCTTTTTTCTGCGCGGCCAGGTAGGGGCCATCCGCGCGCACCGGTCGAGCCGACTGGACGTCGGCTCTACCTGGTGGGCAGCAAAGGCAGCAGGAGCGTGCGGGCGTCGAGCAGCGAGTCGACGATGCGGTGACCCAGGGCGCGGAGCGCGTCGTCAGGGCGCACCAGGTCCGGGACCTGGATGGCCGTCATGCCGGCGCCTACCGCGGCGCGGATGCCGGCCGGCGAATCTTCCAGGGCCAGGCAGCGCGCGGGTGCCTTGCCCAGCTTCTGCGCGGCCAGCAGGTAGATGTCCGGCGCCGGTTTGGGATGGGCCACGTCGCTGCTGGTGACCACCACCTCGAAGAACGGCAGCAGCCCCGCCGCGTGCAGCTTGCGCGACGCACGCGGCTGCCGCGTGGAGGTGGCGACCGCGCGCGGAATGTCATGCGCCTGCAGCAACTGAAGGATGTCCACGATGCCCGGCCGCAGCGGCAGGCCCGCCTGGGTACGCGCCTCGTACAGAGCGTGGCAGCGCGCGAACAGCGCGGCGACCTGCCCGGCAGGGATGTGCTCCAGCAGCAGGCGCTCGCAGTCACGGTCACCCAGGCCGACCATCCCCAGCCAGAAGTCCTCCGCGAACGGCAGCTGCAGCTCCCGCGCCGCCGCCGACCAGCAGGCGATCGACACGCGTTCGCTGTCGATCATCAGGCCATCCATATCGAAGATGACGGCGTCGGGCAGGAACGGCAGCGCGGCAATGGCGGTCATGGGACGTCGAACAGGGTGTCCAGGTCGGTGGCATCGAGCATGCGCCACTGGCCTTCGGCCAGGTCGCCCAGCGACAACCCGCCGATGCGGCTGCGGTGCAGCGCTTCTACATGGTTGCCGACGGCGGCGAACATGCGACGCACCTGATGGTAACGGCCTTCATGCAGCACCAGCTGCGCCTGGCGCGGTGACCGCACGTCCAGTTCAGCGGGCAGCAAGGGCTTGTCGTCCGATTCCAGCAGCAGCGTGCCGCTGGCGAACCGGCTCACTTCATCGCCCCGCAGGTCCTCGGCAAGGGTCACCTCGTAGGCCTTGTCCAGGCGCGACTTCGGCGAGACGATCCGGTGCAGCAGCGCGCCATCGTCGGTCATCAGCAGCATCCCGCTGGTATCGCGGTCCAGCCGGCCCACCGAGGACAGCACCGGCGACCGCTCGCGGAAGCGCGGCGGCAGCAGGTCGTAGATCAACCGGCCGGTGTCCTTGGTGGAGCAGGTGTAACCGCGCGGCTTGTGCAGCAGTACGGTCAGCCCCTGCGGCGGGTCCAGCGGCTCGCCTTCAACACGGATCGCCTCATGCGCAACCACGTCGTCGGCGTACAGCACCTCGCCGTCAGCGTCGGTGATCAGGCCGGCACGGAACATCCCCTGCACCTGCTTGCGGCTGCCATAGCCGAGGTTCGCCAACAGCTTGACCAGCTTCATGCGCGGCCTCCGCGGCCCCACGTCGGCTCGGTGCTGCGCGGGGTCCTGACGGGGGTGGGGCTCCTGCTGGCCTTGGTGGCCTCGATCAGCTTGAAACCGTCGCGCTCGGCCGCCACGCGCACCTGGCCGAAGCTCTCATTGAGGATCTGCTCGTACGGCAGGTGGCGGTTGGCCACCAGCCACATGCGCCCGCCCGGGCGCAGCGCCTCCGCCGCCACGGCGATGAACCGCTGGCCGATGTCGGGGCGGTCGGCACGGGACGGGGTGTGGAACGGCGGATTGGTGACGATGAAGTCGTACCGGCCTTCGATGCCGGCGGTGACATCGTGCCAGTGGTAGTTCAGCGCGGCCGGCTTGCCCAGCGCGGCCAGGTTGGCGCGCGCCAGTGCCAGCGCGCGACCTTCGGCTTCGTACAGGTCCAGCGCGGTCACGCCCGGGCAGCGGGCCATCACTTCGGCCGAGAGGTAACCGAAACCGCTGCCCAGATCGGCGCCGACGCCGGCCAGGTCGGCCGGCAGCTGCTCGACCAGCAGCGCCGAGGCCGGATCGATGCGATCCCACGCGAAGATGCCCGGGCGGCTCTGGAAGCGCCCGCCGAGGATGGCGCGCGGTGCGTCAAGGCTGGCCCAGCGCTGTGCCAGCGCCACGTCGTGCTGGCCGTTCAGCGGTGCGGTCCAGTAGGCACGGCAATGGTTCTTGGTGAGTTTTCCGCCCAGACCGGCCAGCGACTGCAGATCGCTTTCGCCGGAGCGCGCGCCTTCGTTGTTGTGCTGGCAGGCCACGACGGTGCCGCCCGGCGCTGCCAGCGCCAGCGCGCGTGCGAACAGGGCGCGTGCCTCCTCGCGCTGGCGCGGCGGCAGCACCAGCACCAGCGCATAGCGGGTGGTGTCATCGATCAGCTGCTGCTCATCGCGCACCTGCCAGCCACTGGCCTCCAGCGCATCGGCGAAGGGGCGGAAGCTCTGCTCGCAGACCAGCTGCGCCGGCTGGGCGTGTTCGCGCAGCGGCCAGCCGTCGCGGGCGCGCAGGAACAGCACCGGGCCGGCGGGCCAGGACAGCGCGCCGTTGGCGAACGGCAGGAACAGGGTTTCCAGGGGGGCGTCGTGCTGGGCAGCCATGCAGGGGGGCACATCGTCAAAAGAGGGGGCCATTCTACCGGTTCG
The DNA here is from genome assembly GCF_946900935.1 of Stenotrophomonas sp. Marseille-Q5258. Lineage (NCBI taxonomy): Bacteria > Pseudomonadati > Pseudomonadota > Gammaproteobacteria > Lysobacterales > Lysobacteraceae > Stenotrophomonas > Stenotrophomonas sp. Marseille-Q5258. The sequence goes on from NZ_CAMPPN010000008.1 coordinate 148,222, forward strand.
TCCGTAGGGCCCGGTTTTGCGTTTATTCAACGTCCCGTTGATGCCACGGCAACACCCGTGCCGTCAGGGTGGAGGCTCCCCTCGAGATGGAGATGACTCATGCGTGCACTGTTTGTCGGCGGCGTGGTGGACAACAGCGAAATGGACCTGGAGGGCAACCACCCGCCGGTGCACTACCCCGAGGACACCGGCGGCGGCCATTCGCGCTACCGGCTGCACCAGGTGGGCAAGACCGCCGATGGCACCGTGGCATATGCGGTGTACGGCGCGCCGGACATGGCCGATGACGAAGTAGGCAGGATCGCCGACGAACGCGCCTATGCGCGCCGTTTCGAGGCCGAAGCCGAGGTCTTCACGCACTGAACGACGCGGTGCCCGGCACTGCGGTGCCGGGCGCAGGCTCACTCGCGCGGCGGCAGCTGGCGTACGGCGGCGATGCTGTCCAGCCATACGAGGTGCTGCTGCACCGGCGCATCCAGGTCATCCAGGCGCAACTGGCCGTTGCTGCCTTCGTTCTCCGCGGCGTCGCGGTACTGCTGCACGGTGGGCTGCACCGCCACCGTGCCGAGCAGGCGACGGCCATCGACGAGGGTCAGCTCCACCTGGGTCTGGCCACGCAGCTGCGGCAGCAGCGCCTCCAACGCGGCGATGTCGGCGGGGTCGGTATGCACGGCGGGGGCAAGGCGGGACATGGCGTTCTCCGGACTACGGCAGCCCAGTGTGCCAAGCCGGGCGTATACGGCCCGGCAACACGGCTAGCGCGCGGCCAGCACCGTCCGTACCGCTGAGACCAGCTGCGCCACCGAATAGGGCTTGGCCACGTGCTCCTGGAAGCCGGAGGCCAATGCCCGCTTGCGGTCGTCGGCACGGGCCAGCGCCGTGACCGCCACGGCGGGCAGCACCTGGGCGTCCACGCCGATGTCCTCGCGCAGGGTCCGCACCAGACCGTAGCCATCCATGCCGGGCATGCCGATATCGGTCAGCAGCACGTCAATCGCGGCGTGTCCACCCGCATCGAGCAGGGCCAGGGCCTCGCCGGCCGAGGCGGCCGCCGTGACCTGGGCCCCCTGCTCTTCGAGCAGTCGCCGCAGGTACTCCAGCACTTCCGGCTGGTCCTCCACGGCCAGCAGGTGCAGGCCCTTGAGCGGGAAGGGCTCGATGATCTGCTCGTTGATCGGGCCACTGAACACCTCGCGCAGCGGGCGCCCGTCGGCCTGCGGCTGGTAACGCGGCAGACGCACGGTGAACGTTGCGCCGTGGCCCTGGCCATCGCTGCTGGCCGCCACCGCACCCCCATGCAGTTCCACCAGCTGCTGCACAATCGCCAGGCCCAGGCCCAGGCCGCCATGCCGGCGGGTGGTGGTGCCGTCGGCCTGACGGAAACGGCCGAACAGGTGGCGCAGGAACTCGGGGGCGATGCCGTCGCCGGAATCGGTCACGGTGATCGACCAGTGCCCGGCATCGGCAGCCAAGGTCACCGCGACGGTGCCCTCGGCGGGGGTGAACTTGATCGCGTTGGAGAGCAGGTTCCACAGTATCTGCTGCAGGCGCGTGGCATCGCCCAGCACCAGACACGGGTCGTCGGGCAGCACCAGGCTGGTGTTCAGCGCCTTGCCCTCGGCTACCAGCTCCTGGGCGCGCATCGCCTCGATCAGCTGCGCGCGCAGGTCCAGCACTTCCACTTCCAGCTGCACCTTGCCCAGCAGCATGCTGCTCAGGTCCAGCATGTCCGAGATCAGGCGCTTCTGTGCCATTGCGCTGTTGGCGATCACGCCCAGCCCTTTGTACATCGGGCTGGTCTCATCGATGCGCTGGAGCAGCAGTTCGCTCCAGCCCAGGATGGTGGTCAGCGGTGTGCGCAGCTCATGCGACAGCGTGGCCAGGAATTCATCTTTGACCCGCGCCATGTTCTCTGCGGCGCTACGCGCGGCGCGTTCGGACTGCAGCAGCTCCTCGCGCGCCATTTCGATTTCACGCCGTTCGGTCACGTCCGGGCTGCTGCCGGCCAGGCCGATGAAACGACCCATGCGCGAGAAGCGCGGGCGCGCGTTCATTTCCAGCCAGCGCCACTGGCCATCGGCGCGCCGCCCGCGTACCAGTGCATGCATCGACCGCTGCGCCTTGAGTGCTTCCTGCAGTTCGTACTCGAACACGGAGGCATCGTCGGGGTGCACCAGGCCGCGCCAGACATCCTCGGGCACACGCTGTTCGTCGCCGCCGAAAAACTCGGTGAAGGCACTGTTGACGAAGCGGGCGTGGCCACGCTCGTCCAGCACCCATACCGGCATCGGCAGGCCATCGGCCAGCGCGCTGAAGCGCGCCTCGCTTTCGGCCAGTTCCACTTCGATCTGCTTGCGTGCGGTCACGTCGAAGAACAGCACCGCCACGTGGTGATCGGCCGGATCGCCCACCCGCACCGCTTCCACCGAATACCAGCGTGACAGCGCGCGGGCCTCCAGCTCGAACTGCAGCGGTGTGCCGGTGCGTGCCACCTGCCCGTACAGCCGGTACCACTCCGGTTCATGCTGCGGCTGCAGCGCCTTCATGCGCTTGCCGACGGCATCAGTGATACCGGTATTGCGCTCGAAGGCGTCGTTGACCTCCAGGAAGCGGTAATCCACCGCATGATCGCCATCAAACAGCACTTGGATGATGCAGAACCCGGCATTCATCCGTTCCAGCACCCCGCGGTGCAGGACGGGGTCAGACGCCGGGATCATGACCGGGGGACGTTCCAGGGTGGTAGGGGGCAGGCTGGACAAAGGCGTCAAGTGGGCAACTGGCGTAACAGAGGGACACAGGATGTTCCAGAGCGCGTATTCGCAGCGTCAAGCGCCAAGGGTGGGATTGACGCCGATGAATTGGCGGCAACGCCGGTGGAGCGGGCGCGGTGGAAGGATTGTCCCTCACCCGGATCAGGATCACACTGCCTTTCGTATTCCCTGTCTCAATGACGCAGGAGGACATGCCATGAAACGTTCGATGATCATCAGCACCGCGCTGGCGTGCGTGCTGGCGATGGGGGCGGCCCAGGCCGCGGGCCCAAGGACCGTGACGGACCCGCAGGCCCCGCGGGCGCTGAGCGGCGATGGCCCGGTGCGCGTGCAGTGGACCGATCCGGCGCAGTTCACCGAGATCCGCAAGAGCACCAATCGGTTTGATGCGGAGCGCGGGAACTGGGTGCAGCAGTTGGGCCAGTACGTGCAGACCGCCGCCGGAAAGCAGTTGCAGCCGGGTCAGACGCTGGATGTGACGCTGACCGACATCAAGCGCGCCGGCGACTATGAGCCGTGGCACGGCCCGCGCGCCAGCGACGTGCGGATCATGCGCGACATCTATCCGCCGCGCATCTCGCTGACATTCACCCTGAAGGATGCGCAGGGTACGGTGGTGTCCCAGGGCGAGCGCACGCTGGTGGATACCGGCTACCTGCACAACATCGGCCTGCAGAGCGATACCGACCCGCTGCGGTACGAGAAGAAGCTGCTGGACGACTGGATCCAGCGTGACGTGCGCGCGCCGGCCACTGCCAGCCGCTGAACGGGCGTGGCACCCCGGAAAAAGGCGGCGCCCCTGCGGGTGCCGCCTTTCTTTTACCGGGCCGGCGCTGCGGGTCAGGCGTGCAGAAAACGGCGCGGCACGCGCTTGACCCCACACGGCAGCTGATAGGCGCTCACCCCGCACAGCGGCGCCAGCACATCCAGCCGCGGCGACGCGCCCCACAGGGTCACGGTGCTGCCGATGCCGGCCTGCGGCAGATCGGTGAGGTCCACGGTCAGCATGTCCATCGACACCCGCCCGATCACCCGGCCGGGCTGGCCATCGATCTGCACCGGGGTGCCATTGGGGGCGAACTGCGGGTACCCATCGGCGTAGCCCAGGGCGACCACGCCGACCCGCGTGCGCTCCTCGGCGACGAAACGGGCGCCATAGCCGACCGGCTCGCCCGCTTCGATCCAGCGCTCGGCGAAGATCTTCGATTCCATCGTCATCACCGGGCGCAGGCGTTCGGTCGCCATCGATGCGACCGGCAACGGGTTGGCCCCATACAGCATCAGGCCCGGGCGCACCCAGTCGCTGCGCACATCCGGCCAGCCCAGCAGCGCGGGCGAATTGCACAGACTGGTCTCACCGGCAAGCCCCTCGATGGCGGCCGCGAAGACGGCGGCCTGCTCGCGGGTGCGCGGGCTGTCCAGTTCATCGGCGCGGGCCATGTGACTCATCAGTACCATCGGCCCGACCTGCGGCAGCGCGCCGAGACGGGCGTGCGCGGCCCGGAAGTCGGCCGGCGACAGGCCCAGCCGGTGCATGCCGCTGTCCAGCTTCAGCCAGATGCTCAGCGTGGCCGTGGTCTGGAACGCGGCGACGGCGTCGACCTGCCAGGGCGCCGCCACGGCGAACCACAGGTCGTGCTGGACGATCAGCGGCAGTTCGTCGGCGTCGAAGAAGCCTTCCAGCAGCACGATCGGGGTGGTGATGCCGGCCTCGCGCAGTTCCAGCGCCTCTTCGATGCAGGCCACGCCGAACGCATCGGCGGCCTCGTCCTGCAGCGCGCGCGCGCAGGCCACGGCACCGTGGCCATAGGCGTCGGCCTTGATCGCGGCCAGGGTCTTGCGGCCGCCACCGAGCTCACGGGCCAGACGGTAGTTGGAGCGCAATGCATCCAGGTCGATCAACGCGCGGGCGGGACGCATGCTTCAGGCTCACTATGACGTACGGATGCGGCCGCGTGGCCGTAACGGAAGATATCCAGGCCTTCGGTGCTGATCTGCGGCTGGCGCGCGCTCATCAGGTCGGCGAGGTAACGGCCGGAGCCGCAGGCCATCGTCCACCCGAGGGTGCCGTGGCCGGTGTTGAGGAACAGGTTGCGGTACGGCGTGGCGCCGATCACCGGGGTGCCATCGGGCGTGGCCGGGCGCAGGCCGGTCCAGAACTCGGCGCGGCTCAGATCGCCGCCCTCCGGGTACAGGTCACGCACGACCTTCTCAAGGGTGGCGCGGCGGCGCGGCGACAGGGACAGATCGAAGCCGCCGACCTCGGCCATGCCGCCGACGCGGATGCGGTCGTCGAAGCGGGTCACGGCCACCTTGTAGCTTTCGTCCAGGATGGTCGAGGTAGGCGCCATTGCCGGGTTGGTGATCGGCAGCGTCAGCGAGTAGCCCTTCAGCGGGTACACGGGCAGGCGCAGGCCGAGCGGGTCGACCAGGGCCGGCGAATAGCTGCCCAGCGCGACCACATAGCGGTCGGCGGTTTCCAGCGCGCCGTTGATGTGCACTCCGGTGATACGGTCGCCCTGGGTCTGCAGGCCGGCGATGTCCTGGTCGAAGCGGAACTCGACACCGGCATCGACGCACATCTGCGCCAGGCGACGGGTGAACAGCTGGCAGTCGCCGGTCTGGTCACGGGGCAGGCGCAGCGCGCCGACCAGGGTGTCGGCAACGGCGGCCAGCGCCGGTTCGTGGGCGATGATGCCGGCCCGGTCCAGCACTTCGTAGGGCACGTCGTACCGGGCGAGAATTTCGATGTCCTGGGCCGAGGCATCCAGCTGCTGCTGGGTGCGGAACAGCTGGGTGGTGCCGAGGTCGCGGCCTTCGAACTGGATGCCGGTCTGGGTGCGCAGTTCATTGAGGCAGTCGCGGCTGTACTCGGACATGCGCACCATGCGCGCCTTGTTGATGGCGTAACGCGCGTGGGTGCAGTTGCGCAGCATCTGGGCGAGCCAGCGGTACTGGTGCCAGTCCAGGCCGGGCCGGATGGCCAGCGGGGCATGTTCGGAGAACAGCCATTTGACCGCCTTGAGCGGCACGCCGGGGGCGGCCCACGGTGAGGTGTAGCCGAATGACAGCTGGCCGGCATTGGCGAAACTGGTTTCCAGCGCCGGACCGGGCTGGCGGTCGACGACCGTGACTTCAAACCCGGCCTGCCGAAGGTACCAGGCACTGGTGGTGCCGATTACCCCACTGCCAAGGACTAGAACGCGCATGACACTTCTCCAACCCGATCATTCCCTGCACATAAGCGTGCCGGGACCACAATTGAGGAAGTATAGTCAGCCGAAACCAATCAATTCGCCTGTTTTTGGGAGTTGAGGCAGGATATTGTCCTGCAAACATCCTCGAGAGGCTGACACGATGGCCGTACGCGCGCGCGAGCTGGACAAGATCGACCGGAAGATCCTGCGCATTCTGCAGGCCGAGGGCCGGATTTCCTTCACCGAGCTGGGTGAGCGGGTGGGCCTGTCGACGACGCCCTGCACGGAGCGGGTACGTCGGCTGGAGCGCGACGGGGCCATCACCGGGTACTACGCCAAGCTGGATCCGCACTACCTCAAGGCGAGCCTGCTGGTGTTCGTGGAAATCAGCCTGGCGTACAAATCCGGCGACATTTTCGAGGAGTTCCGACGGGCGGCGCTGAAGCTGCCGAACGTGCTTGAGTGCCATCTGGTGTCCGGCGATTTCGACTACCTGCTCAAGGCACGGATCAGCGAGATGGCCTCCTACCGCAAGCTGCTGGGCAGCACGCTGCTGACACTACCGCACGTGCGCGAGTCGAAGAGCTACATCGTGATGGAAGAAGTGAAAGAGACGCTGACGCTGCCGATTCCCGACTGACAGACGCAGAAGGCGGCGCGCAGGGTGCGCACCGCCTTGATCATTGCGTGTAACGCGTCAGCGCTGCTGTTTCGAGTCCGGGTGGCGCTGCTGGTCCTGCTGCTTGCCGCCCTTCTGGTTCTGCTGATCCCACTGCTGCTGGTTCTGCTGGCCCGCCTTCTGGTTCTGCTGCTGACCCTGCTGTTCCTGCGGTGCCTTGCCGGGATTGCGGTTCTGCTGGTTAGCCATGATTGCACTCTTCTCGAAATGCCTTGGGGGATGCGCTGTGTAGTGCGGCGCACGCACAGCGTCCGTGAAAAACGGTTAATCGCAGGCGAAAAAGCGGTGAGCTTGCACGTTGATGCGGATGACTGGGGGACGCGGTTGTGAAGCGTTCATGCGCTGGCCCGCTCACTCACTCGTGCACGCATGCACATCGCATCGGAACCAGAACCCAGGGTCCGGGATTGCCGCAGAGGCCGTGCGCGACCATCAGGATGACGGTGTGCGCACGTACGGGCGTGCGCTGCTTCGCTCCTACGCAGTCTGCGACGCTCTATGGCCGGATCTGTTGTCCGCCAGCGCTGGGAACCGAGTCGTAATACCTGCCGGTGCGCGTATCCAGCACGCGGTTGGGGCCGACCTGTCTGGCGCCGGGGATGATGCGGCCGTGACGGTCGTAGACCTTGGGCTGCAACGCGGGGCCCCGGAGGGGGGCCGTGCCGGCCGGGCCTTTGCTCTGGATGGGATGGGTGCGCAGCTGCTGTTGCACCTGGCTGTTGGACTTCACCGGGGCCAACTCGCCGGAAAGGCTGTCGGCCGGTGCGGGGCGCACGGGCGTGGGCAGCGGCGCCGGGGCCGGTTGCGGCGCGACCACCGGTCGGGTGGCGGTGGGTGATGGCGGGGGGCCGATCTGCGCCAATGCCGGGAGCGGCAGCAGAAGCAGCAGCACGGCACCGAGGCGGCGTGGGCGGTTCATGGCGGGCTCCTGGTTGGGGGGACAGGACGTCACCTTGCGCCCGCGCGGGTATCAGCACGATGAACGCAGCCGCTTGAACGCCCTGCCCGCCGGCCCAATCTTGCCGGTACGCCCCCGAGGAACCGCCAATGACCGCTTTCGACCTTGCCCCGCCCAGCGCCGACCAGCGCCAGGCACTGATTGCCGGGCTCAGTGCCGACGAGCAGCGCGTGCTGCTGCACCACGGCACGGAGGCCCCGTTCTGCGGGGTCTTCCTGGACAACAAGCAGCACGGCGTCTACGGCTGCCGGCTGTGCGGTCTGCCGCTGTTCCGCTCCAGCACGAAATTCGACTCGGGGACCGGGTGGCCGAGCTTCTTCGCGCCGTTCGACCCGGCCCATGTCCGCGAAATCCGTGACATCAGTCACGGCATGATCCGGACCGAAATCGTTTGCGCGCGGTGTGACAGCCATCTGGGCCATGTGTTCCCGGACGGCCCGCCGCCGACCCATGAGCGGCACTGCCTGAACTCGGTCTCGCTGTCGTTCACGCCCAATGGCACGCCGTATCCGGACCCGCTGCGGCGGGGCGGTGCCGAGGCCGGCCCCGCCAGCTGACGGACCCGGGGTGGCGGCGAGGATCTCCGCGTCCTGAAAACTGTGACGTCCAACCAACGCCCCCCTTCAGAAAAGCGGGGGCCGGGCCGACATGGAGGTATCCCCTCCCCGCGTCCGCCCCATGCTCATCATCGTTGGACTCCTCGTCGTCATCCTCAGCGTGCTTGGCGGCTATGTCGGCGCGCACGGCAAACTGGCTGCCCTGTGGCAGCCCTATGAACTGGTCATCATCGGTGGCGCGGCGCTGGGCGCGTTCCTGATCGGCACGCCGATCAAGACCGTCAAGCAGACCCTGCAGGCCACGGTGGGCGTGTTCAAGGGCCCGCGCTACAAGCAGCAGGACTACATCGATGTGCTGAGCCTGCTCTACGAACTGCTCAACAAGGCCCGTCGCGAAGGCTTTATGGCGCTGGAAGACCATGTCGAGCGGCCGGCCGAGAGCGCGATCTTCGCCAACTACCCCAAGGTGCAGGCCGATCACCATCTGGTCGACTTCATGACCGACTGCCTGCGCCTGATGATCGGCAGCAACATCGAGCCGCACGAACTGGAGCCGCTGCTGGAAATGGAGCTGGAAAAGCACCATGCCGAAGCGATGCAGCCTGCGGCCGTACTCAACAAGGTCTCCGACGGCCTGCCCGGTTTCGGCATCGTGGCCGCCGTGCTGGGCATCGTGATCACGATGGGCTCGATCGGTGGTGAGATCACCGAAGTGGGCGCACACGTGGCCGGCGCACTGGTCGGTACGTTCCTGGGCATCCTGCTGGCCTACGGCTTCGTCGGCCCGCTGGCGGCGGCCGTGGAGGCCCGCGCCGAGCAGGACAGCCGCATCTATGAGTCGGTCAAGACCGCGCTGCTGGCCTGCCTGCGTGGCTACAACCCGAAGATCGCCCTCGAATTCGCCCGCAAGACCCTGCCGTCCAACGTGCGTCCGGGCTTCAGCGAGTTCGAGCAGCATCTCAAGACGGTCAAGTAAGGCACCCTCATGGCCGAGAACAAACCCACCGTCATCGTCCGCCGGGTCAGGAAGGCCGGCCACGCCGCCCATCACGGGGGTGCCTGGAAGGTGGCGTACGCCGATTTCGTGACCGCGATGATGGCGTTCTTTCTCGTGCTGTGGCTGATGGCGGCCACCACCAAGCCCGAGCGCGCCGCCATTTCCGAGTACTTCCGCAATCCCAGTCCGCTGGCCGGCCAGAGCGCCACGCCAGCGCCGGGCATGGCCGGCCCTGGCGGCGCCAGCACCTCGATGATCAAGCTGGGCGGCGCCACCGACATCTCGCGCGGCAACAGCAACGATCCCTTCCATGACCAGCAGGCTGCCAAGCCGGTTCCGCAGACCGAGCGCGAACGGGAACAGCAGCAGCTGGAAGCGCTGAAGAAGGAGCTGGAGGAGGCGATCAGCAAGAGCCAGGCGTTGGAGCCGTTCAAGGACCAGCTGCTGCTCGATCTCACCCCGGAGGGGTTGCGCATCCAGATCGTGGACAAGCAGAACCGGCCGATGTTCGACATGGGCAGTGCCGCGCTCAAGCCGTACACGCGCGAGATCCTGCGCGAGCTGTCGCAGTTCATCAACCACGTGCCGAACCGGATCAGCATCACCGGCCATACCGACACCACCGCGTACACCGCCGTGCATGGCTACAGCAACTGGGAGCTCAGTGCCGACCGCGCCAATGCGGCCCGGCGCGCGCTGCTGGATGGCGGGATGACCGAGGACAAGGTCACCCGCGTGGTCGGGCTGTCGTCGTCGGTGCTGTTCGACAAGACCCAGCCGGACAATCCGATCAACCGCCGGATCAGTATCGTGGTGATGACCAAGGCCGCCGAGGCAGCGGCGCTGGCCGGTGCGGGCCAGGAAGTGGCGTTGTCGCCGACCGCCCAGGACGCCGACATCCAGGCGACCCAGGGCGTGCCGGCGCGGCCGGCAGCACCGGTGGTACCGGCGCCCGTCTCGCCCTGAGACGGGCTGGCCGGCGACGCGGGTGCGGAATCCGTGGAGCCGGCCGACGGCCGGCACTACAATGACGGTCTTTCCCGTACAGATAGACCGTTCCCATGTCCAAGCAGTCCAAGGCCAAGCGCGACAAGCGCAAGAAGCAGCAGCCCAAGCGTCCGATCCAGCGCCTGAACGCCCAGCAGCCGGTGCAGAACCACGCCGTCCTGCAGAACGAGGAAGGCCAGGTGGTTGCCGCGATCGGCCTGCAGGGCACCGAATGGCTGCTGGCCATCGGCGGCCAGACGATGGGCAACGCGGACAACCCGATCCCGATGCTGGCCATGCTCAAGCACCTGTCCAATGTCCAGGAGAAGGAAGGCCGCAAGGTCACTCTGGAATACTCGACCCAGATGCAGCAGATGATCGACGACCTGGCCGCCGAAGAAGGCAAGACCGCCGACGAGTACCTGGCCCAGCTGGTGTCCGAGTTCGAAGGTGTGGACGGTGAAGACGAAGCCGCCGACGGCGACGCCGATGCCGGCACCGAGGTGGCTGCCGATGCCGCCGATGCCGCTGACGCTCCGGCTGCCGACGCCACCCCGGCCGACGCCGACGCGCAGCCCAAGGGCTGATCGCGGCCCCCGGTGACGGTCTATGTGGACGATGCGGTACACCCCTGGCGCGGCGAGCGCTGGGCGCATCTGATGGCCGACACCCTGCCCGAGCTGCACGCCCTGGCGGCGCAGCTCGGGATTCCGCGGCGGGCCTTCCAGAACCGCCGCAGCGGCGCGCACTACGACGTAACCGCCCCGATGCGCCTGCAGGCCATCGCACTGGGCGCGCGGCCGATTTCGCGCCACACCGACCGCGCCCTGGTCAAAGCAGTGATCGCCAACGCCCGCGCGCAGTACGCGCCCTGACCCCCATCGCGTGGTTGCCGGCCACACTCGGCCGCCCCACAGCCGGCGCCTCCGCTGGTGTCAGAACGGATCGCTGCCCGGCCGCACTTCCACGCCCAGCAGCGAGCACAACGCAAGCATCGCGTCATCGTCGCGGCTGAGCGCCATCCAGCCTGCCAGGCCATCGGTACCGGCATCCACGCTCCACAACGAATAGTTGTGCTCGCGCAGGCGGTCGTACGCCGTGGCCATCAGCTGCGGGGCGTCCACGCCGGCAGCGAAGTCTTCGTCGTCCAGGTCGCCGCCCCAGTCCAGCTGCAGGTTCCAGCGCGCGGACAGTTCGTTGACCGCCGACATCAGCGCATCGGCATCGCCGCGTTCGACCTCGAAGCCGGACTGCCAGGCGATGGCCGTCAGCAGCGGGGGCAGCCACTCGGCCTCTTCATCGATCTCCTCGCCGCTTTCCAGCAGCGTTTCGCGCCAGCGGTTGAACTGCTGCAACGCCAGTTCCTCGTCGCCCGGGTTGATCAGGACGAACAGGTTCCAGATGCGCGCCTCGAAGTCGTCTTCGTCGAAATCGCGTTCTTCTTCTTCGAAGTCGAAATAATCGCTGTTGTCGGGCATGACCGGTATTCCTGGAGGCAGGGGCGCATTCTGCCGTGGGATGGCGTTGGCAGGAAGCGAAATTCGGCCTGGGCGCCGCTGCGGTTTATCCTGTACGGCAGAAGATGGCCGTGGTGGCCGTCAGTACCCGATGACCATGAGCGATACCCCTCCCGATCACCTGGCGATCAACCCGGCCAGCCCCTTCCACGACGCCGCCGCGCTGGAGCGCGGGGTTGGCATCCGCTTCAACGACGTCGAGCGCGACAACGTCGAGGAGTATTCGGTCAGCGAAGGCTGGATCCGCGTGCAGGCCGGCAAGGCGCGTGACCGCCGCGGCAACCCGATGACGATCAAGGTCAAGGGCACCGTGGTGGCTTACTACCTGGACCAGAAGGCCGAGTAACCGGTCCACCGGCCCGCGGTCGGTGGCTGCCCGGGATTGGCGGCTGGGCCGTCAATCCCGTTGCCGGGTTTCCAGCAGATCCAGGTTGCGGATCAGCCGGCGCGAGACCTCATCGGAGATCTTGCCGCGCCGGGTCAGGCGGAACAGCTCTTCACGCTCGGCGGTGAGACCGGCGGTGCGCAGCTGCCGGTAGCCCTGCTCCATCCGCTTCACCTTTTCCGGATCGGCATCGGGTCCGTTGTCCTTCTCCAGATTGCGCTGGTACAGCAGGCTGACCCGCGAGGCGGCATCGTTGTAGAGCTGCACGTTCTCGGTGGTCTGGTTCTGCACCAGTTGCTGGCGCATGCGCTCCACGCCGGCCAGGGCCGCCTTGGAAGCGAGCTTGCGGGCCAGGTCCTCGGCCTTGCGGTCACCCGAATCGGCGGGCAGCTCCAGTCCCTTCAACAGACGCGGCAAGGCCACGCTGGCGCCGATCAGCGACACCAGGATCACCGCCGCCGCCAGGAAGATCACCAGATCGCGCGCCGGGAAGGCGCTGCCATCGGGCAGGAACAGCGGCAGGGTCAGCACGCCGGCCAGGGTGATCGCGCCGCGTACGCCGGCGACCGACGTTGCCACCACCACCCGCCACGGCGTGCCCTGCTGGACTTCGCCACGGTGGCGCGCACGCAGCAGGCTCCAGCGCAGCGACAACCATACCCAGGCCAGGCGCAGCACCACCAGCGCCAGGTTGATCACCACCACGTACACCAGCAGCCACCACGGACTGTGATGGCCACTCTCGCTGACGGTGGTGATCGCGCGCTCGACGATGCCCGGAAGCTGCTCGCCGAGCAGCACGAACATGATGCCGTTGAAGCTGAACTGCAGCATCCCCCACACCGCGGCACGCTGCACGCGCATGCTGCCGGAGACGCGGCCGGTCAGCTCGACATAGCTCATCGTGATGCCTGCGGCGACGGCCGACAGGATGCCCGAGGCATTGGCTTCTTCGGCCAGCAGATAGGCCGCGAAGGGAATCAGCAGGTTGACCAGCAGCGCCGCGCCCGGCTCCTCGCCGAAGCGCCGCCACAGCCAGCGCTGGAAGGTGGACACGCCCAACGTCACCGCCACGCCGATCGCCAGGCCCGCCACGGCCACCCACAGGAAGGTCAGCGAGGCGCTGGCCAGCGAGAACGTTCCGGTCATTACCGCCGCCACCGCGAAGCGGAAGCAGACCAGTCCGGACGCATCGTTGAGCAGCGACTCACCTTCCAGGATGTGCATCAGGCGTTTGGGAATCGGCGCACGCGCGGCGATCGACCCGACCGCCACCGGATCGGTGGGCGAGATGATCGCGGCCAATGCGAAGGCCACCGCCAGCGGCATCACCGGAATCATCCAGTGAATCAGCAAGCCCGCACCGATCACGGTGAACACCACCAGCCCGAAGGCCAGTTCCAGGATCACGCCCTTGTCGCGGAACAGGCCCTGTTTGGGAATGCGCCAACCATCCAGAAACAGCAGTGGCGGCAGGAACAACAGGAAGAACATCTCCGGTTCCAGCGCGTGGCCGCGGTTGAACACGCCGGCGATCACCGCCCCGAGGCCGATCTGCACGAGCGGCAACGGCAGCGACAGCGGCAGGACCCGGACGAGGTAGCCGCTGGCCACCACGGCCACCAGCATCGCCAGGACGACTTCAATGGTATGCATGCATTTTCCAGTGGGCAGCGCGGGGGGAGGCTGCGGACAGCCGGCGCCGGAAACGGAAAAAACGTACCACACCCCTGCCGTCGCGCGAACGCGCGCGTGCGCGTCGGCTCAGTGGAGGGACAGCCGATGCTGCGTGGTCCATCGGATAGTCCGTTGCCGCATGCCGCACACCGGGTGGCCCTGCACATCACGCGTGGCGATGCCGGGGCTCATGGTCCCGCACTGGCTGAAGCCGGCCGGGCGACATCACCGCCATCGAAGCGGTAGATGTCCATCGCCAGGAAACCGGCATCGATACCGGCATCGATGCGCTGCGCGCCCAACGTGTCCGCACCGGCCGCGCCCATCGCGACGTACAGCGGCTGCAGGTGTTCATCGGTGGGATGCGCGCGCTCGGCATACGGTGCCTGGCGGCGGTAGTCGAGCAGCGCGGCGCTGTCGTCGGCCGCCAGCCGCTGCTCCACCCAGTCGATGAAGGGCCGCACATAGGGTGCGTCCTTGCCGTCCTGGTAGTGGCCCCAGTCATGCAGGTTGTGGGTGATGCTGCCCGATCCGATCACCAGCACCCCCTGCTCGCGCAACGGTGCCAGCGCGCGGCCCAGCGCCAGTTGATGGGCCGGCCCGAGCAGCGGCTGGATCGCCAGCGGAACCACCGGAATGTCCGCCTGCGGGTAGAGGAAGCGCAGCGGCACCCACGCGCCGTGGTCCAGGCCACGAGCGGCATCGATCACCGTCGGCAGTCCGGCCGCCCCCAGCCGCTCGGCAACCTCGCGGGCCAGCGTCGGATCGCCCGGCGCCGGGTACTGCAGGTCGAACAGCGCCTGCGGGAAGCCGCCGAAATCGTGGATGGTCGGCGGCCGCGGGTGCCCGCCGACCGCCGGCTGGCGGGTCAGCCAGTGGGCCGAGGCCATGACGATCGCGCGCGGGCGCGGCAGCGTGGCGGCCAGGTCGGCCAGGCGCTCACCGACCAGGCCGGGGTTGAGCGCGGTCATCGGCGAACCGTGCGAGATGTACAGCGACGGCAGACGGGTCATCGGAAGCTCCAGTAAGAGGCGGGGGGGCGTGGGCAGATTCAGCGCGAGGCCAACGTCCATTTGCCGTCGCCAATGCAGAACAGCACCAGCAGGGCCAGCGCCCAGAACGCCGGGTATTCCCAACCGCCCCCAGCGTTGGCGAAGCTGAAGCCGTTGGCGCCGTGAACGGTAACGATGGTGCCCAGCAGCAGCGGCACGCCGATCAGGCCGACCCAGCGCGCGAAGAGGCCCAGCAGGAGCGCGGCGGCGAGGGTCAGCTCCAGGGCGATGGTGGCGTAGCCCAAGGCACCGGGCAGGCCCAGCGACTGGAAATAGGCGGCGGTGCCGGCCGGGGTGAACACCAGCAGCTTGGTCAGCCCGTGGACGAGGAACAGCGCCCCCAGCGCCCAGCGCAGCGCGGTCGCGCCATAGGGGGCCAGGGAGGCGGTACGGTGGGCGGGGGCGTGCATGGGAAACCTCGGCGGAGTGCGGTGTGGACAGGTTATTGCGCACACCAGCACCAATAAATACGATCACCCGACGCTGTTTATTACCGGAACCGCAACAATGGACACTCTGGATGCAATGCGCGTGTTCGTGGCCGTGGTCGAGCGCAACGGGTTCAGCGCCGCCGCGCAGGCGCTGGACATGTCCACGGCCGGGGTCACCCGGCAGATCGCGGCACTGGAACAGCGCCTGTCCACGCGCCTGCTCAACCGCACTACCCGCCGGGTGAGCCCGACCAGCACCGGCGCGGCCTACTACGCCCAATGCGTGCAGCTGCTGGCGCAGTTCGACGCACTGGAGGCCAGCATCGGCGCGCAGGCGCTGGAGCCCTCCGGCCTGCTGCGGGTCAACGCGCCGGTCAGCTACGGCATCGCCCGGCTTGGCCCGCTGCTGGCCGGCTACCGCGCGCGGTATCCGCAGGTGCAGTTGGATCTGTCGTTGTCCGACCGCCTGGTGGACATGGTCGAAGAAGGCTTCGACGTGGCCATCCGCATCACCCGGCAGCCGGGCCCGACGCTGATCGCGCGCAAACTCGCCGACGCCCGCATCACCCTGTGCGCGTCACCGGCCTACCTGGCCGCCTATGGCCACCCGCAGCAGCCGGAGGACCTGGCCGGTCACCAGTGCCTGAATTACAGCGACTGGGGCGGCGGCGATGCCTGGCAGCTGCGCGGCCCACGCGGCGAGGTCAGCGTGGCCATCCGCGGCGGCATCCGCGCCAACAACGGCGATGTGCTGCGCGACGCGGCGATCGCCGGCCTGGGCATCATCCTGCAGCCGGATTTCCTGGTTGACGATGCGCTGGCCGATGGCCGACTGCAACGCATTCTTCCCGACTGGGAAGTGCCGCCCGTCGGCATCCATGCGGTCTACACCAGCCGCAACCACCTCGCACCGAAGGTGCGCAGCTTCATCGACTACCTGGTCCAAGCGCTGGCCTGAACCGCGTGAAGCGCAGCGCGCGGCGCTACACCGCGTCGGCGGTCTCCAGCCGCGCGATCACCTCGCACAGCGGCGCCGGCCGGCCCAGCAGGTAGCCCTGCACCTGGTCGCAGCCGTGCGCGGCCAGCCACTGGTGCTGCCCGGGCGTTTCCACGCCTTCGGCGATGATGGTCAGCCCCATGCTGTGGCCCAGCGACAACAGCGCACGGCAGATCGAGGCGTTGCGCGGATTGGTTTCCACATCGGCCACGAAGCTGCGGTCGATCTTCAGAATGTCCAGCGGCAGATGCTGCAGGTAGGACATGTTGGAATAACCCGTGCCGAAATCGTCCAGCGAAATGCAGATGCCCTGCTCGTGCAGGCGCTGCATGGTCTGCTTGGCCTGCGCCGGCTTGCGCATCAGGCTGCTCTCGGTCAGTTCCACCTGCAGCGCGCCCCGCGCCAGGCCGAACTCCTGGCTGGCGCGGGTGAACTCGGCCACCAGGTCGCTGTTGAAGAACTGCACCGCCGAGACGTTCACCGCGATCGGCAGCACGCCCCAGCCGGCATCGACCAGTTGCCGCTGCGCCTGTGCCGCCGCACGGATCACCCAGCGGCCCAGCGCCAGGATCAACCCGGTGTCTTCGCACAGCTGGATGAACTCGCCCGGGGGAATGAAGCTGCCATCCGGCTGCGGCCAGCGCAGCAGTGCCTCCAGCGCGGCCGGGGTGCCGTCGCTGGCATGGCAGATGGGCTGGAAGTACAGCTCGAACTCGGCATCGATCGCGCTGTGGATGCGACCGGCCAGGCGCAGCCGCTCGGCCAGCCGCGAGCTGACCGTGTTGTCGTACCAGGCGATCACGCTGCCTTCGTCGCGCGCCGCGTGCGCGGCCTGCGCGGCCATGCCGATCACCTGTTCGGCCGGCAGCACATCGCCGTCGAACTTCACCGCCACGCCGATGCGCGGCTCGAACTGGTGCAGCCAATCCTGCCCGCGTACCGGTTCGGACACGGTCTGCACCAGCGTGTCCAGCGCCGACTGGCGGTCGTGGCCGTCGTCGATGGCAAAGATGAAGTCCTCGGCCGGCTGGAACGCCAGCGCGCCATAACGCGCACCGAGCCCGCCCAGGCGCTTGGCCATCGCCTGCAGCACCACCTCGCCCACTTCGCGGCCCAGCGTATCGGCCACCAGCTGCAACCCGCGGAACTGCACATAGGCGATGGTGTAGCCGCCGCCGGCGGCGTCCAACTGTTCGGCCAACGCACGCGTATTGAGCAGGCCGGTGGCCGGGTTGTGGGTGGCGTGGTAGGCCAGGTCGCGCTCGTAGGCCAGACGCTCGCTGACGTCCTCGGCCAGGACCAGGCACGCCTGGCGCCCGTCGAAGTCCAGCCGTGCCAGGTGGGCGCGGACCTCGAACACGGTGCCGTCCTTGCGCCGGTGCATGCGCACCGTGGCGTCCTGCACATCGCCGATGCGCGCCTGTGCGATGGCGCCACGGATCTCATCCCAGCCTTCGCGCGGGCGGATGTCGAGAATGCTCATGGACAGGAACTCGTCACGGCTGAACCCGTACTGGCGGACCGCGGCCTCGTTCACTTCCAGGAAGCGCAGCGTATCGGGGTCGAACACCCAGAACGGTGCCGGATTGCGGTCGAACAGCAGGCGGAACTGGCGCTCGGCCTGCTGCACCCGTGCCAGCGCCTGCACGCGCTCGCTGACATCGGTGAGCGCGCCGATCATGCGCCGCTGCCGATCCACCACCGCCACCCGCTGGCCGCGCGCGGACACCCAGCGGACGGCCCCGCCAGGCAGCACCACGCGGAACATTTCATCCAGCACCGCCGTACCGGCGAAGGCGGCGTCGAAGGCGGCCTGCATGCGCGGTGCGTCGTCGCGGTGCACGCGGGCGAAGAAATCGGCAACCGGCAGGCTGTCGATCTCCACGCCGAAGATCTCGCGCGCCAACGGTGACCAGCGCAGCACGCACGCATCCTCGTCCACGTACCAGGTGCAGACCTTGCCGACCTGGTGGGCCAGGCGCAGCTCGGCGTGGCCGGTACGCAGTTCCTCGGTCAGCACATCCTGGTGCACGCTGGCGCGGCGCAGGCTGAAGTACACCCCGAGAAAGACCACCCAGTACGCCAGGTACACGCCCATCGATGCGTACGCGTAAGGCCACCACGGTGCCAGCACATCGCGACGGCCCAGGCCGGCGTAGACCGCCAGCGGATACTGGCCGAGCGTGGTCAGCGTGGAGATGCGTTCGATCTGGTCCACCGCGCTGGTTTCGATGCCCAGTGGCGTCACCGCATCGGTGCGCAGCATCTCGCGCCGGGCCAGGCCGAAGCGCTGTCCGGTGGCCCCGAGCGGGTCGGGGCTGCGTGCCAGCACATAGCCCTGGGCGTCGGTGATCGAGATCACCCCGTACTCGCCGGTGTCCAGGCCGCTGATGATCGAGGTCAGCTCGTCGGTGTGCAGGCGGCTGAGCAGCCAGCGGTCCTCGCCCATGCGCAGCGCCAGCGGCAGCACCCAGCGATAGCCGTCCAATGCCTGCGGCGGGCCGATGTACAGCGCGCTTCCGGTGCCCCGGTTGGACTCCATCGCCCACAACGGCAGGTGCAGATCACCGCTGCCGCTGGTCAGCGCGCGCCCGTGCTGGTCCACCACCACGATGCTGTCCAGCTCGGCATGCCGCTGCAGCACCCCGGCGATGGCGTCATCGAGCAGCTCCGGCGCCTGCTCCGGCACGCGCTGGAACAGTTTGGCGCCGTCGTCGGCAATGCCCAGCATGGCCCGTTCCAGGTTGCGCAGTTCCAATCGCAACAGGCGCTGCGAGCCCGCCGCCAGCGCGGAGCTCTGGCGTTGCGCGGCTTCCAGGCGCCGCTGGTAGTCGTTGGCCAGCATGACGCCCAACGCAGCGGCCAGCAGCACGGCCAGCGCACTGCCCAACCAGACGATCGTCCGCAGTGGCCGAGCCATCACACGGTTCAACGCGGGCATCGCAAACGGCTCCCTTCATAGCGGGCTGACTTCATGCGCAAACGCTTCCTGGTTTCCCCCAAACCTGAGCGGCCGAAGCCCCCGTTTCTTGACGCCTGCAATCGTGTCCACGCGATGCCTCCCCTGGCACCCTGGCGCGGAACGGTCCTGCCGGCCCCAGCATGCACCAGCGGCAGCCGTGCGGGAAGAGCGGAATCTGGCCAATGGGCGATCGGGCATGCGGCCCGATCCGACCTGCGCCGGAGGACTAAACTAGGTTCTTTCCGTTGCCTGAGAAGGTCCATGTCCAAGCTGCGCCGCCCCACCCTGATGCTCGCCATTGCCGCCAGCCTGTCGCTGAGCCTGGCTGCCTGCGACCGTGAACCGGCCGCACCGCCGGCCTCCCCCGCCACGGACACCGCCGCCGCGCCCGCCCCGGCCAAGCCGCAGCTGGGCAGCTTTGGTTTCGATATCGCCGGCATGGACCGCAGCCTCGCCGCAGGCGATGACTTCTTCGGCTTCGCCAACGGCACCTGGGTGAGGACCACCGAGATCCCCGCCGACCGCTCCAGCTATGGCAGTTTCAACGTCATCGCCGAAAAGACCCTGGCCGACACCCGCGCGATCCTCGAAGGCGCTGCCGCCGATGCCAAGGCCGAAGGCGAAGCCAGGCTGATCGGTGACTACTACGCGGCCTACATGGACGAAGCGGGCATCGAGTCGCGGGGCCTGGCCCCGGTGAAGCCCACCTTGGATGCCATCGCCGCCGTTGCCGACAAATCCGCGCTGGCCACCACCCTGGGCGGCACCCTGCGCGCCGACGTCGACCTGCTGAACGCGACCAACTTCTACACCGACCGCCTGTTCGGCGTGTGGGTCTCGGTGGATCTGCTGCAGCCGGACCGCACCGCACCGTACCTGGTGCAGGGCGGCCTGGGCATGCCGGACCGCGACTTCTACCTGCAGGGCGGCCGCATGGCCGAACTGCGCAAGCAATACCAGGCCTACATCGCCCAGGTGCTGCAGCTTGCCGGCGTTGCCGATCCCGCCGGCAAGGCACAGCGCATCCTCGCCCTGGAAACCCGGATCGCCCAGGCGCACGCCACCCAGGAAGAAACCAACGATGTGGCCAAGGGCGCCAACGCCTGGACGCAGGCCGACCTGAGCGCCAAGGCGCCGGGCATGGACTGGAGCGCGTTCCTGGCCGGCGCCAGTCTGGGCGGGCAGCAGGACTTCATCGTGTGGCAGCCCAAGGCCGTGGCGGGCATCTCGCGCCTGGTCGCCACCGAGCCTCTGGAAGTGTGGAAGGACTATCTCGCCTTCCATGCCCTGGATCGCGCCGCGCCTTACCTGCCGAAGGCATTCGCCGACGCGCGCTTCGCCTTCCACGGCACCGCGCTGAACGGCACCCCGCAGCAGAGCGAGCGCTGGAAACGCGCGGTGGACGACAGCAACCACGCCGTCGGCGAAGCGATCGGCAAGCTGTACGTCGAGCGTCACTTCGACCCGGCCACCAAGGCACGCGCCGACGAGATGGCCAGGAACATCATCGCCGCCTTCGCCAAGCGGATCGATGCGCTGGCATGGATGTCGCCGCAGACCAAGGCCCGCGCCAAGGCCAAGGTTGCCGGGCTTACCGTGGGCATGGGCTACCCGGACACCTGGCGCGATTACAGCGGGCTGGAGGTCAAGCGCGACGATGCGCTGGGCAATGCCGCGCGTGCGGAGCTGTTCGAGTACCAGCGCAACATCGCCAAGCTGGGCAAGCCGGTGGACCACACCGAGTGGGCGATGCTGCCGCAGACCATCAATGCGATGAACGTGCCGCTGGAGAACCGCCTGGTGTTCCCGGCCGCGATCCTGCAGCCGCCGTTCTTCGACGGGGCCGCCGACGACGCGGTGAACTACGGCGCGATCGGCGCGGTGATCGGCCACGAGATCAGCCACGGCTTCGACAACGCCGGTGCGCTGTTCGACGAAACCGGCAAGCTGGACAACTGGTGGACTGCCGATGACCTCAAGCAGTTCAACGCCGCCGGCGACGCGTTGGCCGCGCAGTTCAGCAGCTACCAGCCCTTCCCGGGTGTGTCGGTCAACGGGCGCCTGACGCTGGGCGAAAACATCGCCGACGTGGCCGGTCTGGCCACCGCCTACGATGCCTACCAGCTCTCGCTGCAGGGCAAGCCGGCACAGACGCTGGAAGGCTTCACGCCGGACCAGCGCTTCTTCCTCGGGTTCGCCCAGGCCTGGCGCAGCAAGGCCCGCGAGCAGGCGCTGCGCAACGCGCTGCTGACCAACGTGCATGCCCCCGGCCAGTTCCGCGCGCTCACTGTGCGCAACCTGGACGCGTGGTACCCGGCGTTCGACGTCAAGGAAGGCCAGAAGCTGTACCTGGCCCCGGACAAGCGGGTCAAAGTGTGGTGATCATCGCGGTGCGATGATCGGAAAACGGGCGCTTCGGCGCCCGTTTTTTTATGCGCGCCACTCTGTCACCACCTCGTGAGCACGCTGGCCGGCACACCGACGCGGGCGCAGGCGCGGGTGGCCACACCATCCGGCAGCGCGCGGCGGAACAGCGGCGCCATGCCACGCAACAGGCGGGCCGAGGTCTGCGCCTGCGCCCGTTGCAGCGCAGTGCGTTCCAGCATCGACACCGCCCACGGCGGCAGCAACGCGGCGCCCGCACCGAGGAACAGATCACGCGACAGCCCCGCCATCGGCACCGGCAGTCGGATGCCGGCGAGCACCGCCAGCACCTCGCGCGAGCGCGCATCGAAGCGCAACCGCGGCAGCTCCCGCACGAAGTACGCCGCCACCTCCGCTTCCGAGGCCGGCACTGCGGTCGCCCCCAATGCCTCGGCCACGCGGCGGTACTCGTCGTAATAGCGGTCGGCAACCGACGCCGGTACCTCACGGCAATAGCGGCGGCAGCCCTGCAGGAAGCCGTACGCCTCGGTGACGTGAACCCAGGTCAGCAGATCCGGATCGTCGGCGGCGTAGGCCTGCCCGTCCGGGGTATGCCCGCGCACCTGCGCATGAATGCGTTTGACCCGGGCAACCAGCGTCTCCACTTCGCCGGCGGGGGCATAGCTCGTGCCCGCCACGAAAGCGGTGGTGCGGCGCAGCCGGCCGACCAGGTCGCCGCGGAAGTTGGAGTGGTCGTATACCCCCGCCAAGGCCAACGGGTGCAGGGTCTGCAGCATCAGCGCGCACAGGCCGCCGGCGAGCATCCCGGGCAGCTCCGCATGCACGCGCCAGGTGGCGCTGTCCGGGCCAAACCAGCCCGGATCGCCCTGCGGATGGTCGTAGTCGATGTTGCTCTGGCCGCGCGGGAACGCGTCCAGGACCCAGCGTCGGATGGGCGCCGCAATCGGGCGGGAGAGACGGTTGAGCAGCGGCGGCATCGCAGGTCCGGTCGGCGGGAGAAACGACCGCTGGCTGCGCGGTCGGCCTCGATTCTGGCCGATCCCGGCCGGGGCGGCGACCCACCCCGGTCACGGCGCGTTTCATGTGCACCCGCAACATGAATCACCCTGCGACATCTTGTCGCAGGCTGCGCGCGCAATGATGCACTGCATCACGCCACCCGCATTCAGAAAAACGGTCGGCCGCCCTTCGCGTTCTCCCCATTGCACCGTCCGCTGGAAGTGCTAGAACTGAATCCGCCTCAAGTTCGTCCAATGCGCTGCCGCACGTTCCAGAAGGAGCACGTCATGATCGCTTTGTTCAAGGGTTTGGGTTTGCTGTTGCAGGACAACGAGCTGTACAACAGCCCGTTCGAAAAACAGGTCGCGCATTGGCGTAACAAGAGCGAGCAGCAGATCCGCGAGGAAGTGGCCGTGCTCGCCAAGGCCAAGGGTCAATGGCTGATGGCTTCAATCGTCGGGTGGCAGGCGTCCTCGCTGCTCATCCTCGGCCTGATCAGCAACTACCTGTGGAAGGACGACTTCCATATCACCTTCACCCGCGTGGTGATCGTGTTCGGTTCCTGGGTCTCGATCCTGTTCGTGATCTGGTTCATGGCCAACATGTTCGACCACAAGGCCGGTTTCGAGCGCTGGATGAAGGCGTTCAACAGCCGCGAGCGGATCACCGCCGATGCCGACAGCGTCGAGTGCGTGGCCGATGCGCTGGAGATGGCCCAGCACTATCCGGAAGTGCTCAACTACAAGCAGGTCGTCAGCGCGCGGCGCGAGCTGCGCCACGAAGACATCCGCATCATGCGCGAGATCGGCCGGATGCATCAGCATTCCGAGCTGGTTGGCCGCCTCAATCATGTCGGCGAGCAGGACCCCGGCAACAATCTGCACCTGCAGCCGGCCTTCTGACCGGCCCGTGAAGTGGGGGGAGCCACGATGCCACCGTGATCAGTCACGGTGGCATCGTTCTTTGCGGACCTCGCTGACGCACAGCTTGAAACCGGTCGGCAGGTCGGGCATCGCCCGGGTCTGCCCCACCGCCACCGCGAACTGCTGCAGTGGCGGCTGCGCGCACGCCGCCTCCAGCGTACAGCGCGGATCCAGCACCAGGTAGTGGCATTGCCCGCTGCGGCTGGCAATGCACGCGAAGCGCGCAACGCCATCCACGACCGTGGTGCGGCTGTACAGCGTATCCACCCCGTTGGCGCTGACGCGGGTGACGGAGGTGTTGCCGGACTGCTGGCAGGCCGCGAGGAGCAGCAGACAGGCAGCGGCAAGAGCGGGCGTACGCATACGGGACGACTCCGTGCGGGAGCGGCTTACATGCCGCGGAACAGGCTCATGAACGGTTGGCTGACGTTGAGGATCTCCGGCCGGCATTTCAGCCGCAGCTGGCCCCGTCCGGTGTCATCACGGCTCACCGCCGCCACCGCCTGCATGTTGACGATGGTGGAACGGTGGACCTGACGGAAGCGCTGCGGATCCAGCACCTCCAGCAACTCGCGCAGTGGCGTGCGCAGCAGGCTTTCGCCCTGCGCGGTGACCACCGTGGTGTATTTGCTGTCGGCGCGGAAGTACACCACGTCCTCCAGCATGATCAGGTGAGTATCGCGGCCGTTGCTGGCGGTGATCCAGGCCAGCGGCGGGGCCGTGGACCGTGCCGCCGGCTGCTGGCCCAGCCGCTGCAGCAGCTGTTCCAGCATCGCACTGTCCGGGCGCCCGGCCTGCATGCGGGTGAGGATGCGCTCGCGCGTGGCCAGCAGGCGCTCGTCGCTGACCGGCTTGAGCAGGTAGTCCACCGCGCCCTGCTCGAACGCATCGATGGCGTACTGGTCATAGGCGGTCACGAACACCACCTGGGTGCGCGGGCTGATCTCGGGCAGCGCGCGCGCCACCTCGATACCGCTGATGCCGGGCATGCGGATGTCCAGCAGCGCCAGGTCCGGCTTGAGCTCCGCCAACCGCTCCAGCGCGCTGGCGCCGTCTTCGCATTCGGCCACCAGCCGCAGGTCCGGCCACAGGCGTTGCAACTGGCTGACCAATGACTGGCGCAGCAGGTCTTCGTCTTCGGCGATGAGGGCATCAAGCTGCATGGATTGCCTCGCGTGCGTCATACGGCAGGGTGATGGTGGCCGCCACGCCGCTGGGGAAGTTGGCCACGATCGCGACACCGGCGTGTTCACCGCAGGTCAGGCGCAGGCGCTCGCGCAGGTTCTTCAGCCCGATGCCGGTGCCACTGGTGGTGTGGCCGAAGCCCAATCCGTCGTCGGCCACGGTCAGGGTGACATGGTCATCGAAGGCACGCGCGATGATCCATACCGTGCCGCCGCCGGGCTTGGGTTCCAGGCCGTGCTTGATGGCGTTCTCCACCAGGGTCTGCAGCGCCATCGACGGCAGCGGCAGCACGTTCAGTGCCGGCGGCACGTCCACCTGCAGCAGCAGGCGTGCGCCCATGCGGATCTTCAGGATCTCCAGGTACGCCTGGGTACGCTCCAGTTCCACGCCCAGCGTGGACATCGACTCGTCCACGCGGGGCAGCGAGCTGCGCAGGTACTGGATCAGGTGGCCCAGCATCTGGTCCGCGCGCGGCGGATCGGTGCGGGTCAACACCTGGGCGTTGGCCAGCGTGTTGTAGAGGAAATGCGGTTCCACCTGCGCGTGCAGCAGGTTCAACCGCGCCACGCTCAGTTCCTTCTCGGTCGCGGTCTGCGCAGCGGCGGCCTGTTCGTCGCGGCGCTGCTCGGCGACGCGGCGGGTAATCGCACGCCCGACTGCTTCGGCGTTCTCGTAGTTGCTGCCTTCATCGACGGCGAGCAGGTCGGCCCACACACCGGCGTCGGGTTCGAACAGCAGGGTCACGCTGCTGGTGCCCTGCCCCGGCGTGACGGTGGCCAGTACGCTGTTGCGCTTGATCGCCAGGCGCGCGGGCAGATTCCAGCGCGACGGCGGGCGGCCGTTGTAGGGGTCGACACGGCGCACGTAGGCGCGCACCTGCAGGCTGCCGGCAGCGCTCTCCATGTCTTCCACGCGGGGCAGCTCGGCCAGCGCCGCCTCGACCAGCGCAAAGGCCGGGCCGGCATCCATCGGCAGTTCGATCTGCCGGCGCTGTCGGCTGGACAGGGTGGTGCCGTCCAGGCGTCCGGCCACCAGCCACACCCGGCGGATGTGGGTGATGCAGCTGCCCAGAGCGGTCACCATCAGGAACATCGCCAGCAGCCCGAACACCCAGCCAGGGCCGTCGCGCATGCCGCTGAAGATGCCACTCCAGACGAAGCCGGCCACGATGACCGCGGCGGTCCAGGCCAACAGAATGCGGACGATCAGAGCGAGACTGGCAAGCACGGCGGCGTTTCCGGCAAAGGGGTGAAGCGAGCATAGCCCTGCCGCCCGCAAGGACAAGCCGCATGCGACGAAGCCGGGAATCGGGAGGATGAAGCGGGATCAGCCGGGTCTGGCTGTCGGAACGGTTGCCACGACAGCCGACCTGCGGCCGGCCTGCCGGGATGCCCCGCCGGCGGGACCGGCGGGGCGTGCCGCGTTACTTGCGCTCGGCCGCGCTGGCGTCACGCGGGGCGCGGAACTGCGAATCGGCGCTCCAGTTCGGCCAGGCGTTCGAGTTGGCCAACTGGTTGCCCAGCGTGTACAGCACTTCCAGATCGCGTGCCGCGCCGGCAAAGGTCCAGTCCGGCTGCCATTCGTCGCCCTGCTGGTGGTAGCGCTTGGCGGTGTAATCGTCGGAGGCCTTCTTGCCGGCCGCCACACCCCCGTCCACCCAGTCCTGGCCCGCCGAGTACGACACCGCCGGCACACCGCGCTTGGCGAACGGGAAATGATCGGAACGGAAGAACAGGCCGGCTTCCGGCTTGGGATCGGGGGTGTAGCGGATATCCCAGCCCTTGGCCACGTCCTTGAGCTGGTCCAGCAGTTCCAGCTTGGCCGAGCCGTAGATGCCGAAATCGCGCGACGGACTGAACGGCGCCATCCCGTCCATGTTGATCACCGCCACCGTCTTGGCCAGCGGGTACAGCGGATGGCTGGCGTAGTACTCCGAGCCCAGCAGGCCCTTTTCTTCGGCGGTCACCGCCAGGAACAGCACCGAGCGCTCCGGGCGCTTGCCCTTGGCGAAGCCGCGCGCCAGCTCGATCAGCGAGGCGGTGCCGCTGGCGTTGTCCAGCGCGCCGTTGAAGATGGTGTCGCCGTTGGCATCGGGCTTGCCCACACCGATGTGATCCCAGTGCGCGCTGTAGACCACGGTCTCGTCCGGGCGCGTGCTGCCTTCCAGGCGGGCGGCCACGTTGTGCGAGGTGATCACTTCGGTCTTGACCGCGTAGTTTGCCGAGAAGGTTTCACCCTTCAGTTCCACCGGCTTGAAGTCGCGGGTCTGCGCCTGCTTCTTGAGCGCCTCGAAATCCAGGCCGGAACGCTTGAACAGTTCGACCGCCAGATCGCGCTGGATCCAGCCTTCCAGCAGCGGATGCGCCTCGGCCGGCCTGTCGCGGACCACATCGAACATGGTGTTGGTGTTGGAGCCGGCCACGGTGGCCCAGCCGTACGACGCCGGTGCGGTCTCGTGCACGATCAGCACGCCGAGCGCGCCCTGGCGTGCGCCTTCCTCGTACTTGTAGGTCCAGCGGCCGTAATAGGTCATGCCCTTGCCGTCGAAATCGCCCTGACCGGTCTCGAAGTCGGGATCGTTGATCAGCACCACGGCGATCTTGCCCTTCAGGTCGACGCCCTTGAAGTCGTCCCAGTTGCGCTCATCGGCCTTGACGCCGTAGCCGAGGAAGACCAGCGGCGCGTTGCGGATATCCACTTCGCTGGCGCCGTTCATGGCCGCGCGCACGGCGATTTCCTTGCCCTGGCTGAGGGCCTGCGGCGTGCCCTTGCTGCTCAGCGACAGGGTCGGGGTACCCACAATATCGCCCTTGAGCAGCGGCACGGCCTGGGTCCACAGGCGCTTGCCGTCCTTGAGGTCGCCGCCCGGCTGCAGGCCGGCCGCAGCGAACTGCCTGCTCAGGAACGCGACGGTTTTTTCTTCACCGGCGGTGGCCGGCGAGCGGCCCTCATAGGCGTCCGATGCCAGTTCCTTGACGTCGGCGGAGATCCGCGCGCCATCGAATTTGGGGGTGGCCGCCATCAGGGCCGACGACACCGACAACGCCAACAGGCTGATTACCACTCGCTTCACGCTGCACCTCAGTACGGGACGACAATCGCCCGAGTGTAGGACAGCCGACGCGGTTTGCGGCAGTGCCGGTCTACAGGGCGGCCGCGCGTGCGAGCAGCAGGTCTTTTTCGCGCGCATTGGCGGTCAACGCGGCGGCTTCCTCGAACGCCGCCCGCGCTTCGGCCGGGCGCCCCAGCTGCTGCAGCACATCGCCACGCACCGCCGCCAGCGGCACGTAGCCACGCAGGCGTGGATCGTCCTGCAGCGGTTGCAGCAGCGCCCAGGCCGCCTCGGCACCGTCCGCGCGCGCCACCGCCACCACCCGGTTGAGCTCCACCACCGGAGAGGGATGATGATGGGCAAGCGTGGCGTACAACGCGGCCAGACGCGGCCAGTCGGTGTCCTGCGCGCGTCGCGCGCCGGCGTGGCACTCGGCGATGGCCGCCTGCAGCACGTACGCGTCAGTGCTGCCACCCAGTGCCTGCGCCTGCCGCAGTGCCGCCTGGCCGCGCGCGATCTGCAGCCAGTCCCAGCGCGTGCGGTCCTGGTCGGGCAGCAGGACCGGACGACCCTCGGCCGTGGTCCGTGCGGCGGTACGCGACGCCTGCAGCTCCATCAGGGCCAGCAGGCCGTGCACCTGCGGCCAGGTGGGCAGGCGATGCGCCAGCACCCGCCCCAGGCGCAGCGCTTCCTCGCACAGCGCCGGCCGCATCCAGTCATCGCCGGCGCTTGCCGTGTAACCCTCGTTGAAGATCAGATAGACCGCTTCCAGCACCGACGCCAGCCGCTCGGGCAAGGCAGCCTGCCGGGGCACTTCGAACGGCACCTGCTTCTGCGCGAGGGTGCGCTTGGCCCGCACGATGCGCTGGGCGATGGTCGGCTCGGGGGTGAGGAAGGCGCGGGCGATTTCATCGGTGGTCAGGCCGCCCAGCAGGCGCAGGGTCAGCGCCACCCGTGCATCGGCGGCGAGGACCGGGTGGCAGGCCACGAACATCAGCCGCAGCAGGTCATCGCCGATGTCATCTTCCAGCGCGGCGGTGTCATCCGGTGCGGGCAGCGGCTGAGGTTCCAGCGCGCTGCCCCACTGTGCATGCTGGCCCGCCACCCGCTGGTGCTGGCGCAGGACGTCGATGGCGCGGTTGCGCGCGGTGGTCATCAGCCACGCTCCGGGGTTGTCTGGAACGCCCTGCTGCGGCCAGCGCTCCAGCGCGGCCAGCCAGGTGTCCTGGGCCAGTTCTTCGGCACGCCCCACATCGCCGCCCAGCATCCGGGTCAGGCGTGCGATCAGGGCCGGCGCTTCCATGCGCCAGAGGGTGTCCAGCCGGTGCGTCAGAGCAGTGTCCATGCCGCCGATCAGAGCATCGCCCCGCGCATCGCACAAGCCACCGGGCGGCTCATCCCGGCTGGCCCTCCATGTACGCGACCTCCCACAGGTGACCGTCGAGGTCCTGGAAGCCACGCTGGTACATGAAGCCGTAGTCACGTGCCGGTTGCGGTTCGCTGGCGCCGGCCTTGAGTGCCTTGTCCAACGTGGCGTCCACCGCCGCGCGGCTGGGTGCGGACAGCGCGGTGATCACCTCGGTCTGCGCGCGCGCGTCACTGATCGGCTTGTGGGTGAACTGGGTGAAGAACGACTCCACCAGCAGCATGACGAAGATGCTGTCGCTCACCACCATGCACGCGGCGTTGTCATCGGTGAAGGTGGGGTTGAAGGTGTAGCCCAGCGCGGCGAAGAAGGCCTTGGAGGCCTCCAGGTCGCGCACCGGCAGGTTGACGAAGATCATCTGCGGCGAATCGGTCATGGTCGGTATCCTTGGTGGGAGATCAGGGTTGTTTCATGCAGTTGACCATCCACGGCTTGCCGTAGCGGTCGATCAGGAAACCCCAGCGATGCGCCCAGAAGGTCTCGCCGATCGGCATCCTGACCTCGCCGCCCTCGGCCAGGGCCGCGAACACGCGCTCGGCTTCGTCCACCGACGCGACGTCGATGTTGATGGTCGTGCTGCCCTCACCCGCGCCCGACGGACTGTCGGCGGCCATCAGGATGGCCTGGCCTACCTCGAGCTGGCTGTGCGCCACGTGGTCCAGGGTCTCCGGCGGCATCTCGCCGCAGCCGTCGGTGTTCTCCATCGGCGGCATGTCGCGGTACTTCATTTCCGAGGTGACCTTGCCGTTGAGAACCTTGGCGTAGAAGGCCATCGCCTCATGGGTCTGGCCGTTGAAGCTCAGGAACGGAATCAGTTTCATGGGAATGCTCCAGGGGATGCGGGGGGATGGTCAGCCGGCGTTGCCGATCTGGTCGCGCAGACGCTGTTCCTGCGCCTGTAGTTCGGGAGTGAAGGCCGCACCGAAATCCTCGGCACTGAGAACAGGCCGCAGCTCGACGACATCGCCGGCGGCGAACGGGGCGCGGGTGAGCCATTCGGTGGCCTCGTCCAGCGAGCGCACCTGCCACAGCCAGAATCCACAGACCAGTTCGCGGGTTTCAGCGAACGGGCCGTCGATGACCCGTGGCGCATCGGTGCCAAAGGCGACGCGCCGGGCGCGCGAGGTGGGGTGCAGGCCCTCCCCGGCCAGCATGATGCCGGCCTGCACCAGCTGTTCGTTGTAAGCGCCCATCGCGCGGATCTCCTCCTCGGTCGGCATCTGACCGGCTTCGGTCGCCGCGCTCGCCTTGACCAGTACCATGACTTTCATCGGTGTCTCCTTCGGTGCGGGTCCGGTTGGCGGGCCCTTCATGGATACAACGTCGCAGCGGGGCGGAAATCGACACGTCGGCGAAAAGAAATTCGTCTTTCCTTTCCCTCCGCCTGTTCAGGCCATTGCCGACAGCGGGAGGGCGTCCTGGTCCAAGGGCCGTTGCGGATAGCGCCTGATGTCTCCGCCCGCGCTGCCGCAGCTTGCGGGGCCTCTTGGCAACCGGCGCTCGAGCGGCCGGGCGCGGCATCCGCTGCGGCGTTGCAACACGGCCGTTGCGGCGTCTGGGGCATCATGGACACCCCCTGCCGACACGGACCCGGCCATGCAGTTCCTGCTGCTGATCTATATCGACGAAAGCCTGCTGCAGGCCCTGCCCGGCGAGGAGTACGATCGCCTGATGCACGACTGCCTGCAGCATGCCGATGCCCTGCAGGCCGAGGGCACGCTGGTGCTGGCACAGAAGCTCGAACCGGTTGCCAGCGCGCAGACGGTTCGCGTGCGCCAGGGCCAGTCGCGGATCACCGACGGCCCCTTCGCTGAAACCCGCGAACTGCTGGCCGGCTTCAACCTGATCAACGCCCCCGACCGCGACGCGGCGATGCGCATCGCCCAGCAGTTCCCGTGGTCGCGCTTCGGCAGCATCGAAGTGCGGCCGCTGGCGGACATGGACGCCGAGCGCGAGCGCGTCGGCGCCTGAGATGCCAGTTCAGGGCAGCAGCGTGATCTTCAGGTCGCGCGGGCCGGTCGCCTCGTTGCCGCTGTAGTCGCGCGCACTGCCACGGATCACGTAGTCGCCCGCCGGCAGCGCATCGGCCTGCCAGCGTCCGGTCTCCACCAGCCCGTCGCGGACGGTATTGGTGACCAGGTAGCGGAAGCGGGTCACCGCACTGCCATGCACGGTGATGCCGCTGTCCGGTGCATAGGCCACCACGGTGGCACTGTCCTGCGGCGGCATGCGGTTGAACACGATGTTGAAGCGGGGCTGCTCGTAGCCCGGCAGGGGGTGTCCCTGCGCGTCGAGAATCTGGTAGCCGACCTGGTACAGGCCCAACCGGCGCCGTGGCAGGTTGCGGTCCACCTGGTCCCACGCCTCCACCACGATCTGCACGCCCGGCCCCTGCCGTGGCACTGCCACGCGACCGTCGGCACCGGCGGCGAGCGGCTGCTCCAGATCATCCAGCAGGCTCACCGCCGTCATGCGCGGAGCCACCGTATCGGCATAGTGGACAAATCCCAGCGCCACGGCATTACGTTCGAACCCGCTGGCGCCCACGCTCAGGTGCACATGCGCCATGCGATTGATGCTGCCCAGCGGTTCGCCCGCCTGGAAGCGCGTGCCGCGCCGCACGCGGATGCGTTCCAGGTTGCCGTCCGCATCCCGCAGCTGCTGCCAGCGCGCATCCAGCGGGCGGTCGCGCGGATCGCGCCCGACCTTCATGTGGATGTATTTGAGCGTGTCCAGCGCCAGACCTTCGCCCTGCCCACCCACTGCCCAGCTTGCGGCCGGGCTGCTGACCTTGGCGTCGGCAATCGCCAGCACCGGCTGGCCCACATCGCCACGGATATCGAAACCGCCGTGCAGGTGGTGGCGGCTCTCGCCACTGAAGTTGCCGCGTACTTCGCCCAGCGTGCCCACCACTTCGTGCCAGCCATCCTGCGGGGCGAGCGGCCAGCGCCCGCCGGTGGCCGGCAACGGCGCGTCCGGCGCAGGGCCGACCAGGGCCGGTGGCGCGACCTTCCCCTCTCCCAGCGCACGCAGCCGGTGTATGCGGTAGGCGGCCGCATCGGCGAGATACAGCCCCCCCTCGGCGTCCAGCGCCAGCGCGGTCGGGCGTGCAAAGCGCGGCTGCGGCGGAACACCGGCCAGCGCAAGCTGATGGCCGTGTGCCGAGATCTGCACCACCCTGCCGTTGATGTCGCTGGCGTAGATCACCCCGTCATGGGTCACCGCCATCGACAACGGGCCACTGAGCAGGCCGCCGCTGGCGACGCGGGTGGTCAGCGTGCCATCCGGGGCAAGCTGGCGGATCGCATTGTTGAAAAGATCGGCGATCAGCAGGTTGCCCTGCCCATCCAACGTCAGCGACACCGGCGTATCCAGCCGTGCACCGATGCCGGCGCCGTCGATGTGACCGGGCACCTCGCCACCGGCCAGCGTGCGCACCTGGCCGTCGGTCTCGATCACACGGATGCGGTCGTTGTAGGTGTCGGCCACGAACACGCGGCCACCGGCATCCACCGCCACGCCCATCGGCGCATCGAAGCGGGCCTGGCCCGCCGGGCCGTCGCGGAAGCCACGCTGGCCATCGCCCGCCAATGTGCTGACCGTGCCATCGCGGCCGATGCGCCGGATCGCATGGTTGCCGGTGTCGGCCACGTACACCGTGCCAGCGGCGTCCAGCGCGATCGCCGACGGCGTGTGGAACTGTGCCTGCAGCGCCGGGCCGTCGCGCCAGCCTTCCCCCTGACCCGCCAATGTGTCTACGCGACCATCCGGATGGATGCGGCGAATGCGGTTGTTGTCACCGGCATCGGCAACGTACACCACGCCCTGCGCATCGACCGCCATCCCGTTCGGATCGGCGAAGCGGGCCTGCATGCCCGCACCTTCGCGCGCACCGGCGACACCGTCGCCGGCCAGCGCCTCGATCCGCGCCGTCCAGCCCAGCACGGTGGGCGGCGGACCCGGCGGAGGCGCGGGCGGCGCGGGCGCGTCCAGAAAGGTCCACGCCAGCAGCGCGGCCGTGACCACGGCGATTCCTGCTGCCCAGTACGCACGCGCCATGCCGCTTCCTGTCTGATGTCGGGGCCACGACGATAGTCGCTCCACGCGCGCATGCAAACCCGCCGCATCGTCAGTGGCGCACACGCGCGACTTGTGCCGATCGGCCATCCCGGGTTCAATCCCTGTTGTTGCCACGGAAGGACCCCACCATGCCCCTGCGTCGTCATGCTCTTGCACTGCTGCTCGCGTTGGCGGCCAGCAGCGCTGCGTCGGCCGCCATCAGCGTTGCCTCCGACACGCCGCTCAATGCGGATGCACAGCGTCTGGTCGATTCGGTAGCCGAGGCGATCATGCAGTCCGATCGCGGCGACACGCTCGGCGCAATGATCGTGTTCGAGCGCGTGCTCGCCGACCCGGCACTGTCCCAGGTGCCGGTAGATGCGCGTCAGGATGCCTGGGTGGCGGCCGGCATGACCGCGCTGAAGAGCGGGCAGCAGGCCGATGCCGAGCGCTACCTGCGTACGGCGCTGGCCGCGCGCGACGACGATCCCCGTGCCGTGTACCTGCTCGGCCGCCTGCAGGTGCAGCAGCAGAAGCCGCGCGATGCCGCCCTCAGCCTGGCCCGTTCGCTGCAGCTTACCGACCGCTTCAACGACGATATCGACGTCGATCTGATCGGCTATCTGCTGCATCAGCTGAAAGACGATCCCGCCACCCGCCGTACCCTGCTGCAGGCGCTGTTCGATCGCAAATGGCAGAACAAAGGGACGGAGCCGGCACGCCTGTGGCGCTCGCTGGCCACGCTGCAGGCCGAGGCCGGCGAGCAGGATCGGCTGGCCGACACCATCGCGCGCATCGATGACCCGGTCCAGCTGATCGCGCTGCGCAGCGACAAGCGGTTCGACCGGGTCGTTGACCGCGCCAGCCCACGCTTCGATCCGGCGCTGGCGGCACGGCGCCATACCGACGCCCTGCGCGTGGCCGCACTGCTGCGGCCCGAGGAAGGTGTCCTGCCGGTGCGCATGGCCGACACCCTGCTGATGACCGGCGACAACGCTGCCGTGATCGCCATGACCGACAGCATCGCCGCATCGGTACAGGCGCAGGACCCGACGGCGCAGCGCACCTACGAAGGCGCCGACAACCTGGCGTGGCTGCTGTCCTACCGTGCAGGCGCGCAGCGGCGTCTGGGCGAGATGGACGCGGCGTTGGCCACTCAGACGCAGGCCCTGCGGTTCCACGATTCAGACGCGCCCAACACGGTTCAGCACCTGCTGCTCGCTGGCTGGCAGATGTCGCTGCAGCGACCGCAGCAGGGCCTGGATACCCTGGCAGTGCTGCCGGCGGAGCTGGGCTTCTGGGAGTTCGGACGCCATTGGCTGCGCCTGATTGCGTTCCGCCAGCTGGACGACCGCACCCAGGGCGATGCCGCACGCGACTGGCTGCTGGGCCATCCCGACGACGCCGACCTGATCCTGCTCGACGTCCTGCTTGAAGAGAATCGCATGGACGAGGCGGCGGCCCGCCTGATCGCCAAGCTGCGCGCCCCGGAGGAGCGCGGCGATGCGCTGGTGTCGCTGCAGAACTACCGCACCTTGCCGTCGTTGCCCGGCGATGCCGTGCGCGACCAGCGCTGGCGCCAGCTCAAGCAGCGTGCCGACGTGCGTGCCGCGGTGCAGGCGGTTGGCCGTATCGAACGCGTTGACCTGTTTGGTTCCAACCCGACCCGCTGAGCGGTGCCGCGCGGCTCGCCAGCCTACTTCGCCGGCGTTTCCACGCGGAACCCCATTGCCTCGCGGTACCGCACATACAGCGCGCTGACCTTCTCCACGTAGGCCAGCGTCTCGGCGTAGGGCGGCACGCCCTTGTAACGCGTCACTGCACCGATGCCCGCGTTGTAGGCCGCAGCGGCCAGCACGCGGTCGCCGTTGTAGCGGCGCAGCAGCGTCTTCATGTAGCGCGCGCCGCCGTTGATCGACTGCTCGGCCGACAGTGGATCGGCCACGCCGAACTCGGTGGCCGTATCGGGCATCAGCTGCATCACGCCCTGCGCCCCCTTGGGTGATACCGCGCCGGCATCGAAACCACTCTCGGCGTGCGCGATCGCCCGCAGCCACGCATCGTCCACCCCGGTGGCTTTCGCGGCGGCCTTGAACTGCCTGGCATGCCGGTTCAACTGCGGCGCACCGACCTTGCCCAGCCCTTCATGCGCGGGCTCGCCCGGCGGCGTGGCAACGGTGAACTTCAGGAACACCCGCGAGCCGGGCAGATTGCGGGTCGAGTAGACCCGCGTGCCGTCCTGCTCGCGCTCATACAGGGTGCCGCTGAAGACCCCCATGTTTCCCCACAGGTTGGGGGTCTGCACCGCGTTGTCGTCGATCTGCCGCGGGGTGCATGTCGACCCCGGCTCGGGCGCGGTGGCCAGGCTCACCGTATTGCCCTGCACGCAGCGATACACCGTGCGCGCGCCTGCAACACCGGGCATCAGCAACAGCAGCACAACCAGCGCGGCGGGCAGGGACAGGTTCATGGGCTCGGTGCGGGGCACGTCAGTCGTGCGGCGCGATCATCCGGCCACGGCTGCGAACCGAAGGTGAATGCCGGTCCCGGCATCAGGGCAGGCCCGCGCAGCGTCACGCCGGGCGCGAAGACCGCCTCACCAAGGACAGCATCGCCGGTGATCAGGGAGACCGGCACGATGGGCGGGCCGGCCAGGCTGATGGTCCTGCCCGAGCCCCGGAACAGGCCGGTACCGATGGCGGTCGGGTGCCGATGCCGTTGGAGAGGCTGCGCCGGCGGTGTTCTGACCCTCGAAGACGGCCCGCGCGGCCGCCCGCCCGGATCAGGTGCGAGGTGCCCGCGGTGGCCGCAGTGCGCGCGGCTGTCGGGTTTCACCCGCTGCTGCCGTGGCGGAGACCCGCCTGGGCCTTGTCCGACCACGAACGCGGGGTTTTCCTGTTCCTTTCCGTGCGCGCAGGTGGTGAGATAGGGCTTCCAGGCCACGGGCCGGCTGGCACGAGGTCTGCTTGAACCGCACCCGGAACATCGCCGTCACCGTGCTGTTCGCCCTGCTGGGCGCGCTCGTGCCGATGGCCACCCTGCTCTATTTCAACGTCAATCGCGCCAACGATGCCGCGCGGGATCGGCTGCAGTTCACGGCCGAACGGACCCTGCTGCGCGCCCACCGCGCCTACGAAGCCGGGCTGACCGCTCTCCGCCAGGCCAATGCCAGCACGCTCGAACCCTGCTCGGCGGCCCACCTGCAACTCATGCGCGGCCTGGTGATCAATACCGTCTCGGCCGAGCAGATGGGCTATTTCCAGGACGACCGGCTGATCTGCACCTCCTGGGGGCCGATGGAGGCGCCGATCCGCCGCCCCGAGCCGGACCACCTCACCGCCGACGGCGTCGGCATCAAGCTCG
Organism: Stenotrophomonas sp. Marseille-Q5258; assembly: GCF_946900935.1. Taxonomy (NCBI): domain Bacteria; kingdom Pseudomonadati; phylum Pseudomonadota; class Gammaproteobacteria; order Lysobacterales; family Lysobacteraceae; genus Stenotrophomonas; species Stenotrophomonas sp. Marseille-Q5258. The sequence goes on from NZ_CAMPPN010000008.1 coordinate 184,784, forward strand.
ACGTGCGCCCGCTGGCCGGCAATGGCGTGCCGCTGCTGGCCCTGTACTACGGCCGCTACGACATCCTGATGAACCCCGAACGGCTGGTTGACGTCATCACCGACCCGGACGTACGCCTGGCCGTGGCCAGCCCGGACGGACGCCTGATCGCCCATCAGCCGATCGCCGATCCGCAGCTGATGCTCGATCTGCTGCGCTCGCCACGCAGCGGCATGGATGCACGCACCCTGTTTGCCACCGCCCAGGACCAGCAGTGGCTGGCCATCGCCACGGCGCCACGCACCCCTCTGGTGGCCAGCATCCGCCCGCTGCTCTGGCAGTTCGCCCCGGCCGGCGCGCTTGGCGCTGCCGCCGCGATCGCCCTGGCGGTGTGGCTGTCGCGCCGACGTCTGTCGCTGCGCGCCGAGCTGGCCACGGCGGTCCGGCGGCGCGAGTTCTTCATGCACTACCAGCCCATCATCGAGCTGGACACCGGCATCTGCATCGGTGCCGAATCACTGGTGCGCTGGCAGCGGCCCGACGGCAGCCTGGTGCGCCCGGACCTGTTCATCCCGCTGGCCGAGGATACCGGCCTGATCGAGGCGCTGACCGACCAGGTGATGGACAACGTCATCGCCGACATGCGCGACCTGCTGGTACAGGACCGCAGCGCCCACATCGCGATCAATCTCGCCGCCGAGGACGTCAGCAGCGGCCGCGCACTGAAGGTGCTGACGCAGAAGCTGCAGGGGACGGGCATCCATCCCCAGCAGATCTGGCTGGAGGCCACCGAACGCGGCTTCATCGACATCCAGCGCGCCCGCAACAGCCTGGCCGCCACGCGCCGCGCCGGGCACTGCGTGGCCATCGACGACTTCGGCGTCGGCTATTCCAGCCTGCAGTACCTGCAGCAGTTGCCGCTGGATGCCTTGAAGATCGACAAGTCCTTCATCGATGCCATCGGCACCGACAGCGCCACCAGCCCGGTCACCTCGCACATCATCGACATGGCGAAAACGCTGGGCCTGTTCACCGTGGCCGAGGGGGTGGAAACACCTGCCCAGCTCGCCTACCTGCAATCGCGCCAGGTCGAGTTCGGTCAGGGCTGGCTGTTCTCCAAACCGCTGCCACCGGAGGCCTTCGCCGCCTTCCATTGGCAGCGCAAGGAACAGTACGGCAAGGCCCGCGAGAACATGCAGAACCCAAACCACAGCATCACCGACTAGGCCACTGCCGGGCTCAGTCGGCGTCCACTCCGGCCAACGCCTGCACCCAGCGCGGCACCACCGGTTCACCGGCATGGAACGTGCGCGGCACGTGATCGGCCATCGCCCATCGATGGATCCAACTGATGCCACTGTCGCCGTTGTAGCCATCGGCGTGCTGGTAGGCCGGGTCCTGCAGGGCCTGCTCCAGCGAAATGAAGCGGTAGCCACGGCGCTGCGTGGCCGCCACCAGGTCCTCGAACGTTGCCGCGTTCAGCGCATTGGCGTGCATCAACCACACCTGTGCCGGCAGGCGGCCGAGCAGCTGCTGCGACTGCGCTTCGTAGTAGTCCAGCTTGTTCAGCATGTAGGGGATGTAGCCGCGACGCAGCTGCGCCAGCCGCGCCTCGCGTTCGGCCGGCGGCAGGTCGCTGACCCGCACCGTGTCGTAGGCGAACGCCCAGACCCATTCGCTGTTGTCCACCGTCACAGGGGCGATGCGGTACCCGTGCTCCTGCAGGAATGCCGCCAGCGCGTCGCGCTGTGCCGGCGAGCGGCCGGCGCGCAGGTACGGATGGCGGAACCAGCGCAGCGACTGCCCGCGCTCGGCCAGCAGCGGCCGCAGCGTGTCTTCGCCGCGCAGGATGTCCTGCGTATACGCTGGCAGGCCCACCGCGTGCAGATCGACGTGACCCCAGGTGTGGTTGCCCAGCTCGGCACCGGCGTCGAGCCAGTCGCGCAGCATCTGCACGCGCGCCGGCACCACCTCGCCCTGCTCGACCAGCTTGCCCGCGTTGACGAAGCCCACCACCGGGATGCCTGTGGCGTTGAGCGCGGCCATCAACTGCGCGTGCCGCTCGGCCAGCTCCGGTTCGGCACGTGTGTCCAGCCGCTGCCACGGCAGGTCGTCGATCGTCATCGCGATGCGACGGTCCGGCGTGGCCGCCTGCGCCAGGCCGGCCATGCACAGCAGCGCCAGCCCCCATCCACTACATAAACCTCGCTGCACCTGCATCTCCTCCCGGTCGATGCCGACCAGCATACCGGTGCGCGATCGCCCGCTCCGCAGGCGTCACGGCAGCACCGGCTGCCAGGCGCGTGGCTGTCGCAGCACCACCGCCAACGCCGCCACCAGCACCGCCAACAGCGCCACCGGCAGCCAGCGTTCGCCCACCGTCTCCAGCATCACGCCACCGGCCACCCCACCCAGCGCGATCGCCAGGTTCCAACCGGTCACCACGAACGACTGCGCGATGTCGGCCGCCTCACCGGCGCGCCGCGCCACTGCCGTCTGGAACTGCGTCGCCACGCCGCCGAAGGCCAGGCCCCACACCACCGTGGCGGCCACCAGCACCGTCGGCGAACCTGGCCAGCAGGCCAGCGCCAGGGCGGCCACGATGAAGCCCAGCGTGCTCGCCACCACCAGCAGGCCAAGGCCGCGATCCACCCACACGCCGGTGATCCAGATCCCCACCAGCGACGCCACGCCGAACACCAGCAGCAGCCGGTCCAGCCAACCGGCCGCGCCGGCCAACGCTGCGAACGGCTCGATGTAGGTGTAAAGCACGTTGTGCGCCAGCACGAACAGGAACATCGCCAGCAGCGCCGTGCGCAGCCCCGGCAGCCTCAGCACCGTCAGCAGCGGCTGGCGGGCAGCCGCACCGGGCGCCGACAGCGCGGGCAGCGTCAGCCGTGCCCACACCAGCAGCGCCACGCTGATCAGCGACATCACCCCGAACGCCCAGCGCCAGCCGATGGTCTGCCCCAGCAACGTCCCGGCAGGAATGCCGAGCGACAGCGCCAGCGGCGTGCCCACCATCGCCACCGCGATCGCGCGGCCCTGCAGCGACGGCACCACCATGCGGCTCGCATAGCCGGCCACCAGCGACCACAACAGACCGGCACTGATCCCGGCCACGAAGCGCGCCACCAGCATGACCGTGTAGTCGTGGGTCAGCGCGGTAAGCGTGTTGACCACGGCGAAGCCGGCAATCGCAGCCAGCAGCAGCGGGCGACGCGGGAGCCGCCGGGTCAATGCGGTCATCGGCAGCGCCGCCAGCAGCGAGCCCAATGCGTACACGGTGACGAGCTGTCCGACCAGCGCCCGGCTCACGCCCAGGTCGACACTCATCGGCGACAGCAGACCGGCCGGCAGTGCCTCGGTCAGAATCGTCACAAAGCCCGCGCAGGCCAGGGCCAGCAGGCCCCCCAGCGGCAGCCGCGTGACTGCGGTCGCTGCCACGCCCTGACAGGCCTCGGCCGGCGCGCTCATGGCGCCACCGCCACGGCGCAGTCGGCATACACCGCGTCGCGCAGGCGATCCACGAAGGCGCCGTGCATGCCTTCGTACAGCGTATTGGTCAGTGCGACCACGCTCAGCCCGCAGGCCGGATCGACGAACCAGCTGTGCCCATACGCACCGCCCCAGCGCCAGCTGCCGTCGGCCTGCGGCGTGGCTGCCGCGATCCGGTCGCGCAGCACCGCAACGCCCAGCCCGAAGCCCCAGCCTGGCGGGTCCGGCGGGCCCTGCTCACCCACCTGTGCGCGCGTCATCTCCGCCACGTGCGTGGCCGCAAGCCAATCGCGGTGCGCTTCGCCGCGCAGCGCCTCCAGCAGCCGCATCACATCGTCGGCCGTGCCGACCATGCCGCCACCGGCCGAGGCAAATGCCAGCGGATCGCTGGCACGGGCGAGGCTGTAGGCGATGCCGACCGTGCCGTCGAACACCGGCACCACCTCGCCTTCGCGCAGGCGGCGCGGCCGTGGCTGATCGCTGACATAGGGCGTGGCCAGCCGCGTCGGCGTGTCCGTATGAAAGCCGGTGTCGTGCATGTCCAACGGCGCGGTGACCTGCACACGGACAATCTCGGCCAGCGGCAGGCCGGTTGCCGCCTCCAGCATCGCCCCGGCCACATCCACCCCGAGCGAGTAGTGCCAGCCGTGGCCCGGCGCGAACGCAAGGGGTACCTGCGCGATCCGGCGCACGTTCTCCTGCAGGCTATGGGCGCATGCATCCATGCCATCGCTGACCCCGGCCATCGCCAGCGGCCCGTCGGCATCGGTTTCCAGGAAACGGTATCCCAGACCCGCGCTGTGACTGAGCAGATGGCGCAACGTCAGCGCCGGTCGGGTGCCATCGGCCAGCGCCGGGCGGAAGTCGGGCAGCAGCGCATGGGCCGGCGTGTCCAGCGACAGCACGCCCCTCGCCACCAGGCGCAGGGCTGCGGCCGTCACGATCGGCTTGCTGACCGAGGCCAGGCGGAACTGCGTCCCGCGCGACATCGGCCGCTGCTGCTCACGATCCGCCCAGCCCGTGGCATCGGCGTGCAGCAGCTGGCCGTGCCGGCGTACCAGCACCACCGCACCCACCAGGCGCGCGTCGTGGTGCTGCTGGCGCAGCAGGGCATCCACGGCAGGCAGCCGGGGCGTAGCGGAAAGGGCGTCAGGGGAGGAGACGGTCATCGGGGCAGTGCCAGTGGAATCGGAGCGCCACGGTAGGCGCTGCCCGCAGCGGCAAAAAGCCCGGTAACGCTCCGCACATTCCGGACAGTTTGTTCCGCAATTGCATAACACCCAGTCCCCGCAAGGGTTTCCCGCCCCCCGGCCGGCGCGCCACTGCTG